>NZ_JBMOGV010000238.1:0-1523 GCF_049318185.1 Flavobacterium sp. | reverse complement strand
TAAAAATGAAATCGATTTTTCAACGGATTGACTATTGGCTTCAATCCATTTTTGTGGTAGAAAAGCCAGCTCATATTCATAAGTCTGTACAAGCTGATGAAGTGAGGGCACTTTACCAGCAATATCAGGAAGATGAAAAAGGGTTAGTACTATCTATTCGAAGCCTATTAGAAGAGCGCTTAACGGGCAAGGTTACAGATAAGGATATCAACTATTGCATTCGATGGGCGAAGGAGCTTGCTTTGCAGGATGTGTAGGGTTAGATTGTTGGGAGGTACAATTTATGTGTAGGTTAACAAATGCAGTAGATAGACTACCATAACTTTATCTCTACTGGGTATATAAAATGGTATCCGCTAAATAGTTACTTATGAGTAGTAAATATCTTCTTTATTCATTAATAATATTTTTGTCCACGGAATGCATTGGGCAAAATCTAAAACTGGCTGGCAGGGTTGTTAATGATAAAACCAAACTGGCTATTCCTTATGCGAGTGGTTTTTTAGTGCACCAAAAAAAGTATTTTGATGCCAATGAAAATGGTCAATATTCCATACTGGCAGATCAATCTGATTCAGTAGGCTTTTCTTGTATCGGATTCCAAAGTCGTTTGTTTTCAGTACAAGAACTTATATTGGCAAATCAAATTTCATTACAAGAGTCGGTTAATACATTAGAGGAAGTTGTTGTTCGAAGTGCGGTTGCTGAGCGCATAGGAGTTGTAAATGAAAAGCAAACTACATCTTTCGCAGGCTCAACTGCAAATAACTACTATCAAATAGTTACGCTAATCAAATTTACTGATACCAGTAAAAGGGGTGTAATTAAAAATGTGCTTTTTAAGCAAAAAAACTTTGATGTAGACAGACCTATGCGGTTGCATATATATGATGTTAATGAGAATGGATATCCGGGTGTTGAGTTGTTGAATAGAGATGTATTAATAAACAAAGACAATTTTAATAAGGGCTATCTTACAATCGATGTGCGCGAGCAAAATATTGTAATAAATGGAAAAGCATTTTTTGTAGGCGTTCAGTGGATTTCTCCCGCAAATAAAGAGATACGAAAAGGAGGATTTATCCCTGATACAGGTATAGGGGAAACCACGAAATTGAGTTCAATTTATTCCTATCATAGTTTCACGGGAAATCCGGGAGAATGGTTTACGTTTTACGAGCACGGCAGAGTGTTATCGTCTGGTGAAGTGGAAAACTGGGGCGGGAAAGATTCAAAAACAATGGGCAACCCCCGAAATATGCTCGCATCGGTTGATGTTATTTTTTTCTGATGTCATCAAACTCGTTAAGCAGTAAAGGGCTGATGGTTCAGTTAAATTAACCCATTCTCATGCGAATATGCAATCAATTCGGAACGATTGCGCACTTTGAATTTTATGCATAATTCACTAAGGTTTTTTTCTATGGTGGACTTAGAAACAAATATTTCTTTAGCTACTTCTGTTATAGTTTTTCCATTTGCTAACATCCTAATAATTTTGCATTCTCTCTTGGTAATTACTT
>NZ_JBMOGV010000237.1:0-1576 GCF_049318185.1 Flavobacterium sp. | reverse complement strand
CATTGATAGAAATGAAAAGCGTATGAATGCCGCCCCAACAAAATATTGTGGAGGGCTAGATGAATATCTACTATATAATATTTCTTGGATCTTAGGAAATAAAGATATTAGTATTAGTAAATTTAAAAATGGTGTTTTTCTTAATCCAGATTCGTCTTTTAGAATGCAGGATATCAAATAGTAGTTGAAGAAGTCCTTTTAACGGCTTTGGGCTGTGCAGTTGTTATACTCGTTGAAATGCTTTTTGCGCACGCTTTTGATGATCATATTTCTGATTGGAGTGAGGCTCTTTCTTAAGTAAATTGGTGGCAGGTTTCTCTTAGATAAATATCACAAGTTTACTGGAGTGTTGATGGCAAATGATATAGAAACGACAGTTATAAAATTACAAGAGTATAAATTCGACGCCAATGGGAATTGAGAGGCCTATGTGATTTTTTAAATTACAGATTACTTTGGACTAGACAAAGCAGATGTTTTAAAATTTCAAGGAAAAGAGCGTGGTTTTGTTACTTGGTGGACACTTCTGTTTAGAAGAAATTACAAACCCTTTTTAACCAAAAATTATTACTGCTTTTTTTTCTCGTCAGTTGTAATTATTTATTTGCCGCCAGGATAAATAGAGGCAAGAAAAAAAAGAAAAACACATTCTACTTAACATAAGAATAACTATAACCACAATAACTTCATTATAAAATTATTGTGTTTATAGTTACATCCAAATTCCTCCGCTTATTTAATGATTTCCCAGTTTTTATGAAACTGAGAAACACTTTCTTGTTTTTGAAATAATTCAAAAATTTTCCCTTCTCCGCATTAGTCTCCTTAAAGATAGTGAAGGGTCTATGCGGTTCGGAGGAATAATCTACACAATTTGCAGAATATTATTTTACAGGGAAAAAGGTATCTGTGATGTTGTTACATAAATTGAATTAGCCGATATTGACTTGTGTATATGATGCAGCAATGAATTTAATTAACTGATGTTGATTTGTACTCCGAAGCGCATAGTCTCCTCCTTCGTCGAAAGACTATGCGATGAAGGAAATTAAGGGCTGTTGGTGGGAAAATTGATTTAGTTAAAAATTTTGATATAACAGAGATTCGTCCAAAATTTAATACCCCCTACGATAAGTATCATGGATTAATGATTTTAATAAATGATACCGAAACAGGCGAAATACTTGGCGATAATTTTACAATTGATGCGCAAGGTAATTGGAGCATCGATTTAAGTATAACCATTACCGATCATTTTGGAATAGACGATGAAGATGTAATAAAGTTTAGAGATGAAAATCCCGGGTTTCCGTCATGGTGGATTCTTCAGAAACGGAGAGATTATGTTCCTTTTAAAACTGTTATTAAAATAAAAAAGCATATATGGGGCAATATGTATTAAACTTTAACTTATTTTGACTGTTTCTTTGTGATATCCCTATATTAAACTTAGTAGGCTAATTTCAACCAGGTAAATTAATTTTATGAAAATTTTGAAGGTTTTAATTATTTCAATTACTGTTTTTTCTTGTAGCCCTTGGCCATCAAATGATGACTATGTAAATACATTTAGTAA
>NZ_JBMOGV010000236.1:0-1578 GCF_049318185.1 Flavobacterium sp. | reverse complement strand
TGATTGGGTACACCACCGAAATGATGCAGATCAACGCAAAATTGAATCTGATTATTCAGGATTCTACTTTTAGCTATCTTCCGCACGACACTTTAATCAGTAATACCTACAAAACGCAACTGCTGATTTTTACAGAGAAATGGGGGAAAGCAGATTCTTCTAACAAAACAATCCTGCAAAAAATTGAAAACCTGCAAACCCGAGTAGCGAACGCCTATCTTACTTGCGGCGAACTTACCAATGAAACCAACTATCGAATTAAAAACTTCAGTAAACAACTTGCCTTACCCGAAGAAAATCCACTCTGGAATTCGGAAACCAAACATAAAAACGATGGGTTCGTACTCATAATGAAACGATCTGCCAAAATCGCCAGCAGAATTCTTTCGTTTTATTTGATGAATAAGCGAAATACGATTATCATCATTTTATTAATTACGCTACTATTGGCTTTTTCAACACAGGCGGTAGCTAAAAAACTTGCGAAAAACCCACTCTCCTTATTACAGGAAAAAGCACCCACGATTGCTCATTACCCAATTCTTGCTACGCTTTTAATTGTAGGCGCACTCTCTCCATTTTTTTCACAAGAAGAACCGGCCTCCTTTACACTTTGTATATGGCTATTGGTAACTGTTTTGTATACCTATTTGTTTACAAAAAACAAAACCATTCAACTGAATACCGAATGGTGGGTGATGATTTTATTCTTCATTTTATTCAGTGGATTCAATTTACTGATTCAAACAACCCAGGCCGAAAGATGGATACATTTGCTGTTAGTAGGAGCTTCCCTAACACTGGGCCTATCGCTTCTGAGAAAATATCATCAGATTACTATTCATGCCGGATTTCCGGTTAAGGCAGTGATTTTGATATTTATCGGACTCAATATTTTATCCATAATTTTTAATGTAATTGGTAGTTTCATTTTGGCCAAATATTTTGCTGCCAGTGCCATTACGGGTTTACTAACAGCCCGGATTTTATATTCGCTCATTGATTTAATTATGGAAACTATATGGCTATATGAGGTACAGTACCGGAATAGCCTGATTACCGATTATAAAGCAGATATAGAGGCCCTTAACAAGAAACTCAAAACCTTCTTCACCGGATTTGTAGGAATTATTTGGCTTATTATTCTATCCAGAAATTTAAATATATATGATATTTTCTTCGATGGAATTGCTGATTTTTTGAAAAAAGAAAGGGTACTGGGTAGCATGCATTTTAGTTTCTTTAGTATCCTGATTTTTATTGGTATAATTTGGATTTCGAATGTAATCGCCAAATCGCTGCAACTGATATTTGGCAATACTGCAAACAGCAGTTCGCAAAATGATACCCACTCAGCTAAAGGAGGAAGTATCCTGTTACTTGCACGCATTGGCATCCTTTCTCTGGGGATTATGCTGGCATTTGTTGCATCTGGTATTCCCCTTGATAAACTAACCATCATCATTGGAGCATTGGGCGTTGGGATTGGGTTTGGATTACAGAATGTGGTTAATAATCTGGTAAGTGGATTGATTCTTGCATTCGAACGGCCCGTGCGAGTTGGAGATACGGTTGAAG
>NZ_JBMOGV010000235.1:0-1578 GCF_049318185.1 Flavobacterium sp. | reverse complement strand
AAAATCGGCTAAACGATTTCCCGTCATATTTGTACAATCCGTTTTCCGTAGTGCCGAACCATAGGTTATCGGCTTTATCTTGATAGATACATTGCACATTGCCGTATTTCGGATCACCTATCGTTTTAATAAGATAGGGATGATTATTTTCTTTTGGCAAATCTTTTTTCACTGGCCCCTTACAAGCAACACCAAAAGTTAACATTGTGTGGAAGATTAAAATATATTGAAAAAAATATTTTTTCATTATTTGAAACATGAACTGAAGAATATTGTATGAAATAGTATAAAATTATCGATGAAATAAAGATTTTTTCACCTAATGTGTGAATAAATATCATTTATAATTGATATTGAAAACCGCCCTCACAGAATGACAATTTTACAAATCATTTACTTGAACAATAATATAAACAGAAGCAGTAAAATCATGAGGTAAACTTGAAACACCAACAGAAGTCCTTACGTGTCTGCCCTGTTCACCAAAAATCTGTACCATTAAATCAGATGCCCCATTCATAACATCAGCGTGACCTGTAAATTCAGGTACACTATTAATTAGTCCATGAACTGCAACAATGTCTTCTATAAAATTTAAAGAACCTAAAAGCTGTCTAATAGCCGCCAAACAATTAATAACGCAAAATCGAGTAGCTTGCTTACCAGTTTCAATATCTATTTCTCTACCTAACTTTCCTTTGATTACCTGGTCTCCCAAAGTACAAACTTGTCCAGCAGTAAAAACTAAATTCCCACTTCGTTTTGCAGGTACATAGTTAGCAAGGGGTGATTGAATTTCCGGAATACTAAAACCTAATTCATTTAGTCTTTCTTCAACATTTTTCATATGAAGTTCATATTTTGTTAGTGATCAAATTATTGAGTCTGCGCCATCGAATTAATCATTCTCAGTCCAGTTATTGCCATACCGTTATTAGGAAATTCTTTTAGTACTAGTTCGTAGTACTCTATTGCTTTTTGACCGTTATTGGTCTGACTATAGCAAAATGCAATATTACAAAGCCCCATTTCTTTATAAGTCAATTTAGAAGCACTTAAAAGTGTTAAGAAACGATATTTATCAACCCAGGCATGTTGAGTAAAAAAATGAACACTGTTTTCAAATAAAGGTATTGCTTCTGCAAATTTTTGTTGTTTAACTAGTTTAAACCCCTGTCGATGATCTTTTGCAATAAAATTTCTCAAACTAATGGCCAAAATCGAATAAGTTAAAGCACCTAATATAAAAGCGAATGCAAAATCTAAATCATGATAGAAATATGTAAAAAAAGCTACTAACAAAAGCTGAAAAAATAATGAAATCAAAGATATTTGACTTATGGTTGGTACGTTTGAAGCCATTTTTTATGTTTTTGGTCTTTTGAAATAGAATGCTAAATCATTATTCAATTTGTATTTTTCTTTTTGTACTTTACTGCAAATCCAGCAATAATAATTACAGCTGTAATAATTATTACCCCATTATTTTCTCCTTTTTTAAATAACAAAGATGCACCAATCCCCCACAGTATAAGTAAACATATTAAAGCAATTATTCTTGTGTTTTTCATTTTTTTT
>NZ_JBMOGV010000234.1:0-1614 GCF_049318185.1 Flavobacterium sp. | reverse complement strand
TTTGCCCTCCAAACATCGCGAGGTAGAGCAGCGGTAGCTCGTCGGGCTCATAACGAGTAAGAATAGTAAAAAATGTAGAAATTAAAATATTGATAATGAACCACTTGGATAATCACCAAGTGGTTTTTTTGTGTCTGCGCTAGATTTCTGCGCTAGATTTTAAAAAATACACTTCTTCAAATCAGTTAAAAATGATGGTTTCTTATTTTTTAAATCTACATATACAGAAAACGGATTACTATTGCGGTATCTTTTAATTCCTTTTTGTTTAAAATATTCACTTATCCCGATTGATGAAGCTAAACTAATTGCAGGTACAATAATGCTGGTTGGTTCAGTAATAAATGCAGTTGCTACAGCACCTAAAATATTGTGTTTCTTAGCATCAGAATTTATTTTTTCCCATTCAGTTTCTGAACTTTTAACAGCTTCTTTAAAATTATCATTTAAAGCTAGTATATCTGTTTCTTTAATATTGTTGAAATCAGTTGAATCAATGGTTGTTGAAATTTCTCTCAGTGATCTTCTTACACCTGCAAGCCTATCTTCTTCTCTAATTTGTAAGGCAAAACTTACATCAACACCATTTAAGTAGTTTAAATTTATACCTGAGTGTAAAGTACTGAATTTAGTCCAATAAGAATTCGTTCCTCTTAATTCTAGTTGTCTTTTTATGATTTTTTCTGTTGTAAATGAGTAAGAGCCGGTCATTTCACATAATGCATCAATATGCTCAAGATTGCCACCATTTTTGTTTAAATTTAAAATTCCGTCTTTTAAATTATAAGGTAAATCTAATTTTAATGGTAAACTATCCTCAGATTGCCGAATTTCTTTAAAAAAGTAATCGATTTCATCATCTGATTTTTCAGGCATTAATTTCTTCAAGTTAAAAATTAGAATTTCATCAGATAGACCTGCAAGAGTATACTTAAAGTTTTGAAATAATTTTAATTCTTGTTCTTGTTTCACTTCTTCGTCTTCTATCACAAAACCCCTATCTGAAACTCTTCTCTTGGCTAAATCCCAAAAGTACCTTGTTGCATTATAATCATAATCTATTGGACTTTGAATTAAATGTACGATGCCGCTTACTACCCATTTTCTTATTACTATATAGAAATAGAGGCTGTTTATGAAATCTCTTTGCCATAATCCCGGGAACTCAATTGGGTTCATTTTTGGGTTAGTAATTAAAGGATTTTGAAGTGGATGAAGTACAATGATTTCATCAGTATAACAAGAATGACGAGCAATATTATTAATAATTGTAGTCCCATCTAAATCTCCGTGGAAAATTGAAGTTAATTTTTCACTTGGATTATTTTTAGGCAAAAGGGAGGCTCTGTCTATTGTATTATTAAAAATTTTAGAATATTCTTCATATGTTTTTGAAATCTTTTCAAGTGTTATGGTTTTTGATATTTCTTCCCAAGATCTTAATTTATTGATCTGAAACAACTCGTCTAAAACATTATAAAATTGTTTGTTTAAATTTAAAAAACTCATAACATTTTCATTTAGTTGAAGTTAAACCATTTTTTATTGATAATTTTCAAACTGTCCGTCGTCAAACCAATGTAGACTTTTGGTTGTAGAGAGTTTCGTTGTTTA
>NZ_JBMOGV010000233.1:0-1615 GCF_049318185.1 Flavobacterium sp. | reverse complement strand
TGTAACTGGATAAGAAATCGCCCGCAATCGGCAACTTTTCATACCGCCAAACGTTGGTGTCAATTTCGAAGCGACACTCCCAACTCAAAAGACACTTTGAAATTAAAAATCTATAAATAATGAAAAAATTATTCCTCTTCTTAAATGTTGTTATCGTTTTATCTTGTAACCAACAACAAGACAAATATTATATGCCTGCCGAATGGGAGCAACAAGATGCTGTTTGGCTAGGTTGGGAGGCAGACAGTTCACTTGGCTTTTATCCTGTGGTAGCAGAAATGATAAAAACACTTACACCGACTGTAACTGTGAAAATTGCATTTGATTCCGACAGTTTAATGCAGACTGCTAAAAATTATTTGAAACGCCAACAAATAGACACTTCAAATATTAGGTTCTATGTAATGCCAGGAGACCGTTACTGGATTAGAGATCATGGTGCAGCATTTTTGATAAATATTAAAGGAGAATTAGGTGTGGCCGACTTTGATTGGAATCATTATGGCTTTCCTCAATTTTTGAAAGAAAAAAACAATAATAATCAAGACAGCGTAAACAAGTATCTTAACAAGATATTGCCATCTATTAATAAATCAGGAGCAGTAGATAGTTTGATGGCTGTTGCAGAAGGTGCAAAAATTTTCAAGACCAAAGTTGTTACCGAAGGCGGAAATATAGAAGTAAATGGAGAGGGGACACTCATTGTATGTGAGTCTGCTATGAAAAACCGCAATCCTGAACTGACCAAAGAATTTATGGAAAGTGAACTCAAAAATGTTTTGGGCGTATCAACAGTTATTTGGATCAAACAAGGATTAGCAGAAGACCCTAATGGTTTTTACAGACGAATAATAGGCAATTATGTTGGTGGAGGCGTTCAACATTCTGATGAATTTGTACGTTTTTCAAATGCAAATACTATTTTATTGGCTTGGGTTGACGAAGCAGAAAAGGATTTGAACCCAATTAATAAAATGAATTATCAACGACTAAATGAGACCTTTCAAACATTAAAAAATGCGACTGACCAAGACGGCAAACCATTCAATATTGTAAAAGTTCCTCTGCCAGATTTGATAACAAAGAAAATAGTAGCAATCCAAGATTATACTTCAAAGGTATCATACGACATACCTGCAAATCGTTTTTATATTTCCGAAGCCCCAAAAGTTGGAGATACTTTACTTAGAGTTCCAGCCTCAAGCTATTTAAACTATTTAGTAACGAATGGACTTGTGCTTATTTCAAGTTATACATCGGAAGGCTCATCAAAAGAAAAGGAAGATAGGGTTCGGAAAATATTTGAAGAACAATTTCCCAAAAGAAAAATTGTATTCATAAATGCAATGCCTCAAAATTGGCACGGTGGTGGTATTCACTGTTCGACACAGCAGCAACCAAGAACGAGACCATGAAATTTGTACCTAATTTAACAAAAGCAACAGCCACCAACAGCACCTACCCAAAAGGCGGGGTTACGTGTTCCAAAGACAGATTTGTGGTTAATCAAACATTAGTTTTTCAAATCAAATTTTGTGGTAAAAGTCCCGCCCTTCGGGTAGCTGCAAAACGTTAGCAAAATTTAGAAAATGGCGTGAAACGATGAAATTACTGA
>NZ_JBMOGV010000232.1:0-1631 GCF_049318185.1 Flavobacterium sp. | reverse complement strand
TACTTGCATACTTTTTTTGTGATTCATTTCGTGGTTTCAATACCCCTGCAGTTTTCTTAGCGGGCAGACGCAAGGTGTAGGGTCTGTTAAAAGCCTCCTGCCGCAATTTAAAACGGCTGGCCAGCAATCGAATAGTTTCTTTAGAAAGGCCCTTTTTATAATTCAGCATATCAGAAACCAGCCCCTCGCTTACACCTAAAAGACCGGCTACATCAACCGACTTCATGGCATGTTCTTTCATAAGCGCCTTCAATAAAGCAATAGGATCGGCTTCGGAAAAAGTGTTGTGGTCGGCATCATATTTTTCAATCAAGAGGTTAAGCAACTCAATTTCATCCTGAACGACCCTTGTTTTTTTTCCACTAACTACCAAAGCCTCCAGCAGGCTGCAATATTGTTTGTATTGTGTGGTTGTCTTAATTACTTTATAGAGTATGCCTAACATGATATTTTGTTTAATACTGATTAACTGTGTATTGCCCATTTTTACTGCAAAGCGTGTCGTAAGCCGCATGCGTTCCTATCCACTTTACATACATATAAACCCATGTTTCTCCAAAATGATAGCTACAAATCATGCGGTAAGTATTGCCGCCGATGTTAAAAACTACCCGGTAACTTCCATTGCCCAACAAATCAGCTGAACCAAAAGTCTGTTTCATATCTGCTACAGTTGTCCAATCGGCCTGCTTTACTATGGTCAACCATATTCGAAAAGAAGTCCTGCTTTGGGCGTTCTTCTTTACAAAATCTTCGATGGACTTTCTTTTGATTAGTCTAACGCGCATCCCTAACTTGTGTAAATATAGCAATAGTTCACAAAAAGTGAACTATTGCGTAGTGAAAAAATACTGATCTGCAATACTCGCACAAAATCGAGCAGACGATTAGGTAAAAACAACAAGTAATTATTCTGTTTGTGCAGGCGATTGCCGAAATTGAACAACCCAACAATCAACCCCGCACCTTTAGCATTAGGATAACTCATCGATTTTGGGCTAAAACCGAATAAAAACTGGTTAAATCAGCCGTTATTTGAGATTTTTTAGCCGTTTTTCGTCTTTTTTGCCATTTTTGGCCATGCACCTGAAAAAATTATATCGCCCATTATTTTTCATTTTTTCGACCATTTAATCGTCAAAATGGCCATTATTTGTAAAAAATAGGGTCGATTTATTATAGGCGAAAAAGCGGAAAAGATAAAAGAGCAAATCCTTGATTTTATCAAAGGCCAACCAGCAAGTACCTCACAACAGGTATTAAAATTAACTCCGAAAACAGGATCATTAGCTATTGAGAGTTATTGCAAAGAGGACGAATTTTACTGGCTGAAAAGAATATCTCACAAATATCACAAATGGAGAAATTATAGAGGCGCCCTGTTCTACCCACAATCAAACCTCATTAATTTAAAAATCTAATTAGCGGTGTCTTTTGAAATTGAATACGGAAATTCAATATGCCCTTATGAGCTTTATTTAATCAACTCAACGAAAAAGCACAATTAATACTGGCACGTGGCGTGCTGTTTTTTTATAAATTAAACCTTTCCTTACAGATATGTTTTTCCTCTTTCACTTTTTCCCCTTTCGAATTGGTGTAATAGTATACAGAAGTAGCACATTCTTTGT
>NZ_JBMOGV010000231.1:0-1633 GCF_049318185.1 Flavobacterium sp. | reverse complement strand
TTAAATGCGTATCGTAAACTTTACCAGTAGAACGTAAATAGATTACGTCGTACACCTCTAACTTTGTTCAAAATTTAGAATATGAAGTTAGTAGAATTTTTTAATAATTACCCAAACGAGCTTGATTGCAAGTTGAAATTCAAGGAGATACGCGAGAAACAAGGTGTTGTTTGTAAAAAATGTCAATCAAAAAATGACTATTGGTGGCTTAAAAGTAAAGAACTTTATGAGTGTAAAAAATGTGGTTTTAGAATGAGTCTTAAGTCTGGAACTGCTTTAGAAAACTCAAAGCTTCCGTATCAATATTGGTTCATTGCTTTTCATTTAATGACCTCAACCAAAAAAACGCTTTCTGCCTTAGAAATGCAGCGCCAGTTAGGACATGAATACTATGAATGTATTTGGGCAATGATGCATAAAATTAGACTTGTAATGGGTAAAAGAGATGATTTATATACACTTAGAGATGAGTCTGAAATTGATGAAGCTTATTATTCAACGAAATATATTTTTGACAAAGATGAATTTACCGGTCAACAGGAAAAGTTAAAAAGAGGTAAAGGATCTCAGAAAAAGACAAGTGTTTTAGTTATGGCAAGTCAAAAAACAGTAAAACGGAAAGAGTTAAAAAAGAACCAAAACTCAAATTATACAATGCCTAAGTTTCTAAAAATGAAAGTAGTAGAAAATGGAAC
This sequence comes from Flavobacterium sp., assembly GCF_049318185.1. Classification (GTDB taxonomy): domain Bacteria; phylum Bacteroidota; class Bacteroidia; order Flavobacteriales; family Flavobacteriaceae; genus Flavobacterium. Next base: position 938 of record NZ_JBMOGV010000231.1, on the reverse strand, counting down.
AATTCAAGAACTACAAGCAACGACAGAAAAAGCTCTAGATGATAAAAGTTCGATTAAAGCAGATAAAGCTAAAGCATATCCGAAATCATTCAGGAAATACGAAAATGTAGAATTATATGATATGTCCAAACATGAATCAGGAAAGGTATTGCCGTGGAGTAGTAAAGCAATAACAAACTCTAAAAACTTGATAAAAGCTGTACATCATGCAATTGAAGCTCCTTACCTTCAAAACTACTTGAATGAATTTTGCTTCAAGTATAACCGAAGATATTTTGGAGAAAAAGTATTCGATAGACTTATTGTTGCTGCGGTTTCCTTTGTATGGTATTAATTACTGGTAAAGTTTACGACATGCATTTAATTTATTAAAAAGATAATCACATATTTCAACTTGATATTTTTTTATTTTGTCGAAATTTTTGAGTACACTTGGAATGTTATTATCCTTGCAAATAGCAGAGTATTTTGACATTAATAAACGATAATTTTCGTATTTGTTATCTTGATTATTTTGTAAGGCTTCCTTGATTATAAAATCTTCTAGACTATTTTTTATCTTTTTTTCCCTTGCAGAAAATGTGTTGGTCTCAATTATCTCAATTAATTTTATGTTTGGAATGAAATAGTTCTTAATAAAAAAAATCATTTTTTCACTGCTTGATGTTGCAATTGCTTCTCTTTCAGCAGCATTTAAAAGCAATTTTTGAACTTCTTTATTATGTAATGATTTAGGATATTTACTCAAGAAATCCTCATAAGCTTCAACACTGTTTTTTTGACAAGCACTTGTAAATAATTCCCTTGCTAAAACCATTTCTTTTTTTACTCCTTCTGCTTCGTTCAAAAAAACAGAACCTTTATGAGCTAGAATATATTCGTCAATTGCTGCTTCTTGTCCTTTCGACAAGGCGATAATTAATTCGACCGAATCTTTC
>NZ_JBMOGV010000230.1:0-1646 GCF_049318185.1 Flavobacterium sp. | reverse complement strand
GAGATTGACTTGTGTATATGATGCAGCAATGAATTTACTTAACTGATGTTGATTTGAACTCCGAAGCGCATTCTCCTCCTGCGTCGCAAGACTATGCGAAGAAGGAAATTCCAAAATGTGTTTCCGGGTTTTGTCGCATGGTGGGTGCCTCAACACAAAAGAGAGTAAAAACCCTTTTTAACCAAGATCTATGTTACAAGAAAACTCAAAGGGAAAATATAAATATTTCCTTCTAATGATTTTATTTGTTAGCTGTAATTTGAAAAAAACAGATAATATAGTTATTGAACCCTTTTATGTAATCAACAGGATAGACTCCTCAATACATGCTAGTTTTTCCATTGAGCCAGCATATATTTATAAAGGGGATAATTTTTTAATTCATGATTTTATTCGTGGAGAACAAACAAAGGCTTATATAGATTCATTTGTAGAAAAAATAAGGGAGAAAAACTTTCCCCCTAGCTACGTGACGCACTCTTATACTTTTTACGAATATTCCTCAACAACTAACAATGAATACATTAAATTAAACCCGAAGGACTTGAACACGGATGACATTGTTTATGATTATAGATTTAATAAAAATGGATTGTTAACATTCATTGAATATAAAAACGGACATATAGTAAACGAGTAGATATGACTCCCTTCTCCGCAGTCTTCCGATCCACCGAGACGGGAGGAGGCTATGCGGTTCGGAGGAATAATCTTCATAATTTAGCAGGACATTCGTATACAGGGCAACAAGGTATCTGTGATATTATTACACATATGGAAATAGAGGAGATTGACTTGTGTATATGATGCAGCAATGAATTTACTCAACTGATGTTGATTTGAACTCCGAAGCGCATAGTCTTCTCCTGCGTCGCAAGAATATGCGATGAAGGAAACCCATAAGATTAAAATAGGGTTCACTAAAAAGCCCATCCAATACAAATTCGGGCTTCTACCGAAAACTGAGTGCTAAATGGCTCATTTATTTTACTGCTATACAAAATACCATTAAGTTGAGAAACATTATTAAAGTAGCCCATATTGGTAGACAAATCAAAAAAAAGATGATTGAAAAAGTATTTGCGGAGACCACCACCTCCAACTATACCAAAATAATTTTTTCGCAATCCGGCACTGCTGAAATCATGGTAAGTAAAATTACCATAATCCACTCTCGCACTAAGGTACTCTTTCCATGATTTGCCAAACCGGCACGATTCATAAAATCTATATTCCATACTAATTTCCCAACCCTTGTATTCTTTTGTGTTTGTGATAGCTACAGCTGGGATGAAACTATTTTGTTCTTTAGAACTAGAATCTTTAGATTTTACAAACACCTCCCAGCCAACATTAAATAAACCCAATGATGATTTTAAAGTTTCTGTTTGAATTGAATATTTGTAAGACTGAGACCGGCAGGTAATGGAAACTAGAAAAGCTGATATGATAAGAAATATTTTCATAATCCTATATTATTTTAATTCTAAAATAAATTCTCAGCAAAACCCCAAAAAACAATAGGATTAGGGGTGGGTCAACATGAACAGGAATCTACACTTTTTTCATCCGCGGTCGCAGACTTAAGGCAAATTAAGGAGTAAAGCCCTGATTACGCAATCAATGTATGTTCATGATAAACTACA
>NZ_JBMOGV010000229.1:0-1663 GCF_049318185.1 Flavobacterium sp. | reverse complement strand
TTTTTCACGTACACCTACGAACCGATATTGAAAAAAAAGTAGGTTTTAAAATAAATACTACAACGGATGTTAAATCATTTCTTGCTATTCTGCAAAAACACACTAGTGACCCTATTAGTTTAAGTACTTTAAGACGTTTTTGGAATCTGATACCAATGCGGAAATCCAACAATTCCACTCTAGATGTTTTAGCTACCTTTTTAGAATATGCTTCTTACCAAGAGTATGTAAAGAAAAAAAATGAATATGAAAAATGGTATGCTGATGCCAGGTTGCAAAACCTAAAGTTAAATGAAAATCTTACAAGAGATGATTTTCAATTTCTAAGCGAGTTACTTGAAAAATCAGAATCTAACACTGTTTTTATTTCACTATTTGAACATGCTTTTCATAATGAAAAATGGGACTATTGCAATGCATTGTTCGATGACAACAACATTAGTTGTTTTAAAAATAAGCTACCCATAAATCATTTTCAAACGAATATTGCCTATATCCTTTTTATCTTTTTATACGGAATTTCTAAAGAAAGCTTTGTAACTAGTATAGAGCAATTGGTAACCAACAAAAACTTTAGAGAAAACGTAATCTATATTTATATAGATATCATGGGATTGAATAAAAGGTATGGCATCATTCTTGAAAAAATAGAAAAAGAAGCCCTAAGCGCAGAAGAACAATTGTTTTTGAATCTTTTAAGTGGATTGAAGCTCTATCTCAACAAGTGTAACAAATTACCTATAATCAACAACCCCACAACAAATGAATTGCAAGCGTTACCCGAGGTACTTGTTGGAAGATTTTATGGCTACCAAATGCTATGTGCGGCACAAAATCAAAACAAAGATAAAGAAGCAATTGTTTGGAACGATTTTTTAACTTTTATTAAAAAAGAAACGCATATTCGTCAATATTTTCATGAATTTGTTCATGCACTTTTACTCTTAAAGAGAATACAAAAATTAAACTACTTACTAGAAAATTATTTTGAAGAAATTATAGATCAATTGCACATTCATTCTTATTTAGATTTATTTATTTACAATCTAATTGATGTAATGGTTAGTTTTACAAATAAGGATTTAAAACGAGCCCATCATATCTTTAAAAATTTAGATACCACGGTTTCTAAATATGGAGCAGCTTACAATGATTACTACCTGATTTTTTATGCCATTACTGGGTATCACTTAGCTACAAATCATAAAGAAAAGCAATTGTTTAAAGAAGAATACCTACAACATGTTGCTGTAGCAAAATTTAAAGTGTTTGATGAACTATATCTAGAAACTTATTTTGGATAAGCTTATTTAGAAAACGAATACCAATTATGATTTGGAGTTGGAAAAGTATTTTAACCTAGCATTTTCTTGACCCAATGCACTCCTTTAGCTTCACAAAAACTTTTTAAATTACCTGTAATTATTTGTTTGTTTTCTCCCGAAGCAAAAAGTGACGCAACAGCAAATTCGATAGCTGTTTTTTCGTTGCTTTCGTTTTGAAACAAAATGTTATGGATTCTAAATGGGTTATAAACCGATTTATTGTTGAAATAAAGCGATTTGCAAATCCAATACAATTGAAGCACGTATAAAGCAATGCTGTGGAACTCTTTCTTTTGATTATTGATTATTCCATCAATGTGATTGTTTACTTCCTTATG
>NZ_JBMOGV010000228.1:0-1669 GCF_049318185.1 Flavobacterium sp. | reverse complement strand
CGGTTATTGCTTTTAAATTTTCTATATCTTCTTTAGACGAAATACTGCTAACAATTAGTTGCCCTTTTAATAATTCAATTTTCTTTACTTCCCAACTATCTTTGTCAAGCCGTTTGTTTAAAAAATAAAACCCTTTGAACTTTCTTACAACATTATCATAGTCAATTTGAAACAATGTGTCGATGTAGTTAATGTGAGTTACTAAACTATCACCGGCTCGTTGAACAATTTCTCTTGTGTTGGTAGTTAAGTTAATAATTGTATCACCAGAAAGTCGTGAGTTGCTGTCAATTTGTGACGGATGAATTTTATAGTCAAAATCGTAAATTCTCTGAACTGTTTTTACATCAATTATCAATGCGGAACTGTCGGCACTACTTAAGTAATGTCCTTGCAAGCGGTTGGGAAATTCCGATAAATTGTCTGTGTTTGTTGGCTGTGGCTCATCAAAAGTGACAGGTGGCGCACAAGCAACTAAGCTGATAAGAATGATAATTGTGGTAATAAATTTTATACGTTTCATATTTTGTATTTTTACTGATGGTGTAGTATTTAAATTTCCGATAATTTTAGTAGCCTTGCGATTTACTGGAATAGAAATCACAAAACTATCCTTTGCCAAAATTAAAAATAAATAATCCACAAATTATTGCAAGCGCAAAAATTAACTTTCCAGCACTGAATAAAGCTACTTAGAACTTTAACAAAATCGTGGATATTCTACAGTTCCCGTTTATTTTACTTTTGAAAAGTTTATAGAGGTGTGTTCGATTTCTTTTTGGGTTTTCTTTAACGAAAGTCCATATTTTGAATTCAATGTTTTTTCTAGTTCAGAAAAATCCTTTTTAGGAATAATGAAATCAAACCTTTCAGTACTTTTATTGCTATTAAAGATATCGATTTTATAACTTGATGTTAGAATATTCGCAACCGAGGTTAAGTCTGAATTTTCGATTTTTATTTCTTTTAATGATATTATATTGATTGACTTTCCAATAATCTTTGATTTGTACTTAGTTAATAACAAAGAATCCTGTACATATAGTTCCCATGTTTCCTGCTTTTTTTTAGTGCTTTCAAGATTAAAATTGTATACCTGCGATAAGTGTTTTAGTATTATTTTTTTATAGTCAGAGTTGTCTTTTGAATATTTTTTAAAATTCAAATTAATTTTTTTCTCAACCATTTGATTGTTATTAGTCTCTATAAGAGATTCATCTTTTTCAAGAATAAGAGCAATGATTGATTGCAAACGTGTTCCTTTAAAACTGACACTATCAGTATATATGGATGAAACACTTTTATTCGCTCCGAAAGTAGGTTCTTCAATCCTCAATGAATAGTCATTGTTCTTGATAGTAAGCTTTTCAATAGCTCCACTCATAAATATGAGAGGTACTAAAATAAAAATAGCATTGTGAATAGCGTGCATGAAATATCCTAAAGCTAGCGTATACTTTACCCGTAAGTAACCGAAAAAAAGTCCACCAATAAATTGTGGGGCAATTAATATTGGTGACAAAAGCAACAAAGGGATTGAATATTCAAAATTAGCTAAATGAACAAACCCAAATATAATTGCGGATAAATAAAACATGCCTTTAAATCTACTCACCCAAAAATTTGTCAAGTATGTTTCGATCCTACTTTTGTTCTGTTTTCCCGCAAC
>NZ_JBMOGV010000227.1:0-1720 GCF_049318185.1 Flavobacterium sp. | reverse complement strand
AAAGAAGCCGTCTCATAACAAAATTTGAGATGGTTTTTTTATTTATTTCAATTTTATAAAAATTCGTTTTCAATTTCAGAGAATGTTCATTTGGAGTAAAAATTGCCATTATGCTGCAATTTTCTTTCTTAGATTATGTGCCATTGCCATTAATCCGAACTCTAAATCTACTTTTTTGATTCCTTTTAGAGTAAATCTTCTAAAATGATGATTATGCTTGAGTTGAGCAAACACAGGCTCTACATCGGCTGTGCGTTGTTTGCGTTTTTGTATTCCTGTTTCGCTTAATAATAATTCTCTGGTTTTTTGTTTGTGCCGCTCTAGGTTGTGGTTTCTTTCGATGCTTCTGTTACCTTTTGCTTTAAAACATTGACCTCTAAGTGGACAGCCTTCACAGTTTTGTGCTTGGTAGTGACTTATATTTTGAGATAATCCAGCTTCTGTGGTTCGTTTACTTTGATGTGTTTTCAGCATTTTTTGTCCCATTGGGCACACATAATAATCTTCTTCTTGATTGTAGTAGAGGTTTTCTTTGCTAAATAGCTTATGCTTTTGTTGGTATCTTGTGTCTTGTTCTTTATCAAAAGTATTGTATTTGACGTAAGCTGTTAGTTGTTGTTGCTCTAAATAATCATAGTTTTCTTCGCTTCCATAACCTGCATCTGCGGTTATTTCTTTTAATTCATTAAAAATTTCTTGTCCAAAGGTTTCTTTAAAATCTTCTAAATGTGGTTTTAAAGTTTTGGTATCTGTTGGATTTTGATGCGTGGTGTAATGAACGATGATTTGATTCTCGGTTGATATTTGTTGATTGTAGCCTGGTTTTAGTTGTCCGTTGAGCATGTGGTCTTCTTTCATGCGCATAAAAGTAGCATCAGTATCAGTTTTGCTGTAGGAGTTTCTGCTGCCTAAGATTTCTTGTTGCTGTTCGTATTTTTCTAAATTGACAACAAAATTTTTCTTGATATAATTGAGTTTAGCTTTGGCTTTTGAACTGGCATTTTCGTTTCCAGTTAATTTAGCATCTATTTGGGCTACCGTTTTTTCAATAACTTCTTTGCTTATTGCTTTAAATTCTGGTGGTTCTGGATTGTGGTCATCATTTCTAGCTACACTTTGGGCGTAGTTCCATAAATCCTCTAATTGGGTAAGCATTTTGACTTTGTTGGTTGCAATACTTTTTCCCCAAACAAATGTATATTTTCCTGCTTGGGCTTCTATTTTTGTGCCGTCAGTATAAATTTGTTTCAACGTAATTAAACCTTCATCGGCAAGCATTAATACTACTTGTTTGAAAATTTCTTTAAAACTATCTTGCAATTTATTACTTCTAAATCGGTTTACCGTATTGTGGTCAACAATAGTCATAGAACTCAACCACATAAAATTAATATTCTCACGAAGTGCTTGTTCTATTTTGCGTGAAGAGTAAACATTGGTCATGTAGGAATACAACATTACTTTGAGTAACATTTTTGGATGATAACTCGGATTACCTTCTTTTTTATAGGTTTTAATAAGTCCCTGAAGATTGAGTTGCTCCACAACTTGATCAACTACTCGAACTGGATGGGAAGATGGAATTAAATCATCGAATGAATGTGGGAATAATGCCGTTTGTCTTTGATTATAGTCTCTGAAATTCATATTAGTATTCTGTATATCAACACTATAAATATAAAAATAAATATTTTAAATTCCAAATAAATCATAAAAAAAA
>NZ_JBMOGV010000226.1:0-1727 GCF_049318185.1 Flavobacterium sp. | reverse complement strand
ATTTCAATAAAAAAGCCACTTACGAAAAGTGGCTTTTTTGTTGAATGCTGTTATTTAATGATAATCAATCAATTAGATGCTTTTTGCCCCTAAAAATATGCGACATGTCGTAAAACTATTTTTATTACTTTTATCCAACAAACATTAAAAAAACGACTATGAGTAAAATTAAATTTGAAAAAATCCTTTTAAAATCGTTTCTTTTTCTTTCTTTGTTTTGACTCTAGCTATGTTTTCTTGTAAAAGCCCAGTTATAAGTACAACTAAATTTGAAAAATATACATTGAGGCTTTCAGATTTCATAAAAAATAGCTATTATGGGGATGTAAATGGAATATCAACCTCACATGTAAATTACCTCGTAACTATAACTGTGCTTGAACTGATTAATTCTCGATATGAGAAAGTTAGGTCATACAAAGAAAAGAGTCCCACTGGACCTGATAAGTCTATTTTTGAAACCTCCATTGATATTCCCGTGGGACCTCCTTTCAAAGTAGATGTAATTGTAGACGCAATTGAATGTACTGCATCTCCCTCCTATGGTTGTAATAGTGAAATAAGAAGGATAGGTCAAGATGAATTTCAATTTAATGGCGGAAAGCCATATTGGTCAGCCGTCCAAGGGTATCAAAGTACACCATCCGGAAACTTGCTTACTATGAGGCCATACCCAGCTGCTAGAAATAGCGATGGCTCAGGCACTTGTGGTTGTCTAATAAAATTAAAATAAACGAAATAAAAAAAATATGAAAAAGTATACCTTAATCTTGTCATTTCTTTTCTTATTTCTAGGTTGTAAAAAAGCTAGTCAAGAATTTTCAAGCAAAAGCCAAATAGAAATTGGAGAACTTGTAAAGCAATATTTAGAAACACAAAATATTCAGTTTGATGGGAATATCTCGATTATTTCAGACAAATTGGGTAGCACAAGAGGTCCGTTAAATATTCCAACCATAATGGTAGATGGAAAACTTTTTAGTGATAAAATAAAAAAAACTTCAAGTAATTTCGGAAATTTAGTAATTGAGGATATTGATATCCCTTTCATAAATAGCCCTACGTCACCAGGATATAATTTACAAAGTTTATTAGCATCTGATTTTACTACTCAAAAATTAACTGGATTATTTGGGCGAAGAGTAAAAATTGATATTCCTAAATCTTCAACTAGTAGTGTTGTTAGATCACTTGTGAATCAAAAATCAAACAGCACTGACGATGGGTTTTACATACCATCGCAAATTGAAATGGATCCCGGGCCTACAAATGATTTTTCTCTTCCAAGAGGCCAAAATATTACTATTAATTGGAATCCTGATCGCAATAACCCCTCTCAATCTATATTTCTGGGTATTATTGATGACAATACTAACGACCCAATCAAAGCTGTACTTTCAGAATTACTTTTTTTCAAAGAAATTCCGGATAATGGATCATTTTCTTTGCCAAGGACTTTATTAAGTCAACTTTCCATTAACAATCGAGTTACACTTTTTATTGCCAGAGGAAATTTTGAGATTTACTCTGATGCTTCTACTTCTTCAAATATCTTAGTACAAGCCTTAACTACGTCCGTAATACCATTCATGTCAATACGGGAATAACCAATTTATTTTCTATGCGTATAAAATTTTTTGTGCTAATTTTTTTTCTAACTACTTTGAAGCTTTGTAGTCAAGAAGTCGTTTTGGAGTCTGGGATTTCTTTTTCCAACATGAAATATA
>NZ_JBMOGV010000225.1:0-1794 GCF_049318185.1 Flavobacterium sp. | reverse complement strand
ATGATTTTGTTTTTGATAATGAAATGGTAGCACAGATATTTGATGCAGGATTTGAAATTGGGGAAGTTACTTGTCCTACCAAATATTTTGAAGAAGCTTCCAGCATCAACTTATCTCGCAGTATTACTTATGGAATTGGTGTTTTAAAAGTATCTTTTGGCTACTTTTTTAAACAATTAGGCCTGTATAATTCTCCCATTTATCAACACAAACAATAATAGTATCGGCTTTGGCAGAATTATACGACCTTACTGACAAAAGTAATTTTGCCTACTTTTCATTCGGAGCCTTATTTTCTCTATCAAAAGGGGATTACTCTAACTGTCAGACATAATACAAACTATTACATTGTTAAGAGTTTTATTTACCTGAAACTTAAACAGATAAATAAAGTCTTATCAGGAAAATTGGTAGGCACTATGCTCGGAATACCCTTAATATATTACTATTGTTTTCATACCCGGAATAAACGAAGGTAAGTTCGCTTCTGGTAAAAAAGCTTACCTAGAAGACTATTTATTTTACCGGGATGTTTTTTTTCTAATTTTTCTCTAAAATGGGATCGTAAAACTCTACAATCTTAAATAAGTCTTTTTGGTGTGATTGATTTAAAAGATCCAGTAAAAAATACTTGTGTAGTAACCCTGTCAATATCACTATTCGTTTACCCGGAAACTCTTGAATGTAATCAATAATATTGCTGGCCATTTTTTCATTTCTCTCCCGCCAGAAATTTTTCTCTTTTTGATAATAGGGTTTCAATGAACCGGCAATTGCTACAGAATCAACTATAGACATAATAAAAGGATCTCTAACGGCCATCATTTTCCTAAGACTATCAGGCACATCAGGCTGATTCATATCAAAATAACTTTTTTGAATTATATCATATAAGAAGTTATTCAACCGAACGAACTCTAAGAATAAATCAGTTTGATTTGAAGAAAATGTATTGGAACATTTAGGATCATTAATTATGCTAAAGAATTTTCTTTCCCATCTACTGTCCACTCGAATGTATTTGTTCCTTTTCTCAATGTAGATATCAAATGGTCTTATTATTATGTTGGGCTCTATCTTTCGATATTTATATAACACCATTTTTTCTGGCGAAAGTTTCTTTCCTATACCAAGCTTAATTCTTAGCTGAACAGATGCGCGAAACTTACGAAGTTCTTTTTCTTTTGTATAATACCCTGATGGGCTCTGCATCTCGTCAAGAATCAAATCTGGTTTAACTTTTTGCAAAACGAGCAGCAAACTATCTGTATTCACAAATCTCGTCGCAGTATGTCTTACTCCAATAATTACTACTGTTGCACTGTTATTATTTTGGGATAGCAGTATGCATGTTAATAATAAATTTGCTGCCAAAAAGGCTATCAATTTTTTCATTATTAAAAAATTATTTAGATGTTATAAAAAGAAAACACCTAGCTGTTCCTTTATTCTCTTGGATGAATTGTCCATTTAAATCTCCTCACTAAAGCATTCAATGTTTTTATTAAATCATTTGATGGAATAAAAACTTGCAACCTTTTTTCAAATTAAATTTTTATCGTCATTTCTCAAATCTCCCTTTTATCAACACAAACAATAATAGTATCAGGGTGCTATTGGTAGTCGCCGGTAAAAAACAAAGCCATTCTTCGCATACAGCTTGGTAAGTGAAGGAACAGAGTCGTAAACAGATTGATCGTTTATTTTAACTGAAAAATAAACCGGCTTGTTGATATTTCCTGAGAGCAACCAATTTTTATAGGCAACTTCTTTCTGATAACTACTCAGCGTATC
>NZ_JBMOGV010000224.1:0-1852 GCF_049318185.1 Flavobacterium sp. | reverse complement strand
TCGGATACAGGCTGTAAAGTTTGGGTACTACCTACAATTCCAAAGGTTATAAGCATACAGGTGAAGCAAATAGCAAGGGTATATTTCATATAAATATTACAATAGAAAAGAATAAAAGTTCAACTCTCTATTATCACTCTTTTATTTTTGCAGTAGCAGAGTTTGGGCCGCTTTCACACTCAGAATATTATATTTGGTAAAATGAGCCGGAATGTGTTGGTCATTTGCCCAGATTTTAAATAAATTTCTATAAAAAAGGACTTTGTATCACCCGACTGGCCCGGTGAATTGATCAGCAATTTTTTATCCCAGTCTTGGGTATCTATCAATATCCGAAAACTGGCACCACTCATTTGATTATCAGTTCCTCCGGTTGAACCAGGGGTTTGTCCATTCCCCCCTCTGGGCAAAAGACCTTTATTCAGCAGTGGCTTCAGATTGCCATTCACCAAATGTACCAGGGGATGTTCCAGCTTAATATGTTTGAAGTCGGCTTGTCCATATCCCCATCCTTCCCAATTAGCTCCTAATTTCTTTTATAAATTTTGAAATGCTTTTTTAAAGGCAAAGAATATCTAATGTCACTTCCGGAAAGATTTAAAAAAATTACCGATAACTCGGGTGTTTAGGCTCCTATAGAATACCAATTTACTGGCTATTATAAGGGAATAGTTGAAAACAGAATTGGGCAGCTTAGCAGGTTTTTCCCAAAAAGGACTAACCTTAGTGCAGTAACAGATCAACAAGTTAAACAATTTCTAAGCGATAATTGGAGTCAAATTAATGAAAAACTTCATAATTAAGTAATCTCAGATAAATTATTATTGACGTTTAAGTAACAAAGTAGGTGTAATTTTAAAAAAAAATTATGGCAAACTACAAAGACTTACTCCTAGATACAAGGTACCTAATTAAAGAATTTGAGGGCGATAGTATATTATTAGTAGAACCAATTATGATTACTAATGAATGCTGCCTTATACTAATCCATGACGATGTTGACTCCATAGTATGGAAAAAGCAATCAGATGAAATTCTAGAAATCATCGAGGAATTTACAGCAGCCCAATCAAACGAATACGATGAAATGTTTGAGGAAGATGAAGATATAGAGTCTGAAGAATTTGATGATTAATATTGGCTTTGAAATCCAAGCACTTGGTCAATATGCACTGCATCTTTGCGGACGACGCAAAATTTGTCACATATTGTATCCTACCCTTTACCAGCTATACTACCCAAACAATAAAAAGTAGGCACCATATGCCTGCTTTTTTTATTAAAGTGTTATTCTAATTATTAAAAATGTAAACAACATTAACAGAAATACATATAAATAAGTAGAATGAAAACTAAATTTTTCTTTAAATAAAAAATAGCATGCGATTAATGGTAGGAAAAATAACATTAGTATCATTGGAATCCATAGAATTTCAAAAATAGCGCCAACCAAAGCAAATCGATAAACATTAATAAATCGACTACAAATCCAAAAAAATGACACCAAAATGCTTACATATAATATTGTCCTTTTCATAAAAAATATTTTCAATGAACTATTTGATCCAAAGCTTTAATCGGTGTTGAAATGTCGGCATAAAGGATTCGTGCATTCGTTAAAAGTGAAATAACTCTCTTAGCAAAGGGGCTGCGATTGTGCCTTCAAATAAATAAAAACGTAAACTAATTTATAACTCATGCTCATCCTATTTCACTGGAAAATAACTAAAGCAAAAAAATAAAAAAGCTTAATACGCCCTTCCTAAGGTATCGCAAACAGCTTTTAACAAAGACAATCCATCGGTACGATCCTGTCCTTTCTCCCACATCATAATCCCATTGGCCATCGATT
>NZ_JBMOGV010000223.1:0-1857 GCF_049318185.1 Flavobacterium sp. | reverse complement strand
TGGGATTCCAAATTTTTTCGATTTCCTGTAGGTCATTTGTATATTGAAAAAGACTTATCTGATACAAGTGTCATAAATTCAAATGATTTTACTTTTTTCCAAGTAAGAAGTGAATTGTTTATATATTTAAAGAGATACTTATTCATTATCTATCGTATGTGAAAAAAAATATCTTTAGTAGAATCAAATAAAAAAATCTATTAATTTTATAAACAATCAATATAATAGAATTTATTTTACACAAGTCGTATCAATCTATATATCAACATCATATTCTCTAAATAGATTATTGAGTTATGTTTTCAAATCAATCGAACTGAAGAAAAATTATCATCTAAAACTGATAACAGTCAACGGTCATAAATTTATAGTTTAAATAAGAAAAAATATAAGAATTAATTTATTTTGAGCTCACTTAATTTGTTTGAATTCAGTCCTCTAAGTTTAAATGTGTAAAAAATCGATATCGGAATTTCTTTTAGATTTATAGCTTATAGTTTAGTTTTCATTAAGATATTTTAATAAATCGGAGAAAATTAATTTAGGCTCAAATTTTTTATATAATTCAATTGCTTTATCCTTCATTTCTTTAGCCGATTTATTGCCATATAATTCAGGTTTAAGATCTTTTAAATGTATTGAAACATATTTTTTTCCATCTTCAAATGAATTCCATGATATTTTATTTATCCAAGTAGAAAATATCGTAAATGTTGGTTTATCAATTGCTTTTGCCATATTAATTGCTCCACCTTCATTTCCAATTAAAGCATCACAATGATAGGCAATAGATAAAAATTCTCGAATACTCCCAGGAACAACATTTATTTTTATATTTTTTTGAGTTTCTAGTTTACATAAATCAAAAATAACTTTGGCTTCTTTTTTTTGCGATGGCATATAATTGAAAAGTAAAGATGCATTTGAGTTTTCAACTATAAAATCTAAAACTTTAGCCATATATTCAAAAGGATAGGTTTTTTCATTTCCACTTCCTAAAACTCCAATCATGTATAGTTTTTTGGAAAAATCAATGTCGTGTTTTATTAAAATTTCTTTACCTGATAATATTTCATTTTCATTAAAAAAAATTTTTGGTTTAATATCTAAATAGATTGTTCCTGAAAGAGGTGATAAAAGATTTAATCTGTTTTCAAGAGCGTAACCTGCATTCATTTTTGTTATTTTAATATCATCAACTTTATTATTATAAATAAAATTAAAACTAGTTTTCTTATATCCAATTTTAACTCTAGCTGCAGAAAAAAGAACAACTAATTTGCTTTCTAATTTGCAGTATGCATCGATTACAATATCATAATTTTCTTTCCTGACTTTAATTAAAAACTTTAAAAAAGAAAGTTTGTTGGTTTGATATTTTTCTTCAAAAATTATAAGATTATCAATATTAGGATTGTTTTCAACAACAGGTTTTGTAAAATTATTTATCATGTAATCGATTTGTGCTTCAGGATAAATTTGTTTCAAATTATTACAAATTATACTGCTTGCAAGAACATCACCAATCATTTTTATTTGTATTACAAGTATCTTCATTGGGATAAATTATGAATTACACCGCCACATCATATTCTCTCAACGCATCATTGAGGGATGTTTTTAAATCAGTCGATGGTTTTCTAGTTCCAATAATCAAAGCACACGGCACCTGAAACTCGCCGGCAGCAAATTTCTTAGTATAACTTCCCGGAATTACAACGGAACGAGCTGGTACAAATCCTTTGTGTTCAATAGGTTCACTTCCTGTAACATCAATAATTTTTGTAGAGGCAGTCAAACAAACATTGGCACCAAGAACGGCTTCTTTTTCCACCCGAACTCCTTCTACAACAATAC
>NZ_JBMOGV010000222.1:0-1859 GCF_049318185.1 Flavobacterium sp. | reverse complement strand
CTAATATTTGAATTAGTCTTTGGTTTTTAAATTTTTTACGTACGTCTTTACTAATATTGCTAAAAAACTGACCTACTTTTAATGCGGTTTCGGTAGTGATTAATTCCAAAGCTGAAACTCCAGGACGGTAAACCAAATCTTTAATGGCAATATCATAATTGCTTTTGGCTTCAGCCATAAACTTTTCTAGAATTTTACCACTACCTTCTTCAATTGTTTCAAATGTTTTTATTATTTCCTCTAAATTATCAGCGATTGTAATAAAATCATTAATTCCATAATAAACTCTGTAGGCAGGTGATAATTTTATTAACTCATAATAATTAGAGGGTTTTTTATTAAAGTCACCAAAAAAACGTTCAAAAACATCGGGCATCCAGTACCAACTTGGACCCATGTCAAAAGTGAATCCTTCTTTTTTTAGTTGTCTGGCTCTTCCTCCTATAGAAGCGTTTTTTTCATAAACTGTTACTTTATTTCCTTCTTTTGCAAGATAACATGCCGCTGCTAATGATGAAAAACCCGAACCTATTATTTTAATATCTTTTTTCATGTGTACTACAAAAGTAACTAAAAGGTATACAAAAGAAACAACTTTCTGAAAGATTTATAGGTAATTTACCAACTCATCAATCGATTTAAATGATATTGTTTTGTTATTGAGATGTTTTTGATCTAAGTGCTCTATCATTCTACCCATCAACCATAATTCAGACGATTCATCTACTATTTTGTCTTTTAATTCCTGGATGTAATTATTGATTTCTGTCTTATCAGGTTCAACAGTCATATAACAAACATATGTAATATTATTGAAGTATTTTTTTAAATCCTTTAAGCTATCAATTGGAACACTTTCTCCCAAATAGATTGTCTTGTAACCACTGCTAAGAATTTCATAATTTACATACATTATACCCAATTCGTGAATTTCATTCATAGGAAGATAAAGAACAAAAATTCGGTCTTGTTTTGTAGGTGCTTGAATTTGAATTTTCTCGGTATTGACCAGTAATTTTAATTTTATCAAGTAACTAATAAAATGTTCGTGAGCAGGAGTAATAGTTTCTGCTTGCCAAAGAAGTCCAATTTCTTCCATAAGTGGAATGAAGACTTCAAAAAATACTTCTCTGAATGATTTCTCTGAAAGTAGTGTGTTGTATGTTTTAAAAAATAAGTTTTGATCGAAGTTCATCATCGCTAATTTGAACGAACTTAGGGCGTGATTTTTCGCATTTTTTACATTGACAATTTCTCTGACTAATTCTGGAATTTTTTCCTGAGGCATTTTCGAAATCTTAGAGATTTTGTAACCGTAATCATGTAACAATGTAATATTTAAAAGCTTTTGTAAAGCTAATAAATCATAAAAACGAATGTTTGTGTCGGTCCGCATTGGTTCTAAAACGTTGTATCGTTTCTCCCAAATACGAATGGTATGTGCTTTAATTCCTGACAGATTTTCTAAATCTTTAATACTGAAAGTATTTTTAACACTGTTCATCGTTTGTTTTTTTTTGTTAAACAAAAGTAGTGAAATAATTAAATAAAAAATTAAGTGTTAAATAATAATTAAAAAAGCAAATTTACATCACTTGCTTTTTATGCTGCTCTAGTGAATTGACTTCGTCTTTCTCAACAAAGCTCCGCTTTGAAAAAAGAAATCTAAATAAAAACAATTTCAAGTAATTAGATTTTAGGTTTTGCGACTAGGGATTGACTTCGTCTTTCCCAACAAAGATCCGCTTTGAAAAAAGAAATCTAAATATAAAAATTTCAAGCAAGCTTGATTGTTATATATAGATTTCTTTTTATTCGTGACCACGGTGGGATTTGAACCCACACGCCCTTACGAGCAC
>NZ_JBMOGV010000221.1:0-1866 GCF_049318185.1 Flavobacterium sp. | reverse complement strand
TTTAGGAATTTCTTTTGTGTTCACCCAAATTTTCCCTTGTAAATCTTCATGTTCAATGTCAACTCCCGAATCTATTACAGCCACAATCACAGGCTGTGAAGTTTTCTTTTTCAATAAACCATAAGCTTTATCTGTCAGCATACCTGTTCCAGCACCATTGTACCAATTTAATGTCCCAGGAATTGGTTGAGCTATAATTCGTGGGGACAATGCAAAAGCAACTAAAACAAGGCTAATTTTAAAGAATATCTTTTTCATGTAACTGATTTTTTTTCAAAAATAACATTTAATACTAGAATATTTGCTTTCATTTTACAATTGAACTAATTTAGGTTGCTACTTTAATTAACCCGTTTAGCGGATTGATTTTTAAGCCGCAAGAGCATGTTTAATATTATTTATTGGGTTTTTATTTTGGAAGTTAATGTATTGTAATACTGTAACCGCTGCAATTTTGGAGATTGTTCTAGTTGATAATCCTTGGAAAGTTTTAGCATAATTTCTTTTCATCATTAGGTGGTCAGATAATTGTGAAAACAAAGTTTCTATCCTCTTTCGTTGTTTTCTGAAAACAAGAGGATAGGGTTTGTAATTTGATTGATTTTCACGTTTTGGCGTTTGCAAATCTATTCTTGCTGTTTCAAAAAGATTCAATTGTAAACTAGAACTTAAGTATCCTCTATCACCAAGTAGAACACAATTATTTAGTTCTGATTGCTTTATATCTGACAGAAAATGAATGTCATGAACGCTTGCCTTTGATAAATCCATCGCAGAAAACACTCCTCTTATCGATATAACTAAATGAATTTTGTAGCCAATGTAATACTGTTTATTTACTGCTGAATACCCTTTATCTGGTGCTGTTTCATAGTTCTCCTTACAGATTTTTAATCGACTTTCTCGACTGATTTTACAAACTGGAACAGGCATAGAATCAACAATAAAAGCATTTTCTCCCTCATTCATTTTTGTTGCCAATCGCTCGGTCACCATTTGAATGTAACCATTCAAGTGTTTGCGACGCAGATTGTAGCGGGTAAGATGAATCAAATTTGGAAAATCAATCCGATAATCCGATTTTAATTTAGACCAAAAATAATTTTCACTATCAATAGACAATGCTTCTTGACAAATTGCTAAGGCAATAATCTCAGAATCAGTCATTTTAGGCTTATGTCTATACAATCGAACATTTCCTTCTATAAGCTTATCCGAAAGAATTGTTTTGGCTATTTGATGAATTTTGTCGAAATTTACCTTTAAGTCATGCATAATTTAAATGTTGTCAGATTCATTTAAATTACTGTTTATCAGTAAAATGCATGGCTTTTTCAAACTTTTTTATCAACAATTTAATCCACTAAACGGGTTAATAAATAATTATCTTCTAGAGTATCAAAGAATCAATGACAAAAATAATTACTTTTGTAAAAAAAAATATATGATTAAAAAATCCTACCTATCAATTTTAAGTGTAATTATTTCTTTATCGACATTTTCGCAAGATTATGAAAAACCAAAGCCTTTTGAAAAGCCAAACGAGGTTGCTGAAGATTTTATTCAAGAATACAACAAACATTCTGTTAGTTTTGATATTGGAGGGAAAGATGGTGTTAGACACCCTGGAATAACATCTATGAAGCTTACACAAATAAATTCTTATGTATTGGGTTATAGATATATGATTAATAATCGATTTGGTTTATCGCCCGAAATTGGTTGGGAACGATTTAAAGATTTAAATGATAGCGTAGGCACTGCTCATTATTTACGTTTTTCTTTTAATACATTTTATAACCTGACAGATGTTTTAAGATTTAATTCTTTTTCAAAAAGATTAGGTATGATGGCTATCGCAGGAGC
>NZ_JBMOGV010000220.1:0-1903 GCF_049318185.1 Flavobacterium sp. | reverse complement strand
ACTGCCACGGGTTCTAACTTTATGGTGGATTGGGAGCAGTTAACAAATATTACTATTATTGATTGGAAACACTTTTATCATATTCAACTTATCACTTAAAAAACTTCTGTTTTGGATGGCTATTGGAATAGGAAAATGTTTGATTAAAAAAAAATTGTTATATTAGAATATGAAAACAAGGTTAATCATTTCAGATTATTTGGATTATTACAAGGATGCTCAGCCTATTACTATTTTAAAACACTTTAACAAATTAAAGGAGACTGTTTTAAGTACGCATTCCTTTGGCTACCATATTTCAAAATCTTCTGTCTATTCATCAATGATAGAGGGAAACCCCATTGATTTTGACTCTTTTTTAAAATATAGCACTTCGGGAATGAATACTAAGAGTAAATCTTTTCAAGAGATTAAAGATCTAATTAATGCGTATCATTTTGCAAGTACTCATACACTGATTAAAAAAAATATTCTTTCCGCTCATTCAATACTATCAGAAAACCTAATTTCAGAAGATCGCTATAGGGGTAATATTCGCGATAATGATGTTTATATTTTTGCAGGCGGAAAAAAAGTATATAAAGGTGCAAGCAAAGAAATAGTGATTGATGAAATGAATCTTTTTTACAAGGATCTCAGTATTCTGATTGAAAGAGAAATGACAATGAATGAAATTTTTTATTATGCTGCCTTCATACACTTGGTCTTCGTAAAAATTCATCCATTTGCAGATGGTAATGGAAGAATGGCGAGATTGCTTGAGAAGTGGTTCTTAGTTCAGAAATTAGGTAAAAAAGCTTGGTTTATTGAATCTGAAAAATTATACCAAAACAGGTTAAGATCGTATTACACCAAAATGGCAATAGGACCCTCCTACGAGAAAACTAATTACGATCTGAGTTTGCCCTTTTTACTTTTATTACCAATGTCACTAACCGCGAGATAAATAAACCTGTTATGGTAATTGTTTCTTCAAAAACTAAGTAGATCTACAAATAAAGTGATTTTTCTAAAATAAATTTGTTACATTTAAAGAGCGCCTTTCACATTGATTATCCTATTAAGAAAACCAGGAAAATAAATCTATAATAAAAAGTATTTGAGGGATTAAAATATGGACATCAACACAAGAATATTATCCCAATTAGAAAAACAAAGAGATATCATATTTGAAAGTTTAGAAGGGACTTCAATATCTAGGTTATATAAAGAACAATATGACGACATTAAAACTGGCCGAGTATATATTATGGACAACCAGGAGCAACAAATGCTAATTGATTTGAAAAAATTATCAAAAGACACAACTAGAGATAATTTATATAAAAATAAACTTTCACAATATTTAATGCTGGATAATAATGCGCTTATTAGCTATTTTGAAATAGAACTTGAAAAAAAACTTCATGAAATTAAAATTTCAGGCAAGCATCATGAAATTCAGGCAATATTTATCGAATATGACTTTTATTATCATTTCTTTGGTGATATATATTGCTTTGGGAAACAGGAATATCCATTATTAGAAGAACCACGTTATATTTCTGGCGAATTCGACTATCAAAAACAAATTCTGTTTCTGGACAACGGAATTAATTTTCAACCTGCATGGATTGATTGTGAAGAATTTGCAGAACTAGACTACCTAGATATTGAATTCAGCTTACAAAACTTATTTCAATTACATTCTAGAGTTTTACTTCATATGGCACTTGAAAAAATAAACTTGAAAAATACAATGAATTTCTTTCAAAATCGACCTTTTACATTTTATATAAACGAACATGATTGCGAAGTAATGACACTGTTCAGGCTTAATTAATCTATAGCTGCGAGAGTTTTCTAGCAATAGAAGTAAAAAGTAATCTTCGAAATTTATTACCTAGAAATGAGTACTTCATAA
>NZ_JBMOGV010000219.1:0-1911 GCF_049318185.1 Flavobacterium sp. | reverse complement strand
ATAGTTTGAGAAAAGGACAAGATTGTTCATTAGTATTTCAAAATCAAGTTAAGATTTTCCTGTAAGTTGTTCGTTCAGTAGTTACAAATGGGCACTGTTATTTTAAAAAATAATAATGGTCCAAAGAAACAATATTCCAGCGGCCATTATTTTTTTAAGATGCCACTCAAAGCCGTCTGCCATTTTTTCAAAATCCGACTTGTGCTATAGTAATTCTCGCAATGCAGCCAAAAACTCTTTACCATCACCCATTTTCATTCGTTTTTTATCATCAAATATATATGGTATACCACTTTCAATTTTTATTACAATGCCATTTTTATCTAAAAATATGTTTACTGGGAATGAGAACATATTGATAGAATCTGTAAATTTTTTTGCATTAGCAATTTGTATGAAGTTGAATTTTCGGTTCTTTAAAAATGCCCTTGCTTTTTCAGTTGGTTCAAATGTAATTGCAATAAAGTTTACACTGTCTTTCAATTGAGTTTTAATACCATTCAATACTGGCATTTCTTCAATGCAAGGCTTACAAGTTGTAAACCAAAAATTTATCAATGTTGGTTTACCCTTTAAACTATTTATACCAATAGTTCTGTTGTCGAATGTTGTGAAAGTAGGTAAAGGGAATTCTTTGTTAAGATAATCTTCGGGTTCGAATGATTTATCTTCTTCTTTTACTTTTGAATCACCAATTTTAATATCCCAATTGTAAGAATAAATTAAGCTATCCGGCGTTCGTCTGATTTCTTTAAAATTATCTTTTATTGTTATTTTAATGTCCTTTGTTTGCATTATACTTTTTATTTTTTCAACTTTTTCGGCTTTCAATTTTGCATATGTGGAAGTGTCTACTATTGAGCCTTCTATTGTTTTAATGTATCTAGTTTGACCAAATGCAACTGAAGTCAAAGTATTTATTGTCATCAATACTATTATGCTAAGTTTCATAATGATTAGTAAAATTTATGGAGTCTAATATTATTGTTGTTAACTTGTTTATAGCAGATATCTTTATTTGCCTTCTTCGAATTTATAAAAATTATTATAAGTTGCCAAAGATAATATTGGGTTACCCTTTTGGGAGAGATTTCAGGGCGACTATGATTTCATCAGAACTGGTCCCATCAAAGGCCCTATATTATTATAAAAATATCATCGTACCGCTGATTTTATTTCAGCAGTTTCTTTATAACTCAAACTACCCCATGAAAAAAAGTAATTGAGTAAACTCATAAAAAAGAAGTCGCTTTCTTAACCCTATACTGAAAAAGTTGGTATTGAGGCGGGTTGAATTATGTTACATAGAATAGATGAATTGATGCGTGAAGGAAATAATTATGCTTTCGAAACAACGCTCTCAACAATTAGCCATAAAGAAAGCATAAAGTCAGCCAAGACGCATGGATATAATGTTACCCTGTTATTTTTCTGGCTCCGAAATATGGAATTAGCAAAAGAGCGCGTTAAGACTCGGGTTTTAGAAGGCGGACATAATGTTGAGGAATCGATAATAGAACGCAGATATATTCGTGGAATAGTTAATTTATTTGAAATATTTATACCTTTGTAAGATGAGGTTATGATTTTCGATAACTCGGAAGGGCTTCCAATATTGATAGCCGAAAAGTCTCAAAATGAACCGCTCACTATTATGGATCAGCATTTATTTTTAAAACTCAAGTAGCAATATGAAAACGCAAAATAAACTTGATAGAAGAAACAAGATTTTGATGGGGCTTGAAAATTCTTACAGGAAAATGCTAGAATTCAAGAAACAAAAAAATAGCGTAGTAGTGGTTCTTCGGGAAGATAAAATTATCCGCTTGAAGCCAGAGTAACTTTGTATCATTTTTCATTCTAATAAAAAATACTTTTTACCTGTTAAAGTACTTAGTGCTGTTTTTAGGG
>NZ_JBMOGV010000218.1:0-1929 GCF_049318185.1 Flavobacterium sp. | reverse complement strand
CGTACAAATCAGCTAATGCCCCATTCCCACACCCACTATAATCATACTTCACCCCCATTTCCCTTATATCAACCTTCGCATTGTGATACTGAAATGACTTGCCGTGTTTCTCAGCATCTTCCAGAACGATGGCCTTGTAGGCAGGCATTGAGGTTAATTGCTTTACTACTTCCTCTAGGCACTTCATCCGGATGTGTAACTCCATAGGGTTTATGCGCCCCTCTAATAGTTCCTGGAAGATTTCATGCACAACCTGTGTGCGATCTTCCTTAGTTGTGTGGTTAAATTTAATCAATTCCATTGTCGGTAGTGTTTAAAAGGTTAAATGTATTTTGTTGTGCTTCAGTCAGTTGGCATTCGGTTTTTACCCAATCGTAAACGGTTACGGTTGATCCTTTGATACATTCGCCGTCTTGAATTTTTACGATAGCGGATTGGAACTGCTCATCTGTTAGGATGCGTTTTGTTTTCCAAACATCGGCAGCAATATCGTATATGCTGCCATTAATATGCCCTACCGATTCCATTTCTTCCGGCACATACACCGGCCCGGCGAATACATCCGGGGTGTACCACTTAACACCGTTACTCATCGCCCTTGCAAATAGCATATTACGAGGGAATTTGTCGGTGTTTTTAGTTCCGGCTTTCTTGGCATCTTCGATGGTGAAGGTAGAAGTACCAATCATTTCAGCACCTTCATAGTAATCAATAGAGCATACTTTATCGGTCTGCTCGGTTACTCGGTAATTGTATTTACCCGATGCTTTAACCATAGCAGCCATAACGCCGGCCCCAATGGTAGGCTTACCGGAAATAATGTGGATTCCGGACATTGCGGCAAACGGTGCAATACCCAACTCGGCACCTGCTTGAATCTTAACGATTGCTTGAGCAGCGGATTTGATATCAGGAAACATTCCCGATTCCGCGAACGCCTTACCGATGCTCATTATTTCGGTGGCGGTGTGTTTTACAATGTTCATGTGTTTAAAGTTTTAGGACTCAAAGATTGGAAATAGTTTTGATACTACCAAAATTATTTTGTAGGTTTGTAAAAATATATTTTAATTATGAATGATATACCAGTTTATAAAAATTTACAAATTGAAGATTTGCCTTATGAAGAGTGGAAAGACATTTTAGGATATGATGGTGTTTATTTAATTTCTAATTTAGGAAGAATTAAATCTTATCAGCGTGAAATTAATATGGGTATTCGAGGGTTTCGCATTCAACCTGAAAGGATAATGAAACAAAATATTTCTAAAAGTAACTATAAAAAAACTAAAAAAGATAGAAAGGATTTGAAAATACGTTTTTGTATTGATAATAAAAAAAAGTCTTTTCACGTAAGTACGTTGGTCGGAAATACTTTTATTAGAGAGTTAGTCGAAAGCGAGGTTTATTGTAAAAAAGATAAGGTTTGGCATAATAATAGTGCTTCTAACCTAGAAATTATGTCAATATCTAATAGCCATAAACAATCATACAAAACTGGTAATTTTTCAAGAATAAAAAAACATCTTTTCGTAAATCATGAAAGTAAATTTATTTACACAAGATTATCAGATGGTAAAGAATTTATTAGTAGCGAATTAGTAAAATATTATAAAAAAGATGTAAGATCAAATATAAAAAAAGCTATAAAAAATAATAGAATGGCTTATAAATCTAATTGGATTAGAACATTAATTAATTAAAAACAAACAATTCTAATGGAACAACTCAAACAACTATTCAAAGGTCAACACGTATTTAACCTCTCTGCCATTGAGCGTAAAGCCGGCATCCGCAAGCTAAAACTGCATGAATTTGTAAACGGCAAAGCAGAATTATCGCACTCGGAGTGTCTGAAAATCAATAAGATAGTTGAAAATGCAACTAAATTGCAAAAATAAATCCAAAATTATTTGGGTGGTATTAGAA
>NZ_JBMOGV010000217.1:0-1941 GCF_049318185.1 Flavobacterium sp. | reverse complement strand
TTGAATCGCCGCTTTTTCCGCCAAATACTAATGTAGTAATGGCCTGTCACATTACTGGTGTGCACGATGTAAATCGTAATATAACACTTGCAAACGATTCGTACGATTTGGTAAAGGACTGGGTGGAATCCATTACAGCAGCGAATGTACAAGGGGTTATTTTTCATAATAATTTCTCCGAAGAAACGTGTAGGATGTTCGAAAATGAAAATATTTCGTTCATTAAAATCGATCATGACCCTCAATTTAATCCCAATGTATTTCGATATTTTGTTTACAGGGATTTTTTGCAGCATCATATTCAACAAATCAAAGGAATTTTTATTACCGATATTGCCGATGTGGTGCTTGTAAACAACCCATTTACAGATCCGCTTTTTAAGGAAAATCCAACTGCCCTTTTCTGTGGCGACGAACCCAAATCATTACACAACGATTGGATGATTGCCCATTGCGAACATCTACGGAAAAACATATCCGATTATGCAGCTTATGAAAGTACTTATGGAAATGAGCCCTTGCTGAATTGCGGAATTATTGGAGGTACTGCTTCCGTTTTTTTTGATTTTCTACAACAACTTTGTGCAATTCACCAATATGCTAATCGCGATAACAAAACCGCCTATACCGGCGATATGGGCGCATTCAATTATATAGCCCGCACAAAGTTTAACCAGCAACTAATCCATGGAGCACCCGTAAATACCGTTTTTAAACAGTATGAAGCTAATCGAACCGATTGCTGGTTCAGACACAAATAACTTTGGTTTTTTAAACTTAGTCTAGATAAGATTATATGCCTGGCTTCATATCGCCTATGGAACTCATCTAGTTGATTTCGAAGAAATTAAATGCCGTCTGAAAGTTTTGCTCATATAAAGAACCACTCTAGACAGGTTCACCCGAATGCGGCACTTTTTATTATTTATCAATAAGTTAGAATAGTTGCATCTACGACAGTAGCACTTCTGCTGGGATATTTAATTCTTGATGAAAAAGTTTAGCTAATGCAAGCGTTAAGGGCTTTTTTTTATTTAATACGGAAGATACATATCCTTTGCTGCCAACCTTGCCAACAAAGTCCTTATTCTTTAATCCCAACTCATCCATTTTAACTTTAATAGCCTCTATTGGATCTGGCAATGGAATTGGATAATGCGCATCTTCATATTGTTTAATTAGTAAAAGTGCTACTTGTAGTTTCTCCCCTTGTGGCGTATTTGCTTTCACCTTATTATCAAATTGAACATCTACCCAATCAAGGCATAACTCATACTGTTTTTTAGTCTTAATAATTTTCAATTCCATAATACTTACTTTTTATATGGTACGTTTTTAACATCAATTTTATCATATTCACTATGCGTACCAAACCATTTGATTTGGATTGCTTTAAATTCAAATACAATTCTTACAACTAATCTATATTTATTACCCATTATATTAAATACCACTCTGTTATCACTTACCAAACTCGCATTACCATAAACTTTTTTAAGTTCATTAAAACTTGTAAAGTCTGATATAACTAATTCGTGATACCATTCAAATAATGCAGTTTTAGCCAACGGATACTTTTTGGCATATTCTAAAAGTGTCTTTCTAGTAATAATGTTAAACACACTACAAAGTTAGCAAGTTTACCAATAGCAAACTTTTTATATTGACTATATTTTGGGGGGAACAAAAATTTTTGCGGTATGGAAGACATCGTACGCAAGAGGCGGGCGATAAACTATTATTTTGTCTATCAACAAGTTAGGCTAGCTGAATTTATTGTTATCTTTACTTAATGAAAAACAATTTACTTACAATCGTCTTTTTACTTCTCTGCACATTTGCTAAAGCACAAACATTTCAAGTAAAAGATTTATCCAATTCATTGGGAAGCTGGGAAGGGAAATTGACCTACCTGGACTATTCATCAGGAAACCCTTTCAC
>NZ_JBMOGV010000216.1:0-2019 GCF_049318185.1 Flavobacterium sp. | reverse complement strand
TTGAAAATAAAAAACCTCAAACTTTCGTTTGAGGTTTAGAGCGGAAGACGAGGCTCGAACTCGCGACAACCAGCTTGGAAGGCTGGAGCTCTACCAACTGAGCTACTTCCGCATTTTTGTGAGTGCAAATATATAGAATAAGTTTCTTTTGATGCAAATTTTTTAAAAAAATTCAGTAAAAAAATTTAAAATTATAATCCAAACATAACCATTGGGTTATGAAAATCTAAGAATATAATTTAGAAAGTATTTCTTGTTTTGCCGAAGGATGATAAAGAAATAAACAAGATTTATCTTTTATAGCGTTTATTATTTTTTCATTCATCTCAACAGGAACAGCAGGACAACCTTGACTTCTTCCTAATCTTTTGTTTTGCTTAATGAATGACTCTGAAACATAATCGGCACCATGAATTACAACCGCTCTTTTTCTAGCATTATCATTCAATCCTTTTTCTAAACCATCTAGCTTTAAAGACAAACCATGTTTGCCTTTATAAATTTCTCCCGTGGCATAAAAACCGATGCTACTTTTGAAAGACTCAGCTTGATTGGAGAATTCCTTTGCATATTCTTCTCCAGTATTTCTTCCATGAGCCACTAACGTTTGAAATAAAACTATATTTTTCTCCAAATCAATTACCCACATTCTTTTAACATTGGATGACAAACTAAAATCGACAAGAGTTAAAATGTTTTTTTGAATTATTCCTTTTTGTTTCAAAGCATAGAAACCATCAAGCGCCATAGTAAAACATTCGAATTTTGGCAATTCAAATGAATTTGCATTTAATTGATTGTAAGTTGACACATTTTTGGAAACAGCTTTTTCAACTATTTCTATACTCTTGTTTGCGGAGATTGTTTTGTCGGGAAAACTATTGAAAGACATC
This sequence comes from Flavobacterium sp., assembly GCF_049318185.1. Taxonomy (GTDB): domain Bacteria; phylum Bacteroidota; class Bacteroidia; order Flavobacteriales; family Flavobacteriaceae; genus Flavobacterium. The sequence continues at coordinate 1,126 of NZ_JBMOGV010000216.1, read as the reverse complement.
AACAATAAGAAAAACAAAAATGATAGGGATTTATAATTCATTGAATAGTATAGGTTTAAAGTGAGACATGGGTTCTGCAAATATATATTATATACACAAAAAACAATTTTTTTAATATACTATTAAGTAAATTTTAATTCTTCAAAATCACATTACTTTTTTGAATAGTCTTGTTATTAATCAGTCAAATAGTTATTTTTGCAGCACTAACCTACAAATCTATGACTAAGTATTCGTACTTATTACTCTATGCTATTCTGCTAAATAGCAGCCTTTTTTTTGGTCAAAAAAAAACACTTCATACCCAACCCACATCTGAAAAAATAGTAATTGACGGTAAGTTAAATGAAAATGCATGGCAATCTGCGGAAATAGCTAGCGATTTTATTATGATAAATCCAGACAATGGTAAACCCATTCCTCAAGAAAGAAGAACAGAAGTAAAAATAGTTTACAGCAATGAAGCTGTATATGTTGCCGCTACTCTTTATGATGATGAACCCAATAAAATACTAAAAGAATTAACATCAAGAGATAACTTTGCCACTGCAGATCACTTTGGGGTTTTTTTTAATGGATACAACGATGGTCAACAAGAATTTCGTTTTATTGTTAGTGCAGCTGGTGTACAACAAGATTGGATATACACCGAAGCCAATGGCGGAGACTTTTCCTGGGATGCAATTTGGGAAAGTCATGTAGAATTAACAAATTATGGATGGACTGTAGAAATGAGAATTCCCTATGCAGCTTTGCGCTTTTCTACCGAAAAAAAACAAACTTGGGGTCTGAATTTTTACCGTGAAATAAGAAGACTACGGCAACAATATTCTTGGAACTTTCTTGACAACAAAATCGAAAATGAAAGTACTCAATCCGGAATTTTAGAAGGGATAGAAAACGTAAATACACCCACACGCCTTTTCTTAATTCCCTACTCATCACAATATGTTTACGCTAATAAAACTAATAAAACCAATGGAGAATTCAAAGGTGGCCTTGATGTAAAATACGGCATCAACGATGCGTTTACTTTAGACGCCATTTTGATACCCGATTTTGGTCAAACCAAATTTGACAACATAGAACTAAATCTTAGTGCCTTTGAACAACAATTTAGCGAGAA
>NZ_JBMOGV010000215.1:0-2035 GCF_049318185.1 Flavobacterium sp. | reverse complement strand
AAATAAAGGGTATTTTAAAATACAAAATTGAAACTGGTCATTCCCTTATTTATTGTTCATTTGGTTCATATTTTTCTTCAATAGATGAACATAAATATATCATTTCTTTGTGTTTATATTTAATTAAAGTATTCCAGAATAAACCGAAGCTTTTTGTTATATCTGTGAAAAAAGAAATTATTGATACCATTACAAAATACACAACGATACCTTTTAATTTCTTTTTCTTCACACGAGTACCTCAATTATTAATACTTAGAGAAGCAGACTTATTTATAACTCATGGTGGACTAGGCTCGATAAAGGAGGCTATTTTCATGCACGTTCCAATGTTGGTATATCCATTAGACTTAAGCTGGGACCAAAAGGGTAACGCTCAAAAAATTGATTTTCATCAGATAGGAATAAGTGGGAACTTTAAAAATGATGGCATAAAGGAAATTGAAGAGAAAGTATTGAAATTATTAGAAGACCCAGCTTACAAGCAGAATATTATAGCGTTGTCTGATAAATGTACTTCATCTGAAACCTATACAATTAATTTTTCGACTATTCTTAATTTTATAAAATCACAAACATGAAAAATATTATTATTACTTGGCCCTTTTCACTATTACAATTATTTGTTTCTGCACAAAATGTAAAAAGTATAGATTCTGAAAAGACAAAAATCTATATAATAGGTATTATCCATTCTGAGAATGAATATAGAAATAGCGATAGTTTACTAAATATTCTAAAAAATTTAAAGCCCGACCTAATTCTTGATGAAGGTGATTCTACTGCAAGTTTTTTTTCGCGACAATACTTACTATCAAAGCCCCCTTGGTGGTATAGTGTTGGAAGGAAGTTTCGACTCCTAAGAAAAATGCCACCGGAAGTTGAGGTGCTCTTTAAATATAAAGAATTTGATGAGAATGTAAAAAACTTGCCATTTGATAAAATGATAAAAAACAAAAAGGAATTTTCGAAATTATATTTTAAATCAGAGAGAAAGTGGTATTCATTGTTAAATAGTGCATTTTCTAAAGGGGAAATTCCTGATTCATTAACTAATGTTCATGTAACTTACATGACATATAATAATTGGCTACATAATACTTTTAAGAAAAGTTATAAAGAAATTAATAATCCTAAAGTTATCGATAGCATAAGGCAATTTCAAGAAATTGAAGCTAAATATATTTCTATTTTAACAGCCAGTAATCAATTATTCAGAGAATTTAAAACGTGGTTACCATTATATAGAAATTTTTGGTTTGTCAGAAATGAAGCAATGGCAAATAACATCATTAATTTTACATGGGTGACTAATGCAAAAAAAGTTGTTGTGTTTACTGGGTTATTACACAAACCCTATTTAATAGATTTGTTAAACTCGTACAATAGTGAACACAAATACGAGTTAATCGAGTATTTTGAAAATTAATTACAATAAGTTCGATTCTTCTTAGTCTTGAAAAGCCGATATTTCCGAATAACTTTTAGAGCAAAAGGCACAAAGTGGAGCGGAGTAATACTTTATTAGAAAAATAGGTCATATTGCCCCCCTTTACCGGAGCAAACCAAGCAGGCCCAAATTTTGTTGCTAAATTCATAATAGTTTGATAATCAACCGATTGCGCCTATAATTATTCTTATGTTAAGTAGGCTGCTTTTCTTTGGATTTTTCTTTGCCACGAAAACCTTTTTGATATTCTTTTGTCTCTTTTTCGGTAATTTTTTTTCTTTCCAGTAATTTTGGAAGTCAAATGAAGCAATATCCACTTTCCTTCTTCGCATAGTCTTGCGACGCAGGAGGAGACTATGCGCTTCGGAGTTCAAATCAACATCAGTTAAGTAAATTCATTTCTGCATCATATACACAAGTCAATCTCCTCTATTTCCATAGGTGTAACAATATCACAGATACCTTGTTGCCCTGTATAAACCAGCCTTAAGTTTTAAAGGCATTCCAATAATATTCCAATCTTTTAGCTACAGTTTTACAGATTCGATTTGAAAACCGTAAACTTTTCGGCTGAAAGTTTTATGC
>NZ_JBMOGV010000214.1:0-2039 GCF_049318185.1 Flavobacterium sp. | reverse complement strand
TCGCATCTACCGAAAGGTATAAAGATGCCCAGGGTAACATTAAGGACAAAACAACCTGGGTAGAATGTAGCCAGTGGACAGAAAGCACAGGCCTTTTGCCAAACCTTAAGAAAGGTGCACAAGTATTTGTTGAGGGCAAGCCTGATGTAAGAGCTTTTACTACTCAGGATGGCCGCTCCGGCGCTTCCTTAACCTTAAGGGTTTCTTCTGTAATACTTCTTGGAAGTAAAAACGAGGCTGTTGCAGCGCCTCCAGAAGTGGTACCGACGCCATCAGATAATGATGTGACAGAACCCTTGGATGATTTGCCTTTTTGAGGGGTGTTAAAATGAAGATTAAGTTTTAGTAAATTCCGGGACGATAGCATCAAACCGGAAATTTTTGTCTGAACTCGAGACCGGAGACAGGTTTAAATGTAATACTTATGCAGCTTTCTTTTGCAAATGCCCAAATTGATGGCTGCCGAGGGCTTGGGCGTTCTTAAATACCGGAGATCTGTTGCAATTGCAGAATAATTTTTCCGGTGGAGTAGAATTCTTTTGTTGATGTTCAGTAAAAATATATTTGCTGTAAAACATGCGCATGGAGCATTTGCTGTATGGGAAATATAACTCCCTGTTCCGGTGATAAATGCTTGGGTGAAGTGCATATTACCCAATTAGCATTCGTTGCCATCTCTTACCAAATTCTCGGCTATTTATAAGAGTGCAAATAGTGATGGGGCAACAACCAATTGCATAAAAAATAGGCGGATTTGGCGCCATCAGAAACCAGCACAAAACAGCAAAAAGCCGCAACGTGCTGATTCCTTTAATGATAATCAATCAATTAACTATTTTCTGGACCTAAAAATTTACGGAAATCCGTAATACTCTTTGTAATACTTTCATGTCTGTTAATTCATTACTCGAAAATTGTTAATATATAATTTCACTCTATCCTTTACATTTGAATTGTAAAGTAATTATTGGAAAGTGCCCTTACATATTAATACTTGATATATAAATTTTTGACTTGACAACCCTTCCTTTTTAGTGTTATTTGCAATTTTGTAAACATCCAAAACTATGCCTAGAAATTTCATTAAATCATTCATTTACATCGATAATTTAATAAGCCAACGTTCAACTGGTTCACCGAAAATGCTGGGAGAAAAAATTGGAGTATCTGAAAGAACAGCGAAAGAATATATCTCAGTAATGAAGGCGCTAGGAGCTCCTATTTGTTATGACAAATATAGAAAATCCTATTTCTATAAATTTCAAGGACACTTTAACATTTCTTTTGTTTCAGGGCAATGAGGTTGCCCCATAGACAAATAGATTTGTATAAAATAACGTACGATTTGGAATTTTCTTTCCATTTTACGTAATCAGTAAATCAAAAAAGCTAATCTTTAAAATTTTAAGTATGAAAAATCTTTTATTTATCGGACTTGCTTTATTTCTTTTTTCATGTAAAAAAAATACGGAAGAAATTCTCAACAATGATTTGCGTAATCAAATTAACGCCTCAATCAAAGAAGTTAAAGCAAATCTTGAAGAGTTTACCACTTTAAAAAAAGAAGGTAAAATTATTAGCAACTTTAAATCGACAAGTGACCAATTATTCGAGTTTATCGAAAATAAACAAAAGGCATCTAATTTTCCAATGTCTTTCGATAAACCTGCATCATTTATCAATAGAAATACACAGATACTCACAGAAGCTAGTTTTTCGACAGCTCAGACATCAACAACAGGATTTGATTTTTCTGAATATTTTTTTGTGCCAAGAGCAGATGTTGGGAGTAATTTAGAAGACTATATAACAACGTTTGAATCAGAAATAGACCAATTGGCAACTAATGCAAACGTAGAAAACTTAACAGAACAACAGCTAATTGATTCTCTTACTGAAACCACAAAGGGAATCAAAGATGAAATTTCCCAAACCACAACACTATCTAATGAAGAAAAGCAGATAATGTTAGGTGTTTTTGATGGTATAGAAACATTAACCCCCTCAATCATTGACTACTATCGTTCAGACGGAGCAAC
>NZ_JBMOGV010000213.1:0-2040 GCF_049318185.1 Flavobacterium sp. | reverse complement strand
CGTAACTTGCTTCTATTGATAATTTGTTACCTTGTTGCGCTTCGATTTTAGTGACCGATAATATCATAAAAAAACAAAGAAAATATTTCATAATTTAAATTATAATTTTTTTGGGGTGGCTTATGTAAACCACCCCAAAAAATATTTTAAAATGTATTATAAGGCCATGTCCAACCAACATTCGCACCTCTTTCCGCTATTGCATCAAAATGAGGCCATCCGTGAGTAGGAGGTGGTGGCAAAAAGGAAAAATCACCACTAAACCCAAACCCTTGATCCAGAAATGATCCTCTAAAGTACGCATTTCTCGATATTTTTAACTGACGAATAATGTCATCTTGAGACTGTCTTGTAACTGAAAATCCAACTGTCCCACTAGCAGTAATTCCTGGTCTTGTCGGTGTGCTTGGTATAGATACTGTAGTTCCTAATGAGCCTTTGCTGCATCATATACCAAAGTCAATATCCTGCAATTCCATATAAGTAACAACCGGATAGATTACTCAGGGTTTATACCTGACAAATTAAGTATTACACCTCCGAAACGCATAGTCTCCTCCTACGTCGTAAGACTATGCGAGAGATGAAACCTATTTCAGGACTAGACAGAAAATCAACATATTGACAAAACGAGAGAGTTGTATTAAGTCCCTATGTGTGTCCGAACTAGATTTATTGAATTTTTTGTAGAATATTAGCTGTTTGATATTTTATGTTTGTCACAGTTTCGGAGGGAATTTTGGGTACCAACTCAATAATAGATCTTCCCCAATAAAGTGATTTGTCTTTTTGTTTTGTGTTAACATAAAATATGAATAAAGCAAATCTGTTCCTAAATGATTTCGGATTTATTAATACTGCTTCTCTATAAAACCTGTCAGCTAATTGTAGCTGGCCGTTGTCGAAATAAAGGTTTGCTAAAAGTAAAGCCGAATGGTCATTATAGATATATTTAATAGATTTTTCAAGGACTATGATTGCAGAATCGGTTTTGTTTAACTTAGCCAACTCCATTGCAAATGGGTAATAGATACTTCCGTCAACAATCATATCATTAGATAAGTCAGAATATATAGCAACGGATTTTCTTTTCAATCCTGCTTTTGACAAATTTTCTGCTTCTTTCATCTTATAATGTATATTCAGGTATTTATATCCAAGGAATAGTAAAAAAATTGAAAAGACTAAATAAAGTAAAAATTTAGCCCCTTGGAAAATGGGTTTTATAGTATCATTTACGGACTTAGATTCTTGTCTATTTGAGCCAAATACTATTGCTAGTGATAACAAGAAAAGCGGTAAAATACTTATTACTTGAAAGGGATAAGATAAAAGAGAGCTTGTTAAAAATGAAAAAATGCACAAATACGCTCCATATAAAATCGAATTTTCTTGCAATCCATTTGGTAAATCAGACTTGAGTTTTTTGCCAAGGGTTTTAATAAATATTAAAAGAACAGAAATTCCAATGATTCCAAGTTCTAAAATGAGTTGAAACGGGTCGTTGAAAGCGTAATAAGTATTGTCAGCAAGAAGTGCTTCACTATTATCTATAGGATGCTTTGAAAAATAATCACTTTGATAGTGATTGTACTGTGCTTTAAATTGACCGTAGCCTATACCAGTAAATAGTTGAATTTGATTAATAGAAGTAAGAATTACTTTGTAAATTAGGATTCTCCCGTTTGATGAATTTGCTTTTATAAAATAAAGAGAACATAGAAGAACAAAAGCGAATAATATCATTATTATTTTTCTTGAAAGAGAAATTTTTCTGAAATAATTAATATTTAAGATGAAAAGTGTTATTGAGAAACTTATAAAGCCTGCTCTTCCAGAAGAAAGAAATAAAATTAAGTAACAGAAGAAAACTATACTAAAAAGTAAAAGTAGACGATTTGTTTTCTTACTTATACAGTTTTGAATTAAAGATATTGTTACTGGTGCTAAAAAAGCAAACTGGCATGATAGTAATATTGATAAGATGCTATTATTTGGATAGAAGAAAACAGTTGGAATGGGCAGTGAAATTAAATATAG
>NZ_JBMOGV010000212.1:0-2053 GCF_049318185.1 Flavobacterium sp. | reverse complement strand
TTCTCAGAAATAGCTGTTTCTCCAGATGCAGTTAGTGTTCGATACACAAATAATCCTAATAAAATTAAATTTAATATGATATTCAATCTGCCCATGACAAATTGTTGTTGTCTTTTTTTATGTGATATAATGCTTAATAATGATAATGTATTACTCAATCCGAAAAGAGCAACATAAGTAAGATCCATCATAAAATAAAAGGATTTGCCATTTGCATCTTTCCATAAAGGAAATAGAAAAGGTAGAACCGTAGAAACGATTAAGCTACCAATTAAATAATAAGTTTGTATTCTAAACATAGTTTTGAAAAATGATTTACAAAAATATAGTTTCTTTTTAAAAAAATACTATTGCAAGGTAAAATATTATTTGTATTATTGCATAATAAATCCGCAAGTACTTCAACCTTCGGACTATTTTTTACAATAATTTCTACCTATTATTTATATTATTTTCCCAAATCAAATTTTAAATCAAAACAATATTCATGTTTGATATTTCTGCCTTAAAAGAAATGAAGCTTGCTGAGCTTCAAGAAATTGCTAAATTAGCAAAAACCATAAAAGTTACTGGTGTCAAAAAAGATGCGCTTATTGAACAAATTTTAGAACATCAAAATAAAGCCGTGGAAACTGAGGTAACTAAAGTTGCTTCAGAAAAAAACCAAGAAAATAAATCCAAAAGAGCTCGAATCTTACCTGAAATTAAAAAAGCATCAGAAACAATTCAAAGTGATTTGTTTGAAAATGTAACAACAGTAAGTGAAAAAGTTGAAAAAAATATTGAAGAGAAATCTTCTTATCAAAATAATGCTCAAAAATTTAAAAAATCTTTTGATAAAACTAATAAGACCATTTCAACTGAAATTGTAACCGAATCAAATGAAACTGTAAAAAGTAATGTAACTACTGAAAAAGAAGTTGTAGCTAACCCTAATCCAAACATCGATAATAATCGTGAACCAAGACCAAAACATCAAAATGGTAATGGTAATATGAATGCGAATAATAACAATCCTAACTTTAAAGGAAAAAAGCCCAATAATTTTAGAGACTCTGATTATGAATTTGATGGAATTATAGAAAGTGAAGGAGTGCTAGAAATGATGCCAGACGGATATGGTTTCTTGCGTTCTTCGGATTATAACTACCTGGCTTCGCCCGATGATATCTATTTATCAACTTCACAAATTAGATTATTTGGTTTAAAAACAGGTGATACCGTAAAAGGTGTTGTTCGTCCACCAAAAGAAGGAGAAAAATTTTTTCCACTTGTAAAAGTTTTAAAAATCAATGGGCATGATCCTCAAGTAGTTCGTGACAGAGTTTCTTTTGAACACTTAACTCCCATATTCCCTAAAGAAAAATTCAATATAGCTGATAAGCAAGCTAGTGTTTCTACACGTGTTATCGATTTGTTTTCCCCAATAGGAAAAGGGCAACGTGGTATGATAGTAGCCCAACCCAAAACTGGTAAAACAATGTTGTTAAAAGACATTGCCAATGCCATTGCCGCTAATCACCCTGAAGTTTATCTAATTGTGTTATTAATAGATGAACGTCCAGAAGAGGTTACTGATATGCAACGCAGTGTTCGAGGTGAAGTTATTGCCTCTACATTTGATAGAGAACCTTCTGAACACGTTAAAATTGCTAATATTGTTTTAGAAAAATCAAAACGTTTGGTGGAATGTGGTCACGATGTGGTGATTTTGTTAGACTCGATTACGCGTTTGGCCAGAGCATACAATACCGTGCAACCTGCCTCTGGTAAAGTATTATCGGGAGGAGTGGATGCCAATGCCTTGCAAAAACCTAAACGTTTCTTCGGTGCGGCTCGTAATGTAGAAAACGGTGGTTCTTTGAGTATCATCGCCACAGCTTTAACTGAAACCGGTTCTAAAATGGACGAAGTAATCTTCGAAGAATTTAAAGGAACAGGTAACATGGAGTTGCAGTTGGACAGAAAAATTGCCAACCGCAGAATTTTCCCGGCTATCGATTTGACTTCGTCAAGTACGCGTCGTGATGATTTATTATTAGATGAGAAAACG
>NZ_JBMOGV010000211.1:0-2074 GCF_049318185.1 Flavobacterium sp. | reverse complement strand
AGTAGTTTGTTTTGAAGCTTCCACTCTAGAAGGTATAAACTAGCTACAACTTTTATTAATTCTTTTTTTAATTGAGTGTGCAAAAATACAACTATTTTCTAAAAATCAAACCATTATGTAACTTTTTTTAATTGTTAATCACTTAATATGTAGTAATAATGGAATTACTATATTTGTTAAATAATTTAAACCTAATAATCATGAATGAAATTTTAAAGAAAAACGGAATTACTTTTGGTACGATTGCAGGACTTGCATCAGTTCTAATAACTACTTTAATCTATACAATAGATATTACGCTTTTTACAAAGTGGTGGGTTGGCATAATTAGCATTATAATTTCTCTTTCCATAAGTATTTATCTTATGATTAAAACCAAAAAAGATTTAAATGGTAATTTCCCTTTTAAAAGTGCTTTCACCACTTATTTTATATCTGCTGTAATTGGTGTTTTAATCTCAGTAGCTTTTAATATTATCTTATTCAACTTCGTTGACCCTGCAGCAAAAGACACCATAAAGGAACTAACTATAAAATTCACCGTTGAAATGTTAGAGAAATTTAACACTCCAAAAAATGCAATTAATGAAGCAATAAAAGGAATGCAAGAAAACGATCCATATTCAATAAGTCAATTACTAAAAGGTTCCGTTTTTACAATACTTTTTAGTTCATTGTTTGGTTTAATACTAGCAGCCATTTTTAAATCAAAAACACCAGAACATCTATAGATGAATTTATCCATAATCATTCCGCTTCTTAACGAGCAGGAATCTTTGCCTGAATTACACCAATGGATTGTCAAAGTAATGACTTCCAACAATTATTCTTATGAAGTTATTTTCATTGACGATGGAAGTTCTGATAATTCATGGGAAATAATTGAACAACTTTCAAATGAAAACTCCAATGTAAAAGGAATTCATTTTCAAAGAAATTTTGGAAAATCTCAAGCTTTGCATGCAGGTTTTGCAAAAGCCAAAGGTGATGTTGTTATCACAATGGATGCGGATTTACAAGACAGTCCAGATGAAATTCCAGATTTGTACAACATGATTATCAATCAAAATTATGATTTGGTTTCCGGTTGGAAAAAGAAACGTTATGATTCAGTGGTTTCAAAAAATCTACCTTCCAAACTTTTTAATTGGGCTGCACGAAAAACCTCAGGAGTTCACTTGAATGATTTCAATTGTGGATTAAAAGCTTATAAAAACATCGTCATTAAAAACATAGAAGTTTCGGGTGAAATGCATCGCTATATCCCAGTTTTAGCCAAAAATGCAGGCTTTTCAAAAATTGGTGAAAAAGTAGTGAAGCATCAAGCAAGAAAATACGGAGAATCTAAGTTTGGCATAAGTAGGTTTATCAATGGCTTTTTAGATTTAATTACCATTTGGTTTTTATCTCGTTATGGCAAAAGACCCATGCATCTTTTTGGTTTAGGTGGTGTAATTATGTTTATAATTGGATTTTTATCAACTGGGTTTATAATTTCTTTAAAATTATTGAAATTATATGTGTTTCATGAACCTACTATTTTAGTAGCTCAAAACCCACTATTTTATATAGCTTTAACAGCCATGATTATAGGTTCTCAATTATTTTTAGCTGGATTTTTAGGCGAAATAATTTTAAGAACAAAAAACAACGAGGAACGATATAAAATTGCTAAAGAGGTTAATTTATAATTATCCTTTTTTATAATTAATAAAAGTATGCATATCGAACAAAACATATTAGACAAAGTAAATGAATGGTTAACGCCAACATTTGATGAAGAAACACAGGAAAAAATTAAAGCAATAATGACATCTTCTCCAAAAGAGTTAGAAGAATGTTTTTATAAAAATTTAGAGTTTGGAACTGGTGGAATGCGCGGGATTATGGGAATTGGAACTAATCGTATCAATAAATATACGCTTGGTAAAAACACGCAAGGATTATCAGATTATTTGAAAAAGTCATTCCCAGGAGAACAATTAAAAGTGGTTATTGCTTATGATTGCCGTCACAATAGTGATACTTTAGGAAAAGTTGTTGCCGATGTTTTTTCGGCTAATGGAATTAAAGT
>NZ_JBMOGV010000210.1:0-2123 GCF_049318185.1 Flavobacterium sp. | reverse complement strand
TTAGAAAATCTCACTTTCTTATCTCCTTCTACTCTAGTTCCAGTTTTTGTAGCTTCTTTAGATTTTGGATCTATTAAAGACAAATTAGAAATATGAATAGGAGCTTCTTTCTTTACGATTCCACCTTGTGGATTTTTAGCACTTGGTTTCGTATGTTTTGAAACCATATTAGTACCTTCAACAATCGCTTTATTATTTTCACGGCTAACTTTAAGAACTTTACCTTCAGTACCTTTATGGTCTCCAGCAATAACTCTTACTACGTCACCTGATTTAATTTTTAACTTTGTCATCATTAATCGAATTAAAGCACTTCTGGTGCTAATGATACAATTTTCATGAATTGTTTTTCACGAAGTTCTCTTGCTACTGGACCAAAAACACGAGTTCCTCTCATTTCACCAGCAGCATTTAACAATACGCAAGCGTTATCGTCAAAACTGATGTATGAACCATCGGCTCTTCTCACTTCTTTTTTGGTACGTACAACAACTGCAGTTGAAACAGCTCCTTTTTTAACGTTTCCGTTAGGGGTTGCGTCTTTAATAGATACTACAATTTTATCTCCAACAGAGGCATAACGACGTTTCGTTCCTCCTAAAACACGGATAGTCAAAACTTCTTTTGCTCCTGTGTTATCTGCTACTTTTAATCTTGATTCTTGTTGTACCATAATTACTTAGCTCTTTCAATGATTTCAACTAATCTCCAACATTTAGTTTTGGATAAAGGTCTTGTTTCCATGATCTTTACCGTATCACCAATGTTACAATTATTTGTTTCGTCGTGTGCATGAAACTTTTTAGTCTTTAACACGAACTTACCGTATAGAGGGTGTTTTACTCTAGTTACTTGAGCAACAACAATAGACTTATCCATTTTGTTTGAAGTAACAACCCCAATTCTTTCTTTTCTTAAATTTCTTTTATCTTCCATTTTAGCTAGAATACAATTATTGTAACTCTCTTTTAGTTAGCTCTGTTGCTACTCTAGCAACTGCTCTTCTTGCACTTCTAATTTGAAGTGGATTAGCAATTGGTGAAATAGCGTGAGCATTTCTTAGATCTGAATACGCTTTTCTTAACTGGTTAAGTTTTACTTGTAACTCAGCTGCAGATAGATTTATAATTTCTGATTGTTTCATAATTAATTTTAGATTATGCTTCGAAATCTCTAGCAACAACAAACTTAGTTTTTACAGGAAGTTTTTGAGCAGCAAGACGTAAAGCTTCTTTAGCAACAGAAAGCGGAACTCCACCAACTTCAAACATTATTTTTCCAGGTTTAACTACTGCAGCCCAATATTCAACTGCACCTTTACCTTTACCCATACGTACCTCAAGAGGTTTCTTTGTGATTGGTTTGTCTGGAAATATTTTAATCCATAATTGTCCTTCTCTTTTCATAAAACGAGTTGCAGCAATACGCGCAGCTTCGATTTGACGTGAAGTTAAAAACATACCTTTTTCATGTACAGATTTAATTCCAAACATTCCACTTGAAAGTACATGTCCTCTTTGGGAAAGACCTTTCATTCTACCTTTTTGTACCTTACGGTATTTTGTTCTTTTAGGCTGTAACATTTTTCTTTAATTTAAAAAATTACTTTCTTTTACGTGCATCTGGTTTTCCTCCTTTGTTAAAAGGTTTTCTGTCCCCTCTAGGAGAATCTCCACCTTTTCCGCCAGAAGCTTGCTTTTTATCCATTCCAACTAGTGGAGATAAATCGCGTTTTCCGTACACTTCACCTTTCATGATCCATACTTTGATACCCATTCTACCATAAGTAGTATGCGCTTCAGCCAAAGCATAATCAATATCAGCTCTGAAAGTTGACAATGGAATTCTACCTTCTTTGAAACCTTCTGAACGTGCCATTTCAGCTCCGTTCAAACGACCAGAAATCAAAACTTTAATTCCTTCAGCATTCATTCTCATGGATGCAGCAATAGCCATTTTAATAGCTCTTCTGTAAGAAATACGACTTTCAATCTGACGAGCAATGCTTGTTGCAACTAAATAAGCATCTAACTCAGGTCTTTTAATTTCAAAGATGTTGATTTGAACTTCTTTGTCAGTAACTTTCTTAAGTTCTTCTTTCAACTTGTCTACCTCTTGACCAC
>NZ_JBMOGV010000209.1:0-2221 GCF_049318185.1 Flavobacterium sp. | reverse complement strand
ATTGTTTATGAATTTAAAGACCAAAAAATCAAAGAATATTTAGGCGATATCAATTTCTTTTTAGAACAACGAAATGCTTCCAACATGCGTGAAATTGAAAAGAAAGATATTGTAGTTGAAGTTAAATCAAATGCAAAAAATCTTTCTTACGAGGATCAAAAGAAAAGCAAATCGTTACAAAACCGATTAAGTAAAATTGAAAGTCAAATCAAGCAATTGGAAATAGATATTCAAAACGATGATAAAGAATTAGCTTCTAATTATGACAAGCACATCGAAAATGCTAGTTTTTTTATAGCATACAACAAGAAAAAAGATGAATTAGATAAGCTTCTTGAAGATTGGGAAAAAGTTCAAGGCGAAATTGATACTCTTTAATTTATTTAAAAGGATGACGTTGTTGCCAAATTAAAGTGGGTTCTAATTTTGGAAATATTTTAGGTACAATTTTGTTTATCCATTTATTAGTATGATAAATAAATCCAGTCATTAAAACTGGTTCAGCGCCAATAGAACTTTTTATTTCTAAAGCAGTTCTTCCGAAAATTATTTTTTTGAATTGATTTTCAATACCAAACTTGGTCATGTAGTATAACATATTCAAATACAACATTTTTTCTTTTTGAATGAGTTCATCATAGCCCAAAAAGTAGGTTTCTAAAACATTTCCATTCAAAAGTAATGTGTGGAAACCCATTAATTTTTCATTTAGAAAGTAGCCAAAAAGTATGAAATTACTCCCACATTGTTTTTTGAAAGTCGAAAAATGATTTTCAGCCAAGAAGAATGTGTTGAATGGTGCATTTTTTGCAACATGTTGATATAGTTCGTTAATTCTAGATTCATTCAAAACTAATTCTTCTAACGATAATTCTCTAGTTGTTATTCCTTCAGTTTTTTTATGAGCACGTTTGTATTGGTCTCGGTATTTTTTTGATAACGCGGCGATATAATCTTGATTAGTTTTCCAACTTTCATGAAGTTCAAAAATCATGTTTGGTTGTGTATTAAATTTATACATAGAGCCAAATTCAAATTTTGATAATTCATCCGCACAATCCTGATAAAAATCTTTGAATGAAACAATATGAATAGTAATATTTTGTTTTTTGAAGTGCTTTGTAATTTCATTCGCACATTCCATAAGTATTTCGCTTAAACTTTTAAAATCAATAGTTACATTAAATGTATATCCATTTTGTCCTGTCATCATGTTATTTCCTAAAAACAAAACATTAGAAGCAAATTTTTTAAAAATAAAATTTCTAATATAAGTTTTAAGACATTTATCTCTATCACCAAAAGAGGCAAGTTTATTCAAATCAAGATATTGCGCTAATGCTACTCCGATTAATGTTTTTTTTTCAAAAATTCCAATATAAAAACATTGCATATTGGCTGGTGAAGAATTTTCGAGAACTTTCAGATATGAAGTTTGAAGAAAAGCATTTTCATGCGCTACTTCATCCCACTCATGAGGAAGATTTGAAATAGCATTAAAAATTTTAATAGAGTGTATATCCAATGTAAAAAAAATCGCCTTACAAATGTAAAGCGATTGGTCCATAACTAAATCTTTTTTTATTTAAAAATTACTCAGTAGCTACTAGTTTTGAAGTGCTTCTATAAATATATTCATTGTAAATATGCCTTCTTGCAAATCTACTCGGAGACTCTGCATTTACCATCTTAATATATGTTGGTCTTAAAACACCAAAGTATTCAAAAGAATTTCCGTCTAAGAAAGTTATGTATAAAACACTGTTATCATAGTAAAAATCAGCAATATTAGTGCTTGTTGTGATTCTAGTATATTCTGCTTTGTCTTTTTCCAATGTCTCCGGTGCCACACTCACTAAAAAATGGTAAGCAGCAATAATCTCTTTACTTTTTTCTTCAGCTAATTGTCTTTCTACATCATCTGAAATAGCATCTGGATGCATGTCTTTCATACAATTTCTGTAAATTGTTTTTAGCTCTTTTAAAGTAGCTGCTTTTGTAACGCCAAGTAAAGTTCTATACTCGACAATTTTTTTCATATTCATAGTTTAAAAATAAAAAACCCACTAATTGTGATTGATGGGTTGATTTAGTAACTTATTCAGGATAAAATTCTTATTTGTTTCAATTGCAAAAGTAGTTAAATTTCAAAAATTATAAGTATTTTTTTAAAGAAACAGCATTCTCCTTAACTATGATTTCTAAAGGAATATAATTAGTT
>NZ_JBMOGV010000208.1:0-2230 GCF_049318185.1 Flavobacterium sp. | reverse complement strand
ATTTATTATCAATTGTTGTTATGCTGTCTATAAGTTCATAGTCGCCTTCCGTTAGTATTGGTTCTGTAAATCCGCTATGGTCCGCACCGATAATTTCTTGAACTGCATTTGAGTTGTTATAGCTCTTAATAAGTAGTTGTCGGAAATATGCCAGCTTAAACTGGTCAAGGTAAATTTTTTTATACTGTGCTTGAAGCGATTGCGTCCGACGGGTGCTATCACAAGAAACTGTTGTTAATGCAATAGTTAGCAAGATGGAATAAAAAAAGGGTCTTAGCATATATGAAAAGTGATAAAATGTTATTTTCTTGAATTAAACGATGTCTGTCTTGCTTGCATATAATGGAATGCGGCTTGGCGAAGGTGGTGATTTTACCACTATTTTTTGATACGTCTGTTATTCAACTTCTTTGTTTTTGTAGAAGGTGAATTTCTTTTTGCCAGTCCAATGATATTCACCAAAAACTTGAATTTGTGTCAAATGCTCTAAGTATCTGATATTACGTATTCTATTAAAAATTACATAGTCCATCTCCAAAAAATCTTTACAAAAATTATCCAAGTCAAAAATAGTCTGGTCAATTGCTTTGCCAATTTGAAAAATACTGTTTACTGGGTAATTGTCGAATGTGAGTTTTAAGGCTTCGCGTTGCCATTTTTCTAAAGGTGCAATTTTTTGTTTCCAATACCAGAGCGGAGCAATGTCAAATTGTGCTGTACTCACTTTGAAACCTGGTAGCCCGAGTACCGGATTGATGTTCCATGGATAATCGTGGAAATGAAAACCCATATGGTCTATATTAATATAGGCACCATCAGATCTGTTGAATGTGAAGACATCATGCGTATCGCTGTAATCGTGCATTGACAAATGAAACTGAAAACCAAACTTCAATAGGTATGGCGCTAATTTGACTTGAACCGACTTTAATAATTCTTCTCTTAACTCATTCATATGTCAATAATTATTAGTATCGGTTTACGTATTGGCGATGGTGGGGCATTTGATAAACGTCAGCCTTAAATTTGCACAAATGTTTAATAGAATTAGAAATGCGGAGTTTACAACTATCAGCCCCACTATTGCCAATACGATGTTAGCGGTTCGGGCTTTATTTTAAGGCATTCCATAATATTGTTTGATTAGTGTCGCTAAAGTATTAACTGATATACCTGTTGCAATTTTGCCAACCCCATTCAGCGATTTGTTAATTATTTTGGAAATCCATCCGTTTGATTTTTCTCCGAGTCTATTTTGTTCAATGTTTGGTTGTTCATCAGCTACAATTGTAGAAATTTCTTGAATGTCTTCTTTGTCAATTCCATGTTTTTCAAATTCAGATTGAAGTCTTAATATGTCGCCTCTGTAGAGTGACACATTATTTTCAATTTGATTTTCGCTTCCAGTGTTGATTACATTACCATCACCAGAATTATTGATTGTAGTATTCATTTGATGAATTATTGTTTTATTATTAATTTCAGATCTGTTGTTGAATGATTCAATTTCTATATCGTAGCCAAATTCTTCAGCAAGAGCCATTACAAAGTCTAATAACTTTGTACGAATTGAATTGGGAATTTCAACTACCAGACTTGAATTTGTTGTGAGTCGTGCTGCAATGACATCAATTTTTACATCACATTTGTAGAGCTTTCTTGCAGGCTCTTGGAGTATATATAAAAGTTCCATAGGAAAAGGTGTCGCTATGTAACCTGCCGAGTCTCCTTTGTGTGCATCTGTCGCAAGTTTTTCAACAACTGCAATACCTTCTTTTACGTAAACATATTCAAAAACAACCCTATATTTTTCGTCAATCATTGATACAGGTAATGGTTTATCTAAATGTTGATTGTAATATGCTTGAAAGTCAACCAAAAGTGTTCCTCTCGCTCTTCTATAATCGGGGATTAATCCTGGTTTGTCACGGTAACCATTAAGTTCATTCTGAGTAAACTCTATCAGTTCTTGGTTCTTAATCAACTTTCCAAAATAGTTCAATTTCATCAGTGGAGATGAAAGACTTCTGTCAGTATTAACTAAATCGTCAATAACTTCTTGTAGTAAAAATGTCTTTCTCATCTATATGATTTTTGTCGAGTGTTGTCCTTTAGCCTGATTGCTAAATATTTAGCATTTTATTTGCCTTTTTTCATAATGATTAAAACTAATATAAAAATGGCAAACAAAATGTAGTTGAGCGAAACCAATTTATGGGGATTTTAAAAT
>NZ_JBMOGV010000207.1:0-2239 GCF_049318185.1 Flavobacterium sp. | reverse complement strand
ATAGTCAGTAAAGGCGCAAAAATTAATATTAGTAAAATTACAACAATTGCTACCAATATAGTAAATACACTATTATTTGTTTTCGTCATCATTTTCATTATCCCATTCTTCTTGTTCAGCTAACCAATCTGCCTGTCTTTCACGTAAATTCCAATATTCAACAATTTCTTCACTAATCACATCCAATGAATCTGGATCTTCTAAATCATATTCGTTATAGTCATCAAAGCCATCAACAAACCGACCAACAAAGCTCATGCCTTCTTCAAGGTAATGTGCATCAATGAAAAAACCTTCTTCCGTCATTTTTTCATACAATACAGTTGGCGGTCCCCATGGTGAATCAAACCAAAATCGAATTGTGTTTTCTTCACGTTGCCAATCTTGAGCATCACAGTTCCATTTGCAACCCCAGTTGTCAATTGACCATTGATACCACTTTTCACCTTCATTATATTCAGGTGGAATTGGTAAAAAGAAATTAAACCATTCTTTACCTTTGTTATCATCCAGATATTGCTCAAAGGCATCAATCTGTTCATCGTCACCACTAATCTCAATCGCATTATTACACCAATTTGGCATTTCAAAGTCCTTTTTTCAGTTCTATGTTGTGGATTGTAACATTTTCTTTAGCCTTTGTGAGGTAATTATTGAACCACTTGTCGGATTGTGTTGTTTTTCTGAGAATACAACCGAATAATTCAGTACCATACAAATTTTCTACATATGCCACAGGGTCGGCAAAGATTGCCTCAAAGGTTTCATCAAATTCTACAAATCCTTCTTCATTTGGCTTGAAAAAAGCAATATGGTACTTGTCACCATATGCTGTATTTTCAACTTTTTCAGCATTTTTCAGTTTTTCTTCATTATAATCGAAAAAAGACAGCTCTAATTCGCCGTCTTCAGCGTTAGGAGTAAAGAAAAACCCGTCATACGTCATTGATTGCATTAGCTAAGTCCTTTTTTTGTTGTTTTTTACGATTATAAAGCTTTTTGCTCAAGACAATCCGCTCACGGTACTTGGGACTACGTAAGTCCTTCTGTAGTAAGTTACGATTTGCGTTGACTTCGCTCGAATTTTTCATTTTCCTTGCTCAATATTTTAAAAATTTTAGCCGATAAGAACTTTTCTTTCGACCATGCATCATGTTCCCATGGGTGATCGTAATAATTCACTTTGCTACGAACATATCTTTTACCCATCCAAAAGGTTTGACGACCTATTCGCTTTAATTGACCTTTTGCAAACTGTTTAATATGCACCATTTCATGGGCTATTACTTCAATTAGCTTTTCACAATCAATCCTTGAACTCAAAACCATAGTGTATAATTTATCTGTAATTGGTGAAGCCATGCCATTGGCACCTTCCACTTGCACAATGTCCTTACTAGAGAACACAATTAAAGTAAAATCATTTTTATCAATTTTTAATTCTTTTGCAAATAATTTAATACAGGCCTCTATTAACATTTTGCGGTCACTTTGCCGCATTTCCATACAGAGGTTCATATTTAAATCCTAAATTTTTGTAAAACTGTACTAGCTTCTTTTGTATCTAATATTTCAACATTATCACATTTAAGTAAATACTCTTTTAAGTATATTTCTTCACGGTGTTTTGTGATTAACTCTAAGGCATAATCGATATCATCCGAATCAGCCTGAAGCATCCAATCAGAAAATGCCTCATCGGTTGTATTCAAAATGAAATTAAGGTTGTCTCTATCCCAAGCGTTCATATTGATTTCCTCCATTTAAAAGGTATTTAAGGTTGGTTCCAAATAGGCAATTAACTCACGCTCACGCTGGTGAGCAGGTTTACGACCACGAACTATTTCCAAAACTTCATAGGTAAAAGAAGCATTGGCATTATCACGGATAAACTGGCACATTGACCAATCTTTGTCCTCACGTATAGCACGGCTGACATGTTTTTGCCAACGCACTTTTACAGAGCGAACAAATGCTTGTCCTTGTGCGACCGTTAAACCAATGTAAGAATCGCCAGTGTCTTGGCAGATTACACGATACAAAACGTGGTTGCGGTCAGAGCGCTTTTTTCTATTCATCATTGGTCTATCCTAACACAATAGGCAAAAATGTCAAGAGCCCTGTTGCCAATAAACAACAGCGCATGGATACTAACGATGAAATGTAATACTTTAGTATTACTGGTCGTCCATCTTCTGGTTCATTTCCTCTAGTTCCAGAACAGCCAGAATGCCAGTGG
>NZ_JBMOGV010000206.1:0-2360 GCF_049318185.1 Flavobacterium sp. | reverse complement strand
CTATGCAGTTTTACATTCGCCAACGTACAGAGAGAAATACAAAGAGTTTTTAAAAATTGATTTCCCGAGAATACCATATCCAAAAGACAAAGACACCTTTTGGACTTTGGCAAAGTTAGGCGGAGAAATACGACAAATACATTTATTGGAAAGCCCAATCGTGGAAAAATACATTACACAATATCCAATAGACGGAAACAATGTAGTTGGCAAAACAAAATATCAAGACGGCAAAGTTTACATCAACGACACGCAGTATTTCGACAATGTACCGCAAATTGCTTGGGACTTTTTTATTGGTGGTTATCAGCCAGCACAAAAATGGCTCAAAGACCGCAAGGAAAGAAAACTGGAATTTGATGATATTTTACACTATCAGAAAATTATCGTTGCATTGAGTGAAACAGATAGATTGATGAAAGAGATTGAAAAAATTGATATTTTAGAAAAAAAGTAAAAAAGAATTTTTAGCAAATGGAAAAAGATTATTTCCTGATTACTGATAGGATAAAGCAGATTGAAACTACTTTCATAAAAGATGGATGGTTAACCATTTATGAATCAACAAAAGATGACCTAATTTATTGCTGTTTAGTAGATTCTTCAAAAATTGAAGATTATAAGATTAAAACTGATTGGGTTATAAGACCATACTATGAAGGGAAACCTGCCGTTTTTGGAGACGGCACTTATAAAACTTATTCAGAGGACGGATTTGAACCTTTTATTTTTATTAAACATTTTAATTTTAATGATGGAGATGATCAATACATTGATATTTCAGAAGAATTTGTTTTATACTTTAAATTATTTGAAAGAGGAGAGAATAAACAAAATCGAAAATTCTTTTTTATAGATGATTTAGGAGACCTTGATGAAGTCATAATCATTGAACCCAAAAGAATAAAAATAAAGCTGAAATACTTAAAGGAATATATTGCTATTCGACAACTTCATTTTTCAATTTGCTTTGATTTTATGAGAGTCGGAATTATTGAAATACAGGAAAATCAAATCAAATTTATTGACGAAGATTTCAAGGGCGAAAACTATTTCTACAATCATTTGATAAGACCTTTAGACGGCAAATTTCAAAGTTGGATTCTCGGCAAAAAAATAATCAGTTTTGACCCTTCAAAATCAAAAAGCTATCACTTCGATTATGAAAATCAGATTTATGAGAAATTCATAACTGGATATGACAAAGATGGTAACGAAATTCATCAAGATTGTAGCAAAACCAACGAAAAATCTTTTGTGTTAACCTATTTTAAAAAAGACGTACTCAACAAATATTATAATGAACCGAACAGATATGAAGTTGATGGATGGCACGTTAAATCAAAATATTTTACTCTAAAAATTGATAATAACAATGAAGATTACGTTGCTGTGTTTTTAATCGAATTGGGTTATTTACCTTATAAAGAGCAATTACATTGGAAACATTATAATATTCAACCACAAAAAGGGATTAGTCACGCATATTATCAGACAATGATTGAGGGCAATTGGGTTGAGCATCCAGAAACTCCCGATTTATTTTTTAAGCACAAATACGAGCAATTCAATAAAAAGTGGGAAACAAAATTTGGTTGGCGTTTATATAAACCCCTGGCAAATGAAGACAAATTTCGTTTTAATGCTTTACATATACCAACTTCAAATAATGTAAAATCATTTTGTGAACAAATACTATCATTGAGTATAATAACAATTGACAGACTTAATGAATCTGAATTAGAAAAATCAATAACTATTGAAAAGGATGATAGAGGAATTAAAAAACTGGAAAAGTTTCTAAAAGTTAATCAAATGGAAATCCCAGATATGTTTGTTTTTTTAAAACATTTATGGAATTTACGGTCAGGTCTTTTAGCTCACAGCTTCAGTAACTCGAATGACAAGTGTAAAAAAGCAATAATATATTTCGATTTAAAAGATGACAACTATGTAGCAGTTGCCAAAGAAATATTTATCAAGTCAGTTTATACTTTTAACACATTAGAAGGAAAATTATTAACGAAAGAAATAACAGAATGACAATGCCAACGCTTCACAGCCACACACATTGCCAAGCCAAACGAGCCAACGCTCCAACCAAAGCTTCGCAAAGAGAGTGTCTGTCCAACCGCACCGCAGACAGACCAACGGGTGACAGAAAAGAACAACGAAGGCATAACAGCACCTACCCAAAAGGCGGGGTTTCGTGTTCCAAAGACAGTTTTGTGGGTAATCATCCGCCGCGGCGGATTTCAAATCAAATTTTGTGGTAAAAGTCCCGCCCTTCGGGTAGCTGCAAAACGTTAGTGGCAAACTACATCCCCCTAAGGTCAAAGACTCTATGAAAATAATTTAGT
>NZ_JBMOGV010000205.1:0-2419 GCF_049318185.1 Flavobacterium sp. | reverse complement strand
AAAAAATATTTACCAAAATTAGCTTCTGCAGAATTTATTGGAGCGTGGGGTTTATGAAATAACGACTACTGATAATTGGGATTTTAAGGCAATTTATCAATAAAATATAGTGGCTAGAGTAATACAAGTTTTTGAGTTCGAAAAATTGACCCTCCATACAGATTGGAAGGGAAGGCAATTATTGCCCAGAGAATTGGAACGCTTGCTTGAATTTAATGATAATAACAATAATTTATATTTTACTGGGATACGTGATGGAGTTCAGTTTAACAATTATGTTGGGGTAATTCAAATCGGTGGGTTAACCATAGAAATTCTCCCTAAAGCTGACAAAATAAAAGCGACAGACGAAGATTATAGAACTTGGCATAGTGCTCTTTTAAAGATGCTCAAAGTATGTAAGCACATCAACGTAACCTCTGTTTCTGAAGCGAGTTTAAAACAAAGACACAATTCTTTACTGGAATTGTACTTTGAAATTTATTTAGATGAAGTCCAATTGCTTTTACGAAGAGGTTTAATAAAACAATATAGAAGGCATTCCTCAAACGTTTTGTCTTTAAAAGGAAGATTAGATTTCAATAAAAATATTCAGCAAAACCTTATACACCAAGAACGCTTTTATACGGAACACCAGATTTATGATTTTGAAAATCTAGCCAATCAGATTTTGTTGAAAGCACTCAGTATTTTAGGTGACATAACTTTTAATACATCTTTGAAAGACAGAATTGCAAGACTCAAACTTAGTTTCCCAGAAATTAAAGAAATTCCAATACAAAAAAGTCACTTTGATAAGTTAAAAGAAAACAGAAAGACTGTAGTTTACTCACAGGCTTTGCAAATTGCTAAAATGATAATTCTAAATTATTCTCCAGACATTAGAACAGGTCAAGAAAACATGTTGACGCTATTGTTTGATATGAATAAACTTTGGGAAGAGTACATTTATAGAATGCTTTTAAAAGCAAATCATGAAGGTATAACGGTAAGTTTTCAAAACAAACAAAAGTTTTGGGAAAACAGAACAATTAGACCAGATTTAGTTTTATTACATGAAACAGAATTTGGCACAAATACTTATGTTGTTGACACCAAATGGAAAGTTTTAGACATCAATAATCCTAAACCTAGTGATGATGATTTAAAGCAGATGTACGCTTACAATCTATATTGGAATGCAAAAAAAAGTATGCTTTTATATCCACATTCTAATTCAGTTAATGAATCATTCGGTAGGTTCTGGAAAGGTGCTCCAACACCAGAAGACAATCAATGTAAGGTTGGATTTGTATCAGTGTTAGATGATAATAATTACTTGGATATTAAGATTGGGGATAAGATAATAGATAAATTATTAAACTAATGGGAAATAGAACATCGCCTTTAAATTGTTTTATTACGGGTATTCAAACACATAATATTGAAACCAATGAAGATGCAATTGATTATTTTATAAAGTTTGGAGACAAAAAAATTCCGTTCAAGTTCGAATGGGATATTGATTTGCATTTACCTGAGCTGTCAGATATCGAAAAGCTGATTTTAAAAGGGTTGGCATTGAATGATTTGTGGTTTGACGACAGAACTAAAATTGTCAAACTGGAAGATTTAAAATATTTGATTCAACATAGTTCATATCCAAATTCACCGAATGAAAAAGTATCTAATCTTTTATTCAAATTATATGATAAACAGAAAAAGGAAGGTGAGATAATTAGATTTGGAGAGTTATTTGACTTAGACTTTGTTAATTCACTATATTTTAGAGATTCAGAAGAGTGTAATTTCTATGTTCAAGTATTGGACAATGCTGGTTTAGTAGTGAGTGAAAATAATCATGATGGTTATTGTATTCAATATAATATTACTTTCAATGGTTTAAATAAAATATTTGAAAGTCTTGAAAATGGTAAAAACTCCAATAATTGTTTTATAGCAATGTCCTTTGGTGATGGTATGACAGAAATCAGAACAGCTATTAAAGAGGCAGTTAGTGATACAGGTTTCAATCCATTATTAATAGATGAAATTCATGTTGAATCTGAACAAACAATAAATGATGGAATTATTGTAAACATTAAAAAATCCCGATTTTGTATAGCTGATTTCACTCAACAAAAAGACGGGGTATATTTTGAAGCTGGTTTTGCTTTAGGAAGAGGCTTAAAGGTGATTTACACCTGTAACGAAAAAGATTTTAAAGAAACTCATTTTGATACAAACCACTTTCCACATATCATTTACAACACTCCAGATGAATTAAAAAAACGTCTTATCGATAAAATTGAAGCTTGGATAAAGGAATAATTATGGAAATAGGAAATGTTTATAAGAATATTAAATGCGAATCATTTTTAGACACAGAGACAAATCGAATTAGAGTTAAACCATTAATCAATCAAGTGGTTTCAACTGA
>NZ_JBMOGV010000204.1:0-2486 GCF_049318185.1 Flavobacterium sp. | reverse complement strand
TGCTTTCATATCAAATAGTTTTACAATTAATTTTATCGTATTGCTTGTGCGTTCCTACAAATCTGATATAAAGGGTCCGAGTGTTAAAATGAATCATCGCAACAATTCGATATTTATTTCCGCCAACATTAAAAACATATCTGTCATTCCCTACACTATCTACCGAATTAAAAGTTTCTTTAACAGCATGATAGTCTTGCCAATCACTAAGTAACGTGATATGAAACCAGCTCAATATGGGTTCTTTCGCTATTGAATCTGTTTCATAAAATTGAATCAATTTGGTTTTAGTGATAATAACCATTGAGCAAAGCTAAAATAAAATTATCAAAAACGAAATTTTATTATCGTATACAAAATATTTCAGTATAAAAGCCAAAAAGATTTCAAAATAAATTTTGATAGCTAAAACTATGGGTTATATGTAATCTCAATTAGCTTAATCAAAGAAATTGATCTCCCAGATTGATTACGCTTTTGATGATAAAATAGGTAAGGGTTACGATAATCCATTTCCCCAAAAGAGTGCCTATTTGGCGCTCTTTTTTCTTTAGAAGCTCCGCATTGGAAGTAAGAAGGCCTCAAGATCTCTCAATTTGGTAATGATGTAACTACCTACCGGGCATCCCCCTTTAGCAATAGCACAATTCGTCGATTTTGGGCTAAAAACGAATAAATATTGGTTAAATGAGCCATTATTTGAGGTTTTTTAGCCATTTTTCGCCTTTTTTGCCATTTGTGGCCATGCGCATTTAAAAATTATATCGCCCATTGTTTTTGATTATTTCGACCATTTAACCGTCAAAATGGCCATTATTTGTAATAAATAGGGTCGATTTATTATGAATGAAAAAGCAGAAAAGAGAAAATCCTTGATTTTATCAAAGACCAACCGCAAGTACTTCACAACAGGTATTAAAATTAACTCCGAAGACAGGATCATTAGCTATTGAGAGTTATTGCAAAGGGGGCGAAATTTACTGGCTGAAAAGAATATCTCACAAATAGCACAAATGGAGAAATTATAGAGGCGCCCTGTTGAACCCACAATCAAACCTCATTATATTAACTATCTAATTATCGGTGCCTTTTTAAATTGAATAAGGAAATTCAATATGCCCTTATGAGCTTTATTTAATCAACTCAACGAAAAAGCACAATTAATACTGGCACGTGGCGTGCTATTTTTTTACAAATTAAACCTTTCCTTACAGATATGTTTTTCCTCCTTCACTTTTTCCCCTTTCGAATTGGTGTAATAGGATACAGAAGTAGCACATTCCTTGTGATCGTTGGCGTTTCTAATTAAAAGTATCCCACCTATTGCAGCCAAAATAAATATACTTATGGCAGAAATTATTACTTGAGGTTTTATATTTTTCATTAGATGTCTGTTTATTAAATGAATTGGTGAGTCCAGGAATTTGTATTCTCCTGATGGCTTACGCATACGAACGAACTTCTTGATAATAATCCACCCCACGAAATAAAATAAAAATGGAGGCTAGTAGCTTTTCTGTAAAGCCTGTCTCTGCCTCTTCCTCATTTACAAATACCAGGTTGAAAGTGCGCATCCCTAGTGTACCGCGCAAAAATAAAATTGCTATAAAACGATATAAGATAAACCCAAAAAACAATGACTTATTTGGGTGTGTTTTAACAATAACGGGCAGATTGACATACTGAAAAAGGCAAACAAAAAAACCAATATATAGTGCCCCGTCTATAAGTCCGGCAGCAATAACTCTTCCAAAGTTAGGCTTCACAAATTGCATAGTTATTAGGCTTTGGGGTTAGACTAGTTCCGAATATCGATATGAATATACTTAAAGTTACTGCTTTTTTGGGACTCAGTTTAATGCTGGTTTTTATTTTTACCCCAGAAAAGGGTTTACATACGAAACATTGTTACAATAAGACTCCTATTCCTCAACCAAC
Organism: Flavobacterium sp.; assembly: GCF_049318185.1. Lineage (GTDB taxonomy): Bacteria > Bacteroidota > Bacteroidia > Flavobacteriales > Flavobacteriaceae > Flavobacterium. Next base: position 548 of record NZ_JBMOGV010000204.1, on the reverse strand, counting down.
CTCCTACTAATATAATCCGGCAGTGTGCTTCTCGCCTTTGCTAACTTAGCGATATTCTCATTTTTTAGGGATGCGTCTTCTAAGTAATAATTGTAATTGCGGAACAGAAAATAAAACATCACTCGATTATAGGCATCCAACTGGTTATCGGAAACGATGGACAATATTGCTTGTTCAAATTCTTTGCGTTGTTTGCTTTCTGTTAAAGCGCGACCAAGCCGAACAATGTTACCAAAATAATGATTGCTCGCCGGATTTTCAATTCGGAACGATGTGCCCAAAATAAGATCAGGAACATTTATATTCAACTCTTCTAATTCTTTGATGTAGGTCTTTCTTTCTGCCCAGGCATGACTTGCGTCAGTACTTCTTTCAAAATTATCATTCATTACGTCTAAATGTGCCTTTAAAAAAACTCCCCATTTATAGGTGTCCGCAGCTAACAGGGCAATTTGAACGGCATGAAGCCTTGGCAATCCGTCTAGACTACATTCGCCCTTCACTCTTGTGCTGCGCAGCTTGTTGAGCAGCTGAGCTTTCTGTTGGTA
>NZ_JBMOGV010000203.1:0-2506 GCF_049318185.1 Flavobacterium sp. | reverse complement strand
AAACTGGAAAAACCGAGTTCACGGTAGCGGGACTTCTGCGTGACATTATTTGACATTTAATTTAAAGTTATGAAAAATACAATTTTACTTTTTGCATTTCTTGTTTTAACTCTAATTGGTTGTAAAAAAAATGAAATGCTGAACAATCCAAAAAATTCCGTTACAAATGTTTCTGACGCATATAAGGGTATAGCAGCCGTAATTGTTGCAACAGCAAAAGAAGACAACAAATTTAGGACTATTGCTTATCAAGAGTGTGGTAAGCAAAAATACGGAGATTATTATGTTAAATTGAATGAATTAATATCTCTCAATGAACAACATAAATATTGGAATAAAGGTACTATCGATAAATTACTCGACTTGCAAAAGCTAAGCAAGCGGGATGGAAATAATGATGTAATTATTTTTATACCCTCAATTGAAAACCACCCTGAGAAGGCACTACTTAATATCAGTAATTTGGTCGCAGAAAAAAAAGTGCCAAATGGCAGTGGATTGGTTTCTACGTCTAATCAATCAAGTGGTTATCGATATCAAGATCCTATAGCAGTCATTGCAGATGAATATGAAAATCCAACAAAAACTTGTCCCGGTTATATAGTAGTAATGAATGGGGTGCTAAGTTTTTTTCAAAACATTGATGAGGAGTTTGCTTGGGAACACGATGTTTGGGTTGTGGGGGAAGAAGAAAATTGTTCTCCGGAAAATATGATTGCTGCAGTTGAAGATGGGCTTATTGAATCATACTCAAGATTTAACGGTCGAGCGGAATATGGTGGAATTATCAAGGTTGTTAATTGGTCTCTTGTTGAGCCGTGGGTGGCTGGAAAGCCTGAATTTCGTAGTATCTTAAATAAAGGCGCTGGTGGAGGAGGTACAATACATGACAAAAAATATGGAAAATGGCGTCGAATACATTTTAATGGAGTTTTTCGTAATTTTGGCACATTTCTTTTTAACTGGAATTTAGCAACAATAGGCGATTGGACTACTGAAAAATGGATTGAGGAGGATGGTGGAGCCAGTAGTTCAATATCAACTACAACCACATGGAAGGATTCGTTTGGAAACACGCAAACCACAACTACTTCTATTCCTTCTAAAAACAAAGATGATGATCTTGGTCAGTCAATTATTCAATTTACTGATCAAATTAACCAAGAATATAATTTGACAGGAATTATAATTAAACGAAGCCATTAAAAAATATGGGGTTATCAGAAGTCTTCTGGTAACCCCATAACATATGTTTGCAGTATAAATAAATAATTATGAAGTATCTTTTTTTTCTTTTCATTGTAATACTTCAATTCAATCAAAGTAATGCTCAAAAAAATCTATTACAGTTTTCAGCAGGGACAAATTTTACTGGTTCAGGAGACAGCTTTGGGTTTAGTTTTTTTACAGAATATAGTAAAAAATTTAAGAAGAAACTTATCTGGTCTGCCTCTGTGGGAGGAACGATTAATGATGGGTCATTTGATTTATTTTATCAATATCCTATTGGCCAATTCAGAGATGGCTCAGCACGTTATACCGCAGCTGGTTTTCAGGCAACTTCTCATATTGGCTATAGTTTAGTTGATTCAAAGTCTCATGACTTGCATTTTCGTTTGGGAGGATTGATAAGATACCAATCTTCATCCATTTGGGATGCTATAAATGTACTATATGAACCTCTGACTGGGATACCATTTCCAGTAATTGTTATCGAGAATACAGGTCCCCAAAAAACTATTGCAGTAGGAGGAAGCGGACAATTGATATATAATTACACATTAAAAAATAATATTTGTCTGGGGCTTTTGGTAGGTCTTCAGTTTGATACGGAAGGAGATACAATTTCTCAATTTATGTTTACAATAGGGAAGCGGTTTTGACAAACAAATAATCAGAAAATAAGGTAATGGGTTCCCTTCTCCGAATACTACGCCAGAGTTGTACTATTCGATTCGGAGGAATAATCTGCCTAATTCAGTGGGATATTTTTATACAGGGATACGAAGTTTCTGAGATGTTTCCTTCTCCGAATAGTCTTACCCCTAATGGCGTAGGAGACCATTCGTTTCGGAGGAATAATCTACCCAATTTGCAGGATATTATTTTACAGGGAAACAAGGTATCTGTGATGTTGTTACATATATTGAATTAGCCGATATTGACTTGGGTATATGTTGAAGCAATGAATTTAATTGCCGAATATGAAATTAGAGCTCAATCATTGCAAGAAGCCAGTTGAAAAGATACGATTTTCTCATTTTTAGGAGGTTATCCAGCCATCGTTTTTCGAAAAATATGCCAAAATGGGAAATTGGAGTCTTGTAAATCAATGATTTATAAAAGTAAATTACGGGTTTCCGTATTTATTTTTTTGAAGTGCTTGAAATTGATAGAATGAATAAAAATTGCTTTCAACTTTATATCGAATTCATGTCAATTTGTGGAAGTACCCAATCAGTCATATCAAGTGGATTTGTCCCATCGAATCAGACAAATCCGAGAA
>NZ_JBMOGV010000202.1:0-2549 GCF_049318185.1 Flavobacterium sp. | reverse complement strand
TTTTATTTATAAATTTCTAAAATTTTTTTAAAAAATATTTATTTTCTATAGCCACAAGAAAATACTCAATATTAGGCCACTTAACCACTGTTTCTATTATTATTATTAAAAAAAGAGTATAATATATATATAATAAGAGCATATATGGTAAGGATATAACAGAATAGATGAAATAGGGATAAATAAAACTACAGTGGTTTAATTTATCCCACACCACTTATCAGCATATTTGGCCACAATTTCAGCATATTAGCCGCTGATTGTGCTGCTCATTGTGCGGACTTTTACTATTACTCATCGTCTAAATCCTCACATTCTTCAACAAATTTCTTACCATATAGCATAACCTTACTATCTGATTTTTTAATAATATAACCTAATTCTCTCAATTTTGAACCAAATTTACGTTCTGATACTGTATTTATAAGATTATTGCTTTTACAGTAATTTTCAAAGGCAATTCGAAGTCTATTTACCAACAGCAATTTATTCTCCTTTTTATCATTCACACAATCAACCAATCTAGAATTGAAATAATCAGCAAATGTTGTATCAGTATTATTCTCTGCGTGTGTATTTTTATCTTCAATCATTTCCTCAGATAATATAAATTTATCACTAATAACTCCTCTACACATTATGTAGGTGAATATGTAATCACTTATATCTAACATTTCCCTTTCAAATTCACTCTTCACAGGAAACTTGGCCTTAAACGGAATTGTAATTAATCTGTTTAACATAGCAGCAGCTTCTCCATTAAATTTTGGCATTTCATTTGTCAGAACAAATAAGTTACAGGTTGGCGTAATAGTCTGATCTTTTGTATGTAATGTTCGCAAATTGATTTCATCACCACCTGATATTTGTTTGATTATCTTTTCATTAAATACATCAGTTTCCTTCAATTCAGTTACATAACCTACGCGACATTTATCTAATTTCTCTACTTCAGTGTTCAAGGCAGATTTATTTCCCTTTTGTTCAATAATAACACTCTCAGAAATTACGTCCATAAATTTCCCAAAAATCTTGTTCAATATTTTAAACAAGAGTGATTTACCATTTGAACCTGAACCAATACAAATATAGATGTAGCGCAATGGTTTCCCAATAAATACGCTTTTAAGAATATTGATAACACAAGATATAGTTTCTTTATTGCCACAGAATAGATCATTGAAATATGTATCTACCTTTTTGAACTTGTCATCATTCTCATCATAAGGAATCAATTTGGCATTACACTCGAAGGAAAACTTGTGCTCAATTGTTCTTTTTGTTAATGCTAGCGTTTGCATATCTAATACATTGCCATCATTTGTGGGAAGAATATACTCGCTTCTGTTTAATGTAGATGGGAACTTAGTATCCTTACACATATCACTAAATTCAGTTAATATATTATTCTTATCATTTGTTCGAAGTAGCTTGACAGACGTGTCATTAATAATCTTTATAAGCTTCTTAAGATTATCAGCATTTGGGTCATTTGGATCAAGCGCTGCTAATTCTTCTTGTTTCGATGTGTAATATTTTTGCGCCAAATCATAAAACTCGATTGATAAAAGGTTTCGTATAGGTGTCCCACCAACATCAAATTCCCATAATTTATTTTTATCATTGAAGCAATAATATTCCCTTCTCTGCTTGTCAACACATTTATATAACCCGGGATATAATTGATTAAACACGTGTGCCATTTTATATTCACTTCCCGTAGCAAACACAGAGTGAATAATATTAAATTTCTCAATCATATCAGGCGCAGGCGCAGCGACAGCATCTTTTTTAACAATAGGAAATGCCATTCTATAACCAGATGGGTTGTCTAGTCTTGCCCAATAATGTAGTGACCCAATTGATAAGCGTGCCTTGTCTGCTTTTGCTGTATATTTAATATACTTCTGATAATGAACAATTGCGTCCTTCTTTTTATCAGCTGTTCCGTATGTATTTGTCCAATTAACAAAATCACTCAATCCTTCATCTTTCAGTTCATTTTTAATTGCTTGGCCAACAGCGGTCCATTTGGCATTAGTTCCTGCTTCACATCTTGTAGAACCAATTACAACTAGTAACTTTTGAATATCAGTATCACAGGCTGTTAAATCAATTGCGCATTGAGGTTCTTCGCTTGTGCCTAGAACAACATTTAATAATTTTTTAGCCAGGTCTGTAAATTCAAAGTCAACGCGATTGCTTTTGTTTCTAACACACAAATCCAAGAATAATTCTTTTGTCATTGCTGTTGGCAGATCATTCATACATAGCCCATTATCTGCAGGATCAACGGAAATATTATAGTGCCTTGTCAAATTGTAAGCTTCGTTGCCGGGCTTTCTGCTACCGTATAATTGCGCATTTGTGCTACCTTTGCTTAATCCTTCATCAAAGACAGCATCAAGCGAGTTAATCAAAGGTAGTTCTGCGAAATACTCTTCAGCTTCCTTCATAACCATTTCTCGTAATTTTAACTGTATTGTGTTAGGGCAATTAATTCCAATGATAATATGAATGCCATCTTTTGTAAGACTCTGATCCGCAAG
>NZ_JBMOGV010000201.1:0-2563 GCF_049318185.1 Flavobacterium sp. | reverse complement strand
CATACCAAAAATTGGTATATTTGAGTTTTAAATGAAAAGTTATGGCAAAGAACACATCAATTTTATTAGGAGATTATTTTGAGAGTTTCATTAATGAGGAGATTTCTTCAGGACGTTTTAGTTCTGCAAGTGAAGTTGTACGCACAGCTTTAAGATTGCTAGAACTAGAAGAGCGAAAAATAAAGAAATTTAGAGACGAAATCGAAATCGGGGAGAAAAGTGGAATGGTTTCAAATTTTGATTCTGAAGCTCATTTGGCCAATCTTCACAAAAAGCATTTATGAAAAATGAATATCGCATAAGTGCAAAAGCTTTAGAAGATATAGATAAAATTTGGCTTTACACTTTAGAAAACTGGTCACTAAATCAAGCTAATCATTATTACCGCCTAATTTATCAAGAAATAGAATTTATTGTCGAAGATTTTGAGGGAGGAAAAGATATTGGAGAAATTAAGACGGGTTATAGACAATTTAGAGTAAAATCACATCTTATCATCTACAAGAAAGCAGAAGATGGAATTTTGGAAATTGTTAGAGTGTTGCATCAGATGATGGATATTCCTAATCAAATATAAACGAAACGGGATATAACAGCCGTTTAACGCATTTACGAATTTTGTGGTAAGTTCACGTTTACGTTTCGCAAGAATTTTTATCTTTAACAGAAAATAAAAAGTTTCGAAGTTAGCAACTGACGAGAAGCGCCAAACCGTTAACGATTATGCCAAAAAGCTACACGGAATAAATAAATCCGCATTTTATTTCCCGTATTGGGAACTTTTTATTATCTTCGTCAAAAATTTTAACGTTGAGAGTAATTGCGAAAAAAATATTGAGAGATTTTTGGGAAAAGCATTCAGGTTGTGAGCAACAACTAAAATCGTGGTTTCAGGAAGCAAGTAATGCGGAATGGAAAAATCCTAATCAAATCAAAAAAGAATATCCGAGCGCAAGTATTTTAAACGATAACAGAATTGTTTTCAACATTAAAGGAAACAATTACAGATTAGTTGTAAAGATAAATTATGATTACCAAATGGTTTGGATTCGATTTATTGGAACGCATGGAGAATATGATAAGATAAATGCAAACGAAATTTAAAAGCTATGGAAATTAAACCTATAAAAACAGATAAAGATTATAATCAAGCTCTCGAAAGACTTGAAACAATTTTTGATGCAAAAAAAGGTTCGCCTGAAGGCGACGAACTTGAAGTGCTTGGAATTTTGGTTGACCAATATGAAAATGAACACTTCCCTATCGGATTGCCAGATCCAATTGAAGCAATCAAATTCAGAATGGAACAAATGGGCTATAATCAAACCGATTTAGCTAATATAGTTGGTTTAAAAAGTAGAGCAAGCGAAATACTAAATAAGAAAAGAAAATTGTCATTGGAAATGATTCGTCAATTACATGACAGATTGAACATTCCTACTGATGTTTTGATACAAACTTACTAAGAGGCACACTTGCTAAAACTTATGGCTAGTTTTTCTGTATATTGTTCGTTTACTTTTCATAACTTCGCTTGGTCGGTTATGGAAAGTAAACTTTCCATAAGCCGCCACAAGTTCTAGCAAGGAAATGTTGGCCGCTATCTTGAAAAACGTTGACAATGAGCTATTTTTCGATAAATAAAAAGTTTGTTTATATTTGTTGATGCAAAATCATTTGAAAAATGAACTACACAATGTCCTTTAAGGAAAGAGCCAAATTAGGTTTGGAACAATTATCCAATCAATCGCCAGTTACCTTAACGATGGCGCGCAAACAAGCCCAATCATTAAAGACGAAAAGCACTTCAAAAAACAAGAAACAAAGAGATTAGAAAGTTATATATCTGACAAAAATCTTTGGATAGCTATTAATAGAACGCAATATGTCAGCGAAGGTGCTGAACAAAAAGTGTATTTGAAGGATACTGAAAATGTGCTTAAACTAAACGATAGTATTTACTACAATTCCTGGAAAGATTATTTATACAATTTATTACTTCACAATTATTTCTTTCCAGATACAGCATATGATTTAATTGGCTTTACAAAAGATAATGACATTTTATATGCTGTTGTTCAGCAATCTTATGTTTCAATAACTGCTAATACAGATTTAAATCAAGTCAAAGAATTTTTAACTCTAAATGGTTTTGAAAATAATCGTAACAATGATTATATCAATCCCGAATTAGGAATTATTCTGGAAGATTTACATGATGAAAATGTTTTGACAAGAAATGAAGTTTTATATTTTATAGATACTGTTTTCTACTTAACCGAAGCATTTTGGATTAAATAAGAAAAACAACTGCTAACCTCAGTCATACGCAATTGCTGTTTTTTGGTGATTAGTTCGTTCTTTTTTACTGTTTTCGTTTTGTGCTAATGGAGAGAAATCGATCGCAAAGTAGTGACTGCGTCTGGCATACAAACTTTACTTTCCCAATACCTCTATCAATACCTCAGCTTCGGTTCCGTTAGGAAAAGCTGTTTTTATTTTTTGCGATATAGTGGGTGCTATTTGAGTAATTACTTTTCTGTCATGGGTTTCGCCTGATTTG
>NZ_JBMOGV010000200.1:0-2628 GCF_049318185.1 Flavobacterium sp. | reverse complement strand
AACTGATGCTAAGTGGATTGATATGAATGCGGATAAGGAAAAGGATTTGTTATTAAGCTATGAATGGGGTGGAGTAGATTGCTTTATCAAATCAACCAAAGGGTATACAAAAAAAGAAATTAGCTCCCAAAAAGGATGGTGGCAAATGCTCTATCCTGCTGATGTAGATGATGATGGTGATATTGATATTGTAGCTGGCAACTATGGATTAAACAGTAGATTAAAGGCATCCGTAGACCAGCCAGTAAAACTATATATCAACGATTTTGACGACAATGGCTCTACTGAGCAAGTAATGACTTACTATGTGAAGGGAAAAGAAATTCCATTTGCCAGTAAAATCCAATTAGAAAAAAAGATGCCTTTTTTAAAAAAGAAGTTTCTATATGCAGCTGATTTTGCTAAAGCGGATATCAATGATTTATTTGGTAAAAATAAAATCAACGAGTCTAAACAATTATCGGTGAACTGTTTTGAAAATACAGTTTTTATTAACAACGGTAACATGAATTTCTCTGCTAACGCATTACCTTACCCATTTCAGCTAAGCACATTAAAAGCCGCAGCAACCATTCAAACTTATAAAGACAGTGAAATAGCTACCTTATTGATGGGAAACTTTTATGCTAACAATGTAGAATTGGGGCGACAAGATGCTGATTTTGGGTCGGTACTAATTAAAAACGAAGATAATACTTTCGGCTTTTCTACACTTAATGGATTAGCTATTACAGGCGAAGTGAGAAAAATTCAACGAATTTCAATCGGTAATCGACTTGCCTATATACTCGCAAGAAACAATAACACTGTTCAGGTTATTGCATTTAAATGATCAGTTGAAAATGGGATAGTTGATTGTAGTTACCCACTTGGTACTGTCTTTCTCATCAAGCCTATTAGTAATTAAACGCTCGAAGTATATTGCTGGGGATGATTTTTTATAATCACTAATATAATATTTCATAGCCTGAATACACTCGTCTATTCTTTTGCGATCTCCTTTTACTTCAGCTACCATAATATTACCCAACATCATATTTTTTAGATAATATTTGTTGTTTGAGGGAAGGTCTCGATCTGTTGCAATTGCCACCATTGCTTCATACTCTTTATTGTTATCTGTATGAATGTTAAGTATTGGAGCATTTATTGCCTTGCTATTTTGTAACTCAATATATTTTTCTAATTCATGAATCTGTAAATAAATTTCTTCTGTTGTGGGATAGTGATCGAATGAGGTTTTTATAGAAATATAGGAGGAATTGGGTACTTTTTGCCTTTCAATAGTAAACCCATAGATTTTTTCTAAAGAAGAGAAATCAGTCTGTACTTGATGCAAGAATTTGGTAAATTCCGATTTGTCTTTTAGTAAAGATATATATTGAACTAATTTTGTAACTATGTTGGAGGAGAATTGATACTGGGTTGTTAAATTAATTTGACTGGTATAAGATGAAATGGTAAGTGCCTGAAGGTCGATTTTTATTTGTTTCCCACCACTTTGAGTTTCCCCGGCAAATCCATTCAGTAGAAATGTTTTAATCACGATTTCTTTATCATGAAAGGAATAATTTCCATTGCTTAATTTTTTTCCTGGCCACCATTTATTCCAATTGTTAGGATTGGATATATTTCTGTTTAATGCGTCTATCGGACAGTCTACGTCTACCGTTTCCGATACTGTTTTAGTTGTAGGCAGTAATTTCACCACACAAAAGCTAATGACCAGAAAAGCGATTACCCACAAAACTATTTTTTTCATTGTTTATTTCTTATTAAAATGGTTGATGAATACGGTATTATATAATGCACCTATTTTCTCACCTTGCTCTTTTCCTTGTTTTATTGCAGATCTAAAATGAATGCCCCCATATAAGCGACTTATTCCAGCTTCATTGGAGGCTTCTTCTATGGAAGCAAACGATCGTTCCATACCCAGGTATTGCTTTTCAGTGGTATCTCGGAATGCATAATTTTTGCCAAATTGATTGGTTAATACAGTTGCTGCTGCTGCAGAGATAACACTATGGCCACTTGTATATTCTGGGAATGGGGGAGTTTGCAATAATGCATTCCATTCCGATTCCATCGTTTCTCTAATTACCGTAATAGGCCGCACTGTTTTGCTCCTGTATTTTTCATCCCAACATGAAATGAATGCATCAAATATTGCACAGGAGCTTAACGCATATACGCGAGCAGAAAGTATTTTATCTGCTGCTTTACTTCCAGTTAATATGGCAACAATACCCATCCAATGCCCTACAGGTGTTGTTTTCTTAGTAGAAATGGTTAAATGCCCTTTATGTTCAGAAACCAATGAATTGTCATCCCAATAATGCGCAATGGTGTCTTGCTCCTTAGTAATATGTTTACTTACCTCGTATACCTCTTTTAATTCTTTATAGTAGTCACTTGATTTAGTTAAGTTATACGCAGGTGGCGCGGGGGGTGCAAATTTAGCAGCACTATCCATCAATAATGGTTGAATCTTATTCCAATTAGGTTCAATGGCATCTGCATAATCAGGGGGTGTTTGTGTCCATTTCCCCTTTTCTTTAAAAACACTGTATCTGGGCATGCCTCTTGTTAATTTGTAATGATCACTGGAAGCCCTTTGTAAAATAA
>NZ_JBMOGV010000199.1:0-2676 GCF_049318185.1 Flavobacterium sp. | reverse complement strand
CCTACAAAGATGATATCATGTGCTATATGTTCGGGTTTGAGGTTTAAATGATAGACGCTGCCATCTGGATTTAATATTAATTCTGATGATTGTATCATTACTGTTACATTATTTATTTGTTGAATTGAGTATTTGATGTTTATTACATCAACCGCCTACTCGTTTGGTTTTAAAACCTTTATCCTTTAGGATGTTCATTATTTTATCGCGGTAATCGCCTTGAATGATGATAGCTCCGTCTTTGAAAGTACCACCAACACTCAGTTTTGTTTTTATTTCTTTAGCTATTATTTTAAAATCTTCATCAGTACCTTCATAACCTTCAATAATGGTAGTCGCTTTGCCTTTTCTTTTTTCATATTTGCAAATCACGGGTTCCTTTTGGATAAAAAGATTATGTTCTTTTTGAACCACTTCCTCTTTTTCGGTGGATGGCTCGTGGTCTGGAAAAAGTTTTTTTAATTGTTCTTGTAAGTCCATTTTTTTTTAAATTGCTGAGTTGCTGAGTAACTAAGGCGCTGAGTTTTTATCATAGATACTCAGATGTTAAGGCACTCAGCTAGTCAAAATAAACCAAAAAAGACATCAAGCATAAAACTCAATGTCTTTATTGAATTATTGAATTAACTTTTACTTCTTTTTTAATCCTAGTTCTACCAGCCTTTCGTCTAGGTATTCACCTGCTGTAATGTCCTCAAATCCTTTTGGATTGTTAGCATCAATACACTTCTCTAAACAGTTCAAAGGCATATCACTCACAGGGTGCATAAAAAACGGAATAGAAAAACGAGATGTTCCCCATAATTCTCTTGGTGGGTTTACCACTTGGTGAATTGTAGATTTCAATTTGTTATTCGTGTGACGGGATAGCATATCACCAACATTAATCATTAATTCGTCGGGTTGAGCCATAGCGTCTATCCAGTCGCCATCATGATTTTGTACTTGCAATCCTTTGCCTTGTGCACCCATTAATAATGTTATCAAGTTGATGTCACCATGAGCAGCTGCACGAACAGCGCCATCTTGTGGTTCATCCGTAATAGGCGGATAGTGAATCGGTCTCAGGATACTATTACCGTCTTTGATGTAATTATCAAAATAAAATTCATCCAAACCAAGATACAAAGCCAAAGCTCTCAATACATAAACACCTGTTTTTTCTAGCATCTGGTAGGCTTCTTTACCCACTTCGTTAAAATGGGGTAACTCAGCAACGGATACATTGTCTGGGTATTCGCTAGCATATTTTGAGTCTTTGCTAACGTATTGTCCAAAATGCCAAAACTCTTTCAAGTCGCCTGCCGAACGCCCTTTGGCATGTTCTTTTCCAAAAGAAACATAACCACGCTGTCCACCAATACCAGGAATTTCATACTTCTCTTTGGTTTCCAATGGAAGCCCAAAGAAGTTGCGCACTTCCGAATATAAATCTTCAACTAGTTTGTCATCCAAAAAATGACCTTTTAATGCTACGAAGCCAATGTCTTCATAAGCTCTTCCGATTTCATTTACAAATTTTTGTTTACGTGCCGGATCGTTCGACAGGAAATCACGTAAGTCAACACTAGGAATTTGTTGCATACTATAACTTTATTTTTAATTGGGTAAACTGGAAAAATTCCAATCATAATAACAAATGTAACGAATTTTTAAATAAACAAAATCAAAGTTGTCAACAATTAATAACGCTAAATCGCATCTTTATTTATTTCTAGTCTATTGTCTTTGCTCTTGCATCTTTTCTCTATTTCTCTTTTCTATTTGCCAAATAACTAAACACTTTTTAGTACTTTTGGGCAACAATATAATACAACAAACCAACATGAATTTTGATAGAAGAGAGTTATCCAACATTCAGTTATTGAACTTATATAAAAGCCTCCTCAAACCCAGATTGATAGAGGAGAAGATGCTTATTTTATTGCGTCAAGGCAAAGTATCTAAATGGTTTTCAGGCATTGGGCAAGAAGCTATAGCTGTGGGTATAACTGCCGCCTTGGATAAAGACGAATACATTTTACCGATGCACCGAAATCTAGGCGTGTTTTCAGGAAGAAACATCCCGTTACATCGATTATTTTCGCAATGGCAAGGAAAAAAAACGGGCTTTACCAAAGGGCGCGACCGCTCGTTTCATTTTGGCACACAAGAGTTCAACATTATAGGAATGATATCGCACCTTGGTCCACAAATGGGCGTTGCCGATGGGATTGCTTTAGCCAATAAACTAAAAAAGAACGGAAAAGTTACCGCGGTATTCACTGGTGAAGGCGCTACTTCTGAGGGAGATTTTCATGAAGCGTTGAACATAGCTGCGGTTTGGGAATTGCCAGTTTTGTTTGTCATTGAAAACAACGGCTATGGTTTGTCTACTCCCACCAATGAACAATACAGTTGTGAGAATTTAGCCGATAAAGGAATAGGTTATGGAATGGAAAGTCATATCGTAGATGGAAATAATATTTTGGATGTTTTTACTACTGTTAGTGAGTTAAAAGCTTCGATGGTAGATAATCCTAGACCTGTATTATTAGAGTTCAAAACCTTTCGTATGCGCGGTCATGAAGAGGCGAGTGGTACAAAATATGTCCCACAAGAGTTGATGGATATGTGGGCTATTAAAGACCCAATTGCGAATTATAGAGATTATTTACTTCGCGTTAGTGTACTATC
>NZ_JBMOGV010000198.1:0-2699 GCF_049318185.1 Flavobacterium sp. | reverse complement strand
TGAAGAAGATTTTAAAAATCATGAACTCGATGAAGAAGATGAATTAACAACATTAGATAATTCTGAAATTTTCAATAAAATGTTAGATGGCTTTTTGGAAAACAATGGTAAAACAGAAATAAAATTTAAAAAATGAAAATTTTGTATGCTGTTCAAGGTACTGGAAATGGTCATATTACAAGAGCCATTGAAATTATAGAATACCTTCAAAAAAAAGGTGATCTAGATATACTAGTAAGTGGCATACAATCTGATATTGAATTGCCTTTTAAGGTAAAATATAAATTTAGCGGTCTTTCATTCATTTTTGGTAAAAATGGTGGGATAGATTTTTGGAAAACATTTTTAAAACTAAAATCAAGAAAGCTACTAAAAGACATTAAATCATTAAAAGTTAAAGAATACGATTTAATAATTAGTGATTTTGAACCCATTTCTGTTTGGGCAGCTATTAAAGCAAAGAAAACTTGCGTAGGGTTGAGTAATCAAGTAGCTACACTTCATCCTTTGGCACCAAAACCAAAAAAAGAGGATATAATGGGTAGAATGGTTTTGCAACATTATGCCCCAACTCATATTAATTATGGATTTCATTTTAAGAGTTTAGACAAAAACGTATTTACTCCCATAATTAGAAAAGAAGTTAGAGAAATAGAAACAACTAATCTAGGGCACTACACCGTTTATTTGCCCTCCTATGATGATGTAAAAATTATAAAAAGATTAAACAAAATCCCTTTAACAGAGTGGCATGTTTTTTCTAAACACAGTAAAAAATCCTATACAGTTGGAAATGTTTCTATTTCTCCCATTGACACAAAATTATTTTTGAATAGTATTGCTTCCTCTTCAGGCGTATTAACAAATGCAGGTTTTGGCACAACAAGTGAAGCCCTATTTCTTAAGAAAAAACTTTTAGTAATTCCTATGAAAAAACAATACGAGCAACAATGTAATGCTGTTGCGCTTCAAGACATGGGAATCAAAGTACTAAAAAAATTCAATAAGAACAGTATTGGTCTCATAGACCATTGGATTAAAAATGGTTTAACTGTTGAAGTTGATTATCAAGACAATACAAAGGAAATTATTGATTTGATAATAAAAAATCATAAAAAAGATAAAAATAAATTTTCTAGTTAGATTTTTATGAGTCTATCAATTAATAATTATAATTTTAAAAAAGAAGATTTTGGCGAAAATTTTCTTTGGGGCATTTCCACCTCTGCTGTTCAAACAGAAGGGAACACTAAAGATGATGGCAAAGGAGATTCGATTTGGGATGAATTTTCAAGAAAAAAAAATGCTATTTTAAATAATGATTCTCCAGCGACTGCCACTAATTTTTATGAAAATTATAAAGAAGATATTCAAATCCTCAAAAATTTAGGCATCCCTAATTTCAGATTTTCTTTGTCTTGGCCTAGAATTATTCCAAACGGATTAGGTGAAATAAATCAAAAAGGAATTGATTTTTACAATAACGTAATCGACTATTGTATAGAAAATGGAATAGAGCCTTTTGTTACAATATATCATTGGGATTTGCCTCTAGAATTAGAAAAAAAAGGAGGTTGGATAAACCGAGAAATCACATCATGGTTTGAAGAATATGTAAAAGTTTGTATAAATGCATTTGGTCAGAAAGTGAAAAATTGGATTGTACTTAATGAACCTTCAGTTTTTACAGGTGCAGGATATTTCTTTGGAATACATGCTCCTGGTAAAAAAGGCATGAACAACTTTCTCCCAGCTATGCACCATGCATTACTTTGCCAATCTATTGGATTTAAAACTATAAAAGAAAAATTTCCTAATGCTTCTGTAGGCACAACATATTCATGTACCTATATTACACCTAAAACTTATTCTGAAAAAGATTTAAAAGCTGCCGAAAGAGTGGACGCTCTATTAAACAGAGCTTTTATTGAGCCTTCACTCGGATTAGGATATCCAGTAAAAACACTCCCTTTTTTAAAGCATACAGCAAAATATTTTTTGCCAGGTGATGAAGAATTGTTAAAAGTTAATTTTGATTTCATTGGATTACAAAATTATACACGTGAAGTTGTTGCTCATAATTCCTATATTCCTTATATCAATGCAAAATTAATTCCTGCCAAAAAAAGGAATGTTGATTATACCATAATGAATTGGGAAATATATCCAAAATCTATTTACTATTTAATTTTAAAATTTAGTAAATATGATGGAGTGAATAAAATAATAATCACCGAAAACGGGGCCTCTTTTTTTGATGAATTCAAGCACAATATGATTGATGATAAGGAGCGAATTGAATATATAAAATCATATTTGCATCAAGTTTTATTGGCTAAACAAAATGGTGGGAAAGTTGAGGGCTATTTTATATGGTCTTTGACTGATAATTTTGAATGGGCAGAAGGCTATAAACAACGTTTTGGTTTGGTATATATTGATTATGAAACACAAAAAAGAACCATAAAAAATTCAGGATATTGGTACCAAGAATTTTTAAAAAGAGAGAAAAAATCTTTTTTAAAATAATCTACTACTATTAATTTTTATTTAAAACTAAACTAATCCCAATCTGTAAAGATTTAACATTTAAATAACAAATACTTTAACAATAGTTTACAAACGAACCATTTTAAGAAACTATTTTTTAACCTAAAAATTATTTTTATTTAATTTTCTATTTACAGCTAGTTGTTTTA
>NZ_JBMOGV010000197.1:0-2712 GCF_049318185.1 Flavobacterium sp. | reverse complement strand
AAGCAACTATTGGAAATATTCTTGTGGTTAGTTTTAGCGGCTTTTCAAATCAATCATATACTTTAAAAGATAATAATCCAGTCGATATACAACTTAGCGTAAGCAATAACGACTTAAATGAAGTAGTGGTGTTGGGGACAAGAAGTGTTGGAAGAACTAAATTGGAATCTGTATCGCCAGTAGATTTATTTGATTTAAAAACATTAACCTCTGAAGTTCCACAAACAAATTTAACAGATATATTAAACCATGTAGCGCCTTCGTTTAATTCTACCACACAGACGGTGGCAGATGGTAGTGATCATATTGATCCAGCTACCGTTAGAGGTCTTGGTCCAGATCAAACATTGGTTTTAATCAATGGCAAACGTCGCTATACTTCAGCTTTGGTGAATGTAAACGGAACTATGGGTAGGGGTTCTGTAGGAACAGATTTAAATGCAATTGCTTCTGCATCCATTGATAAAATCGAATTACTAAGAGATGGCGCAGCAGCACAATACGGATCGGACGCTATCGCTGGTGTTATAAATATTCAATTAAACAAAAATATTGGGACTGGAAAAGCAGTATTTAGCAGTGGTGCAAATATTACCACTTACCAATCTTATAAGCATGCTGCTCCTGGAAGTTTTAAACTTGGAGAAGGGCCGACAAATGATCCTAAATATTATAACAATAGTGTTGTAGACGGACAAAAAACAAATGCTTCTGTAAATTATGGCTGGCAAATTGGAAAAACAAAAGCAAGTTTTATCAATGTAACTTTAAATCTAGAACAAAGAGAACCTACAATTCGTTCTGGTGAAAGAACTGGAGATATTGATAATCGAAAATCTGGTGATTCTGCTAGTATGGCTTTAATGACCACACTTGGCGCAGATCGTAATACTTTTCAAATGAGAGTTGGTCAATCACGCACTAAAAATCTACAAGGCGTTATTAATGGTGCATTAGCGCTAAAAAATGGCGGAGAGTTTTATTTCTTTAGTATTTTAAGTAATAGAGTAGGAAACTCCACTGGCTTTTATCGTATGCCTTACCAAAACAGTAATATACCCGCTATTTATCCAAATGGATTTTTACCTGAAATCACTTCTAATATTAACGACATTTCTTTAGGAACGGGATTAAAGGGAAAAGCGGGAACATGGAATTATGATCTTAGTAATACATATGGTCAAAATAGTTTTGGTTTTAATATTGAGAATACATTAAATGTATCTGCCTATTATAATAATCAAAGCAAACAATCAGAATTTAATGCAGGCACTTTATTATTTAGACAAAACACAACAAATATTGATTTTTCAAAAAAATTAGATAATTCAGTAAATTTAAATGTGGCCTATGGTGCTGAATTAAGGTATGAAAATTATCAACAAAAGGCTGGAGAAGAAGCTTCTTGGGCAAACTACATGCGAAAAACGGGAGGTGTAACCGATGTTTTAAACGGCACTCCTACTTCTATCAAATTAGCGGATAATAGTACAGGGATTCCTGCAGGGGGCGCGCAAGTATTTCCTGGATTCAGACCAGACAATGCAAAAAATGAGAGCAGAACATCCACTGCATTATATGTAGATTTTGAAATGGAACCAATTAATAAATTATTACTTGACTTTGCTGCACGATACGAGAATTATTCTGATTTTGGAGGAAACTTAAGCGGCAAGGTTGCAGGTAGATATAAACTTACTGATAACTTTTCATTAAGAGGATCGGTAAGTACAGGATTCAGGGCGCCATCTTTACAACAAAGATATTTAACAAAAACATCCACTGTATTTCAAGGAGGCGTTGCTTTTGATGATGCAACCTTACCGAATGATAGCAAAGCTGCGCAAACATTGGGCATCCCAAGTTTAAGACCTGAAATTTCTAATAGTGCAAGCATTGGAACCACTTTGAAATTAAATAAATTCAGTTTAACAGTAGATGCTTATTCTACAAAAATCACTGATCGTATTATATTAACAGATGCGTTTTCGGGTAGCGCTACTGGCGATGCGGTTTCTCAATTTTTATATACTACGTTGTTAGCAAATAATGCTTCAAGAGGAATTTTTATGGCTAATGCCACAGACCTAAGAACTTCTGGTATTGACATCATTTCAGCTTACAATTTAAAATTGCCAAAAAAACAAAGCTTGAAGTTTGAATTAGCAACTACTTTATCTAAGCGTGAAATTTTAGGCAAAACAAAAGTCTCTGAAAAATTATTAGGAAGAGAGTCTACTTATATGAGTCCTATTAATAAAGCAACATTAATAGACGGTAATCCTAAAGTGAAAGGATATTTATCTCTTTCCTATAAAAAAGACAACTTTAATTTATTTCTTAGAAACACGTATTTTGGAGAAGTTACACACATTGAAGGCGGCGGAGCTACGAACTGGTTTTATGTGCAAGTGCTAAGTCCTAAGATTGTGACTGATTTAAGTATTGGCTATAAGTTATCAAAATCTTGGAGATTTTCTACTGGTGCTAATAATTTATTTGACATCTATTCTGATTTATTAGTTGCTTCGAAGGGCACTTATAAAAGATTAGATGTAGTTCAAACTAGCCCTACTTACGATAAATTTGTTGAATCACAAACTGCATTTCAAAGAGGAGTTGTTAATAATAATGGTATTTCATCCAACAACCAATTCAACTATTCACGTAGGGTAACGCAATTGGGTATGAACGGAAGATATTTATACGCAA
>NZ_JBMOGV010000196.1:0-2755 GCF_049318185.1 Flavobacterium sp. | reverse complement strand
CAACTTGGCGTTAGTGATCCATTGGCAGAAATTTTTGCATTAAAAGGTGTTAAATGGATGCTGTTCATTGTTTCTATTGCTGCTGTTGTAGCTATGACTAGTGTGTTATTAGTTTTTCAAATGGGACAACCTCGTATCTGGATGACCATGAGTAGAGATGGGCTTATGCCAAAAAAATTCTCTGAAATACATCCTAAATACAAAACCCCAGGATTTGCAACTATAGTAACCGGTTTAGTGGTTGGTCTTCCTATATTTTTTACTGATGAAAATTTTGTATTAGACTTTACAAGTATCGGAACGCTATTTGCTTTTGTATTGGTTTGTGGTGGAGTGTTATTACTTTCTCCACAAAGTGAAACAGATCTAGCAGAAAGCACTACTAAAGGTAAATTTAGAATACCTTATATCAATTCTAAATATATTTTTCCAATACTATGTTTAGCAGCTTTTGGATTGGCACAATATTACTTGCCGACATTCTTCCCAATTACTTTTAGTTACTCTGATATTTTTTTTGCTACCAATATACCTATGGTTTTATTTATTATATTGTGTATTGTAATGGCTATAGTGGCATTTCTTAAAAATCTATCACTTATACCTTTACTTGGGTTAATTTCTTGTTGCTATTTACTAACCGGTATGGCAGTATCTAATTGGCAATGGTTTGGAATGTGGCTAGTTATAGGATTAGTTTTCTATTTCTTATATGGCTACAAAAACAGTAAACTAAACAAAAGTTAAGCATAAAATAATCCGGAATTATTTGGAATTATTTTATTTCCATATTCTAAAATTAAATTTGAATTCTTTCTTCTGAATAAGTGATCGCCAATCTATAAATAATAGCGCGCTAATCATTAAAAGACCTATAGCCAAACTAGTGAATGATTGCCATGAGAAAGCTCCTTGAAGTATTTTTTCGGTGTTTTCTGTTCCGTATTTTCCTAGATGCACTAAGATGGTATCACTAGTAAATTTGCCCACAAAAAAAGCAGGAATAATGTATAATGGTTTCAAATTTGCCATTCCCGCAGCAACAAACAATGGAGTGGTTGGTAAAGGCAACAAGGAATATGCAATAATAACCATTTGACTTTTCCATCCTTTTTCTTTTAAAATCTTACCTAAATATTGGACATCTTCATTCTTTGCAGGTTTAAAAATAGAACCCGCAATAAAAGGAATATAAAGTGTGAGTACATACCTACCCATAATAGAACCTGCTACACCAATGAAAATTACCATCCAAATATTTAAATGAAAATAGATTTGGAGAAATACCATAATGGTAAAAGCAGGTGGAAAAGGAAAAGGAACTACATCAAAAACAAAGGCTCCTAAAAAAACTAATGTATATTGCCACCACATATATTTTTTTTAAAACTATTATTCTAACTAAGTTACAAAATTATAATTTGAGAAAAGTTAAAATAAGAAATAGTGATAAAAAAATTAATAAAATTTCCAATTTATAGGTGTTTTTAGTACTAAATATTGAAAACTATGACTCCAATATAATTTGGATTTTATATTTCTTAAGTTAGAGACTAAAATAAAAGCATAACTTTTTAATACGCTAGTAACTCCAACAAAGTACCTTCAAAACGGTCTTTTGGAAGATATTGGTCTTCTAAAGCTTTTACAAACGGAATAGCAGTTTCAATACTACCTACTCTGCGCACAGGAGCATCCAAATACTCAAAACAGTGCTCCATTATCATAGCCGAGATATCACTAGAGATACTGCCAAAAAGGGTGTCCTCTTGCAGTATAATTACTTTGTTGGTTTTTTTAACTGAAGTAAATATGGCATCAGTATCTAAGGGTTGTAAACTGCGTAAGTCAATTAAATCAGCGCTCACTTGAGGATGTTTGGTCAAAGTCTCTAATGCCCAGTGCACTCCTGCTCCAAAAGAAATTATAGTTACTTGTATTCCTTCTTTCAATAGTGCCGCTTTCCCAAATGGAATGGTATAATAATCTGTAGGTACGTCTTGATAAACCGAACGATATAATTGTTTGTGTTCAAAATACATCACCGGATTTGGGTCATTGATGGCTGTGTTCAACAAGCCCTTGGCATCATAAGGAAAAGCAGGATAGACTACTTTCAATCCAGGTGTTTTGGTAAACCATGCCTCGTTGGTTTGCGAGTGAAATGGTCCGGCTTGCGTGCCACCACCACAGGGCATGCGCACGACAACATCGGCTTTTTCATTCCAACGGTAATGCTGTTTTGCTAATAAATTGACTATTGGGTTGAAACCAGAAGAAACGAAATCGGCAAATTGCATTTCGACTATTGCTTTGAAACCGTTGATGGATAATCCATTGGCGGCGGAGACTATAGCACTTTCACAGATGGGTGTGTTGCGAACTCTGTCTTTTCCAAATTGCTCCACAAAACCATCCGTAATTTTAAAGGCACCTCCATACTCAGCAATATCTTGTCCCATGATCACCAAGTTCTCATGACGTTCCATGGACTGACGCAAGGCATTCGATATGGCGTCTACTACTCTTATATTCTCTACTTTATCACCAGGATTGATAGCTTCAAACTCGTAAGGTTCATACATATCGCTTAGTTCTTCGGCTAAGTCGGCAATACATTCTGGCTCCGCTTGTGTAATTGCCCAATGCTCATCGATTTCTGCTTTTATAGCCACTTTTATTTTTTCATTTTCCTCTAAGGATAGTACACTAACGCGAAGTAAATAATCTCTATAATTCGCAATTGGGTCTTTAA
>NZ_JBMOGV010000195.1:0-2776 GCF_049318185.1 Flavobacterium sp. | reverse complement strand
ATTTTGTATATTTGAATAGTCCGATTTTTTTATCCCATGTATGGCAATTTGAGGTTGATAGGGGTGAGAGAGTAGCGACTATAGAAGGATTATCCCGCAAGCCTAGGAATGCACAACGTCAACAAAGGACACACATCTATGAATAGAATGTTTTTTATAATTGTGACTCTTTCATTTTTTGCTATTAGCTGTAATGGACAGAAAGAATCTAACCCAAAAATTGAGAAAGTCTTTCTTGATAAAACGGATACAACAAAAAACTGTTACACTATAATATATCCAACAAAATTTCCTTGGACAGGATATTTATTTCTTGTTCCAGGTTTTGGAGAAACAGCCGAAAACGTTTTACAGCAGACTGACTTGCCACAAAAGTTAGCTCAAAACGGAATATTGACAATTATTCCAACTTTTCAGGATGGTGTATTATCTTTTGGCGTGGATAGTCTAAGCCAACAAACGTTTGACAGAATTTTAAATGATGTAACTTCTAAACACAAACTGATTGACCAAAGATTTTATGTTGGTGGATTTTCAATTGGTGGTAGTTGTGCTATAAAATATGCGCAAAAAATTGCTGTAAAACCGGCAGCCGTTTTTGCAATTGACCCTCCACTCGACTTTGAAAGATTTTATAACTCGGCAAAAAGAGATATCAGACTTTCAAAAAACAATGAAGCCAATCAAGAATTCGTGTATATGATCGACAGACTTGAAAAAGAAACAGGAGGAAGTCCAAAAACAAAACTTTTTGAATATTACAGTCTTTCACCATATTCATTTTCAGACACAACACAGACGGCGGTTAAGAAACTAATCAATCTGCCTTTGAGAATATACACAGAACCCG
Organism: Flavobacterium sp.; assembly: GCF_049318185.1. Classification (GTDB taxonomy): domain Bacteria; phylum Bacteroidota; class Bacteroidia; order Flavobacteriales; family Flavobacteriaceae; genus Flavobacterium. The sequence continues at coordinate 1,926 of NZ_JBMOGV010000195.1, read as the reverse complement.
ACATAAATTGGTGGTTAAAAGAACGTGGAGCAGACTTAACAAGTATGAATGCGACCGAATGTTCAGCCATGATTAACGAACTAAATAGACTTGGAAATCAAAATGCAGAATTAATAACAACACAAAATAAAGGTTATCGAAAACCTGACAATAAAAGGCATCCGCATTCATGGAGTATTGTGTATAATGACGAACTAATAAAATGGTTACTAAAGCAGAAATAACGCCAGCAGGTAATATCGGCTAGGCAATATGGCAGCTAAAGTGCATCTGTGAAACATATGTGCTCCGTAACCCGCCCGAACGAAAAGTCCGTAAACTTTAACTGCTTTTTTTAAAAACCCGTATATGAAACAAGCAATTAGTATATTTACAGTTCTACTGATATCTATTAACTCGTTCAGTCAGAGCACTTATTCAGGTTTTATTGGCAAATATCCAATTGAGCTTGTCACAGACATTCAAGGTGACGGATACGCCAATGCAATTTATGCCTACACCAATTTTGACGCTCCTATTGTAATAAGGGGTACACTTAAAAAAAATAAATTAAATCTGTTTGAGAAAGATAATAAAGGTAATAATAAAGCAACCCTGACATTTGCCAATTTCAATATAGCTGACAAGGAGATGAGGGGAAGTTGGACAGACCTAAAAACTGGAGAACAGCTAAAAATTACTTTGACTAAATTATTTGATATTGATTACGGTGACAGTATCGAATGGAAAGATAGAGAAATTCTACAACCTGTTTCTATTGCCGATAAATATTTTAAACTTGTTGTTTCTAAATCAATAGGTGATTTTTATGCTAAAGTGACTGGAGTAAAAATCCATCAGAAAAAGACGGACAGTTTAATTCAACGAATTGACTTAGAATGTCAGCTTATGGGTCTGAATAATATAGACGTTGGAGACTACAACTTTGACGGCATTACAGATTTTTCTGTATTTGAGCACAGTGCTGCAGGACCCAATACTTCAAGTTTGTATTTTCTTTACAACAAGAAAACCGCAAGATATATCAATAGTGGTTTTCAAGGTACATCATTAGATTTTGATAGTGAAACGAAAAAAATCTACGAGCATAATCAATGTTGCGCAGGAAATAGTCATATGTATGCAGAATATAAAGTCGTAAATAATAAAATGGTTCTCATAAAAAGAACTTGTTTAGAATATAACGAGAAAAAGAAAGATTTCGTTAAGATAAAATGTGACTAAAAAAGCGTAAGCTCCCCCAAAATCCCCTCCATTCAAAAGTGCACAATACTTCATTTTACCCTACTCCCTTATTACGTAGCAGACAAAATTGTAGAATCAGGGCGTTCAGGAACGTTCTAATCCGTTCTGGAAAGATCATATAGCTACCAGAACCGACTATGGAATTGCCTGATATTAGTAAGAGGATGATAAAATCTTACTATTGACCCATTAGAAAACCGATGATATATTTTACTCGGGTGAGGTTGCGATGATAAGGCTGTTGTTGGAGAATTTTTACAAATATTGTATAGTCCGTCTTGTCTGTAAATAGGTTGCAAACAATCCATCTTACATTGCATGTATATTTATCTTAAAAACCACCCCTATGAGCAAAGGCTTTACCCTGGAAATAGAAAATGCTACGGAACAGGAAGTTTCAATTGATCTGTTTACCGAAGGATATATTTTACCCAACGGAATATCCGTTCACGCTATCAACAATACTGGGCTATCCTACCCGGAACTGCTGGGTATAGCGAGAACACAGAAATTCTCGGGGGAAGGGTTGCAAATAAGTGCAACCAATATCCTGATAACGATATATACAAAGGAAGGACAAACCACCCAAAATGTTAGCCGTGTACTGACTGATACGCCCATCATTATGGATGGGTATAATTGCTATTTGAGTGTTTCCCTGATGCCGGGGAAATATATTTT
>NZ_JBMOGV010000194.1:0-2811 GCF_049318185.1 Flavobacterium sp. | reverse complement strand
TGTAAAATTTTTCGTAGTCTTCCTTGGTAAGGTCCGAAGGTTTCTGAATCCAAAGGGGTTTAGGATTGTTGATAGATTTATCTTCTGATGGCTTTTCCAGTCCGGCCTCATAGAAATAAATAGGGATGGGTAAAAACTTACAAAAGCGCTCCAGAATTCCCCGAACACGGGCCGCTTCTAAAAATTCTTTGCTCTCTTCATTGATGTGCAAAACAATTTTAGTTCCTCGCTGATCGTAATCTACTTCGTATAATTCAAACTCGGGACTCCCATCACAAGTCCAGTAAACACCGGGGGTGCCTTTGTGACTTTTGGTAAAAATTTCTACTTTATCGCTCACCATAAAAGCACTATAGAAACCCAATCCGAAATGCCCGATAATATTGGCATCCTTATATTTTTGCATAAATTCTTCTGCGCCACTGAAAGCTACCTGGTTGATATACTTATCTACTTCTTCGGCAGTCATACCCACCCCTTTATCGGTAATGGTAAGGGTTTTAGCAGCCGCATCCAGGGTTACCTCAATACGCAAATCACCTACCTCGGCGGCAGTTTCCCCTAGGGAAGCCAGGGTAGTTAATTTTTGGGAGGCATCCACCCCATTACTCACTAATTCACGAAGAAAAATTTCATGGTCGCTGTAGAGAAACTTTTTAATGATCGGAAATATGTTTTCCGTTTGAACGCGAATTTGTCCTTTTTGCATAATACACCGTTTCCCATCCCTCATCAAAAGCAGTACCAATTAAGGGTAGGCTGACAGGATGGCAAATTCCGGCTGTTAGATATGCCGAGATTGCGTAAAATGACGGATATTTTGGCAACCTCCCTTCTCCGCATAGTCTTCCGATCCGCCGAGGCGGGAGGAGACTATGCGGTTCGGAGGAATAATCTTCATAATTTAGCTGGACATTCTTATACGGGGCAACAAGGTATTTATGATATTGTTACACATCTGGAAATAGAGGAGATTGACTTGTGTATATGATGCAGCAATGAATTTACTTAACTGATGTTGATTTAAACTCCGAAGCGCATAGTCTCCTCCTGCGTCGGAAGACTATGCGAAGAAAGAAGGCTGGTTTAATTGTGGGGCTTTACTTTGGAATAAAAGCCGCAGAAAAAGGGTGGGAAAAAGATTGGCAGGGTTGGCCTGAAGAATTTACATTAGGGGTGTATGCAAAAGCTGAATCTTAAAGAGACTATAAACTGAACTGTGCTATTTTGGATACAATAAAATATTTATGAAAAAGTTATTGTTACTCTTTTTTCTAATATTATGGAATAAAGGCAATTCACAAAATCAAATCACTGAAATTAAAAATCAAGGGGGTGCTACAATTCAGTATGTTTTAGAAACTGACAAAATACTTTGTTCCAAAATAGTTGGGCAATTTAAACTTTCATTCATTTGGTCAATAAATGAGCATAAACAATATTTACAAATTACTATTCCAGAAGCACACTATCGTAGAATTTACACTCATGATAGCGTGAAACTCATTTTTGATGATGGCTCTGTAGTCGCCTTAAATGTGGTCAAAGATCAAAATGGATACATGTTAAGAGATAGACTACTATTGGTGGATTTGGATTATGCAATTTATCTTCCGTTTATGGTGGACATGAGTGATTCTTTATTAAATAGTTTAAGCTCAAAAACACTAAAGGATGTTTATTTTATTTGTTTGGGAAACCCCCAGGATATTTCAGATGATTATAAAAAATTATATTACCCATTTAGCAATTACGATAAAAGAAAATTTCAAAAACGAGCATCAATAGACCGAGTTTTTACTCGGCGTGCAGTTAACAAAAAAGGAAAAGAGCACATAAAACTTTCAGCCGAAAAGTTTACGGTTTTCAAATCGAATCTGTAAAACTGTAGCTAAAAGATTTACCGCAAGGCTGGCAGAAGCATTATCATTCTGCAGTCATATTACCTATGCCCCAGTAATACCTTTGTTAAATTTGCAATTATGAGTGTGTAATTCAAATTAGGCCCAATTATAATGTCTACTCCCCTAAATCATTAGACTGATATATTAATTCAGTTTAGGACAAAAATCGAAGAAGAAAAACGCAGCCTATTTAACATAAGAATAATTATAAGCCTAATAAACTGATTGTCAATGTATTACGAATTTTAATATAAGCCTTTGTGTTTTTTCATTAAAAGCCTATTTCTCGTTATGCGCTTCATTTGCGATTTCCCGTTTCTCTGAAGCCGAGATAAGCCTTCTAGTTTTTGACATAATTCATAATTTTACGAGACTTTAATGTTTCTACATTTCTGTCCAGCCTTTTAGGGGGTTAATACAATTAGAATAGAAGTTTCTTAAACTCTACATCCAAGTTCGATTCTTGGCGGGACTCCACCCCTACAAGGTTCTGATTTTCAGAATCATTTTTTGATGAAATTGGGGGAAGGGCTTTTCGGGAAAGACCTCATAAATGTGTTGCACCATTAACATCAAAAATTCATTTAGCATAATCAATACTACACCCGAAATTGCAAGAGGTAATTATAATATGATTTCAATTATAAAAGTCGTTGATTAAGCAGGGAACTAAAGATAAATATTTATGGCAGTCATAAAGATATTTAATCCAAAAAAGTTGAAAAACAGGAAAAACCCTGGTTCTTTTTCCGAGGAGGGGGGTAACTTTATCAAAATAATGGCGCACAAAATTGATTGCGCAATAAGTGCTTTACTCTTTAATAAGCCATAAGTCTGCTGCCGCGGAGTAAGTATTGTTGAAAAAATATGGTAATTGAGAACAAATAAAAATTAGGGTAAAAAAATC
>NZ_JBMOGV010000193.1:0-2835 GCF_049318185.1 Flavobacterium sp. | reverse complement strand
CATTCAAAATATAGACAGAAAATTGTCTTTGTCGGACATTGCCGCTGGAAAAGGAATGAACATGGACACACTTTTGAAAGAAATGGAACAAATTGTTTATTCTGGTACAAAGTTGAACATTAAATACTGGATTGACGAAATGCTAGACGACGAACAACAAGAAGAAATTCACGATTATTTTATGGAATCAGAATCTGATGATATTGAAACCGCACTCAAAGAATTTGATGGTGAATATGATATTGAAGAATTGCGATTGATGAGGATTAAATTCATTAGCGAAATAGCAAATTAGGATAAAAGGCTTTCAGAAATGAAGGCCTTTATATTTAGAATACCTAGATGTACGTTTTTGTTTTGTCAAAGCAAATAAATCATATTTTAGACCAAGGTTATGAAATTCTAATTAACTGATTAGCTCTGCCAAGAACTTGATTTCATTTCTTATGATTTAGCTAGATACTAGAATCCATTACTTGTTTAAAATTTATTCAAGCTAAAATACTTAAGCTAGCTTATTTCTTTTTTAAAGGACTTTTAATTTCACCAGGAATTAATAAATGTCTTGAGAAAGTAAAACAAAATCATATTTATTTAATACATCATCAGTTGCACTTTTGAGCTATTCTTCCACCCGGGTAGATTTTTTAAGCCACGAAATATATTTTTTAATTCACTTGGTTTTCATAATCTATTGAATATACTACTTGTGCATTAAACAAACAATTATTATATACAATGCTTCGTTATAAAATAGTTTAAATTATTGATTTTCAATAAAATAAGTGTTAAATAATTTGGCAAAACCCGTGAAATTTCGTAGTTTGTAAGATTATTCCGTAATTCTACAAAAGTGAATCCACAGGCAAGCCAAAATATTAAATTATTGATTATTAGAACATTGAGATCTAAAAAGTTCTACTTAGTTAACAAAAGTACAAAAAATTTTGTGCATCATGTGTTGATTTTGTTTTTAAGTATAAAAGGAAGATTGAACTTTTTGCAAATGGAAAGATATGGTAATCTTTGTGAACAATCTTATCGAAATAATTTTAAAAAAGATTTCGATTTTTTTGAATTCAACAAAACTTTGGTTGCATCTATTAGTACTAATTTAATCATAGGATTTGACCCTTCGTATCTTTCAAAATCAGGCAAAAGTACTTATGGTGTTGGATATTTTTGGTCTGGTGTTGCCAGCAAAGTAAAATGGGGGAATGAAATGTCAGGATTTGCAATGATTGATCCGGTTTTAAATACCGCTTTCCATCTCAATTCTATTCAAACTCCTGGTTCTGATGTTTTAAAGCAATCAGAAATGACATTGTTAGAATATTACGGTTCACTGATTATCGATAATGCTATTGAACTCAAAAAAATTTCGCACTACATCATTGCAGATGCTTATTTTTCTAAAATATCTTTTGCTCAAGCTGTTGGTAAGTCAAAAATGTTTTTTATAAGCAGATTAAGAGACGACAGTAATTTAAGATATTTATACCATGGTTCGGTAACTGGTAAGAAAGGTGCTCCAAAGAAATACGATGGGAAAATAAATTTTAAAAACATGGATATGAATCATTTTACTGTTGACTATCAAGACAAAGAAATGAAAGTTTATGGTGCCATTGTTTACTCAGTCGCCTTTAAACGCAAAATTAAAATTGCATTTGTAGAATACATCAAAGACAATGAAATCAAAACAACAAAAATATACTTTTCTACAAATTTGAAACAAGAAACAAGCCAAATAGTCGCTTATTATAGAGCACGATTTCAAATGGAATTTGTTTTCAGGGATGCCAAACAATTTACGGGAGTCAATACGTGCGAAGCACGAAGCAAAGAAAAAATTAACTTCCACACAAACATTGCATTAACGGCTGTAAATTTAGCGAAAGTTGACTGGTTCTCGAACAAACAAAACTTCAAAAAACCGTTCTCAATTGCAGACTATAAAACACAATTTAACAACGAGTTACTGATAAACAGATTTATTGTAATGTTCGGCATTAACCCGAACTTGACTAAAAATAAGAATATCATCAATAAATTGATGGATTTTGGTAAAATTGCTGCTTAAAAAATTAACGAAGTATTGAAATTGAATACTTTTATTTTATAAAATCTATAAAGAATAGTAACCCCATTACAATAGTTATTAATAATTTTCATTCAATAAATGTTAATAAAAATCGAATTTAATTAAAGCTATAATTGTCAATTCGTTATATTTGTGTGTATTAACCTCTAAATATATTTAAAATGAAAAAGAAAGAAGTAGTTAGATTGTATAATTTTTCTGATGCTAAATTGGTTTTAATTGGCAACGAAAAAATTGCGTTTATGCGCAGAGACAAAACTGAGTTCGATAAATTCAATATAAAAACGCCTGACGTAAATTTACTTGAAACACAAATTACCGCATTTGAAAACACAGAAACTGATGTAGAAGCTGTGGCAGATCAAACGGATGCAACAGCGGTAAAAACGAAACTAGCAGACAATTTGCGTGAAGCAATTAGAAATGTGATGGCTAGAGCAGCACTGAAGTTTGGCGAAAAGAGCGCTAAATATAGAAAGTTTGGTACTGATGCTTTAGCGAGACAAACTGATTCAGATTTGTTTATCACTGCCAAAAGAGTAGTTCGTGTGGCAAATATTTTCTTTGCTGATTTGGCTACAAAAGGGTTAACAGCAGGAATGTTAACAGAAATTACTACGTTAGGCGATGAATTTATAGATTTAGTTGTTGACGTGAGAGTGGAAGTTAGCGCAAGAGACATTAAACAAGAAGATAGAGTAGAGGCAGGCAATGCCATATATGCTGTTTTG
>NZ_JBMOGV010000192.1:0-2844 GCF_049318185.1 Flavobacterium sp. | reverse complement strand
GAAAATGGAACGCCATCAACAGCTATTAGTGCTAGAATGGGAATGGAAGCTACTAGTTTGACAAGAACACTAAAAACATTAGAAGAAAAAGGATTAATCATTCGAAAGAAAAATCCAGATGATGGAAGAGGTGTTTTAATTTACTTAACTGATTTTGGAAAACAAATGAGAGCACAGTCTAAGGAAACTGTTATAAAATTTAATGAGTCCATTCGAAAGAATATTTCTGAAGAAAAACTTCAAAATTTCATGGAAGTTGCCGACACAATAAATGAATTAATTACAGAAAAAAAAATATTTTAAAGTCTATTTTTAAATTTGAATTATAAATTCTAAATGATTCAAAATAAATGAGACCAAATAATTTAAAATTCAAAATTTATAATTTAAAATAACATAAATGAAGAGGATAATCAAAAAAGTGGCAGTAGTAGGATCCGGAATTATGGGTTCGGGAATCGCTTGTCATTTTGCCAACATTGGTGTTGAAGTATTGCTTTTGGATATTGTCCCAAATGCACTTACCGAAGACGAAGAAAAAAAAGGATTGACTTTAGAAAGTAAAGTAGTTCGCAACCGCTTGGTTAACGAACATTTAGCAAATGCTTTAAAATCAAACCCATCCCCTATTTACAGTCAGAAGTTCGCCAGCAGAATTACAACTGGAAACACCACTGATGATATGGCAAAAATAGCCCATTACGACTGGATAATTGAAGTGGTTGTCGAACGTTTGGATATCAAGAAATTAGTCTTTGAACAAATCGACAAATTCCGCAAACCAGGAACTTTGATTACTTCCAACACCTCTGGAATTCCAATCAACTTTATGAGTGAAGGAAGAAGTGATGATTTTCAAGCCCATTTTTGTGGAACGCATTTCTTCAATCCAGCACGCTATTTAAAATTATTCGAAATCATTCCTGGACCAAAAACTTCTCAAGAGGTATTGGATTTCTTGTTTGAATACGGTTCCAAATATTTAGGTAAAACATCGGTTATAGCCAAAGATACTCCAGCATTTATTGGCAATAGAATTGGAATATTTGGTATTCAAAGTTTATTCCATTTGGTAAAAGAAATGGGATTAACTATTGAAGAGGTAGATAAACTAACTGGACCAGTAATTGGCCGACCAAAATCAGCTACGTTTAGAACTGTTGATGTGGTTGGGTTAGATACATTGGTGCACGTTGCTAACGGAATTTATGAAAATTGTCCAAATGACGAAGCACACGAACTGTTCAAACTACCAGATTTCATTATTAAAATGATGGAAAACAAATGGCTTGGTAGTAAAACAGGTCAAGGTTTTTATAAAAAAGTAGATAAAGAAATCCTTTCTTTAGATTTAGATACTTTAGAATATCATTCTGTCAAAAAAGCTTCTTTTCCTACTTTAGAACTAACAAAAACTATCGATAAACCTATTGATAGATTTAAAGTTCTCGTAAAAGGAAAAGACAAAGCAGGTGAATTTTACAGAAAATCATTTTCTTCAATGTTTGCTTATGTTTCCAACAGAATTCCTGAAATATCAAACGAATTATATAAAATTGATGATGCCATGAAAGCTGGTTTCGGTTGGGAAAACGGACCTTTCGAAATATGGGATGCCATTGGTGTTGAAAAAGGTATTGCCTTGATGCAAGCCGAGGGCTATCAAGCAGCAAGATGGGTTACTGAAATGCTAGCGTCTGGAAATTCTAGCTTCTACACTGTAAAAGAAGGTGCAACTTACTTCTACTCTATTACTACTAAAACGCAAACCAAAGTTCCTGGACAAGATAGTTTCATTATCCTTAATAATATTCGCGAAAGCAAGAAAGTATGGAGCAACAGTGGTGCTGTAATTCATGATTTAGGTGATGGTATCTTAAACCTTGAATTTCAGTCAAAAATGAATACTATTGGTGGTGATGTTTTAATGGGAATTAACAAAGCCATTGACCTTGCTGAAAAAGAATACAACGGATTAGTTATCGGAAACCAAGGTGCTAATTTCTCAGTTGGTGCCAATATCGGAATGATATTCATGATGGCAGTCGAACAAGAATACGACGAGTTAAACATGGCAATCAAAATGTTTCAAGACACGATGATGCGTGTGCGTTATTCAGGAATTCCAGTAATCGTAGCGCCACACGGAATGACACTTGGTGGTGGGTGCGAAATGAGTATGCATGCCGATAAAGTGGTTGCTGCAGCAGAAACCTACATAGGTTTAGTAGAATTTGGCGTTGGTGTAATTCCTGGCGGTGGTGGTTCTAAAGAAATGACTTTACGAGCTTCCGACTTATTCCGTAAAAACGATGTAGAACTAAATGTGTTACAAGAATATTTCATGACAGTTGCCATGGCAAAAGTAGCCACTTCGGCTTACGAAGCTTTTGACATGGGCGTTTTACAAAAAGGAAAAGATATTGTCGTAGTCAATAAAGACCGCCAAATAGCCGAAGCTAAAAAACACGCATTATTATTAGCTGAAGCTGGTTATACACAACCTATTCGTAGAACTGATGTAAAAGTATTAGGACAACAAGCACTTGGAATGTTCTTAGTAGGAACTGACCAAATGGTGGCCGGAAAATACATCTCAGAACACGATCAAAAAATTGCCAATAAACTAGCGTATGTTATGGCTGGTGGAGATTTATCTGAACCAACTCTAGTAAGCGAACAATATTTATTAGACATTGAAAGAGAAGCTTTCTTGAGTTTGTGTACAGAGCGAAAAACATTAGAGAGAATTCAGTTTATGTTAACTAAAGGAAAACCATTGAGAAATTAAAATTATGAAAACAGCCTACATAGTAAAAGGATACAGAACAGCGGTAGGAAAAG
>NZ_JBMOGV010000191.1:0-2847 GCF_049318185.1 Flavobacterium sp. | reverse complement strand
AGCTTAGCTAACTTCCATCAGGGCTATTGAGGACGTATTTCTTTCTTTTAAATAGAAGATTCCCGCCTACACGGGAAAGACAGCCGCTACTAATCATTTATTACTAAACTAGTACTTTCCTTATTGTCTTTCCCGCGCAGGCGGGAATCCATCTTGTTTCATTATTGTTTTCTTTTGATAGGAATGACAAAAAAGTAACAAAAAAGCCCCCCCTTACGGAAGAGCTTTTGAACCCTGAATGGGAACCTGTCAGCCTACAGCTTAGCTAACTTCCATCAGGGCTATTGAGGACGTATTTCTTTCTTTTAAATAGTGGATTCCCGCCTACACGGGAAAGACAGACGCTACTAATTCGTTATACAAAACTAGTACTTTCCTTATTGTCTTTCCCGCGCAGGCGGGAATCCATCTTCTTTCATTGTTGTTTTCTTTTGATAGTAATGACAAAAAAGTAAAAAAAAGCCCATAATATACTGATTTACAATATAATTATGGACTTTTAGTACCCTTCACTATCAAGTTGTCGAACCATTTTATAGCAGATTTAAAACGATTACACTACGCCTACGTGCTGCTAACAAAAAAAGCCACAGTTTCCTGTGGCTCAATTTTAACTTAACTAAACTTATTGCAATATAATCTTTTTAATATCCACAATTTGACCTTGTGGATTGATGATTTGAACAAAGTACATTCCAGTTCCACCCCACGTTGCTAGTTGCATTGTGCTGTTGGTTCCAGAAGTTGTTATTGGTGTCGTTGCCACTTCTTGCCCCAATGAATTAATGATTTTCAATGTTCCACCATTCAAATTGGTGATGTTATTGAAATTGATATTGATTTGAGAACTTGCAGGATTAGGAGCGATGGTGATGCTATTAGCCCATGCAACTGGGTCATTGAAAGATAACTGCCCAACGTTTATTATAAGCGTATCCGTAACGGTAATGTTAGTGATGCATTGATTGACATTATACAAGTTGGTGATTTCTTCTTGGGTTAAAGCACGGTTCCATATGCCAATATCGTCAAGAATACCATTAAAGTAAGCAAATAAATCGGTCCTTACTCCAAAATATAAGTCAATAATACCTTGTAAGTTCAAATTAGTGCCTGAATTTTCTAATGTACCATTGATATAAATAGATACCAAATTTCCATTTTTACTCATTACCACATGGCTCCATTGAGAAGGATTAATGATGTTATTACATTCGATAAAATTATTACATGTTGAAACAGCGTCAAATACAAAGTACTTAGAATTGGTTAGTCCAGAACATTGTGGTAATGTAGAAGAATATCCAATACCATAACCTTTAAATAAATCGACTGTATTGGTTTGATTCACACCAAAACCGATTGGATATTGAAACTGTGAATTATTTAAATTTGACCAAAATGAAATAGAATAATTTGAAGTTAAGTTTAGTTGTCCTATATGGATTTTATCATCCACACCATCAAAACTATAAGCACTATTTGCATTACCAAATCTATCCGTTGTCAAAGTAGCCCCATTCACAGTTCCATTGTTTGCATTACCACTTTCATCGTTGGCGTTGCCACAAAAAGGCCAATAACCCACAAGTCCTGTCGTAGGAATATTGGCTGGCAAACATGCGGTTTGAGGCAAGGATGAGTTATATAAGTTGGTAATTTCAGTCTCAGTAAGTGCTCTATTCCAAAAACCAACATCATCTAATTTCCCTTCCAAGAAATCAAATTGTGTTGCAACGCCTATTCCAAAAAACAAAGGTAGACTTGGCATATTACTTTGAGTTGGAACATTACTTGTTTGATTATAAAATAATACACCATCCAAATACATTTTGATATAAGTTCCATTTTCGAAAACACTTACTAAATGATGCCAAGAATTAACAGATGGAGGCGTTTGATTAGTTGCATAACCTCCTAATTGAGCACCCGTGCTATTAAATATGTAAGAAGAGAAGCCATTTTCATTACCAAAATTACGGTAACCTAACATAAAATTACGACTTGAATTATTAGTCCCTGAATGATTTGCAAAGAAAATAAAATCATTAGAACCAAGAGAATTCAGATTATAAGTTGACATATTTACCCAACATGAAACTGTAAAAGAACTATTTGAAGCATAATTTGGAGCTTGAATAAAGTCATTTATGCCATCAAAACTATAAGCACTATTTGTATTACCAAATCTATCTGTAATTAATGTAGCCCCGTTATTAGTTCCATTATTATCATTACCACTAATATCATTGGCATTGCCACTAAACGGCCAATAACCAACAAGACCATTTGTTGGAACATAAGAAGGCACTTGAGCAAAAAGTGTTGAGGTGGTTAAAGCTACAGCCATCACCAAAAAGAGTATTATTTTTTTCATTTTGTTAAATATTAAGTAATTAGACTTCAAAAGCATAAAAATTTTTTGCAAATATAAGCTTTTTTTATTTAATCGGCATATATGCCGATGTTGTGAGGTTGTATTAATGGAATTTTGACCTATGTCAGAAGAACAATTAGTAAAGCTAGGTCAGTTAATCAACAATAGGGCAAAAATCAAGTTTAAAAGTAATTTGGAGTTTGCCTCTGCTTGTGATATTGACGAGAAAAGCATCCGCAGAATTCTTAATGGCAAACAAAACTTCTCCATTAACATCTTCTCGAAAATTTGTTCCGCATTGGGTGTTAAGATGTCGGAACTACTATCAGATATCGATTTGTAAAAACAAGGTTGAATTTTACAAAAAATCCCTTATTTTCAGAAAAACTTTTGTACATATCTGCCTGCAGGTTAGCTAACTTCCATCGGGGCTATATGGACGTATTTCTTTCTTTTAAATAGTGGATTCC
>NZ_JBMOGV010000190.1:0-2848 GCF_049318185.1 Flavobacterium sp. | reverse complement strand
CAACCCGATTATACTTGCCAAGAGCAAGGAAGAGTTGCCGTACAAGTTTCTGTAGACAGAAATGGCAATACCATTAGTGTAACAGCTGGTGTGCAAGGAACAACTAATACAGCAAAATGTTTACTAGATCAAGCTCGAATAGCAGCCATGAATACCAAATGGCAAGCCGATAGTAATGCTCCTGAAAAACAGGTTGGGAAAATCATTTATACCTTTAGTTTGAATTAAACACGATAGTATTTAGCCTGGCTAGAAATAGCATACTTTCATTAAAATTCCTACAAGTAATAATAACTTATTTTGGACTCGTTGCAATAACAAACTTCAGTTTGTTCTTTACTCCTATCTGCAATACATCAACCAAGTCTTGCACTTGCATAGTGGCAGGAATTCTAATGACTACGGTTAAATCTTTTGCCGGGTTCATCTTAGATAACAACTTGGTTTCTAATTGGTCGAATCCAACTTCTTCTTTATCTACATAAAAGCGCTTTTGTTCGGTTACTGAAAGCGTGATTAATTGCTTATTAGTCTTTTCATTAGTTTTTGATTTTGGCAATGTCATTCTAATCACGTTTGGGTTTGCCAACGTAGAAATGATTAAGAAAAACAACAATAAGAAGAACATAATGTCGCTCAAAGAGGAAGTAGCGACTTCTGCATGAAATCGTTTATTTCGCTTTATGGCCATTTGGTCTTTGAATTATATTTATAAATTCTAATACTTGTTTTTGGATGGCTAAAGAAAAAGCATCAATACTACCATTGAATAAATGATAAGCGCTATAAGCAATAATCCCAACGATTAGTCCAGCGCCACTACTAATCATTTTTTCATATAAACCTCCAGAAATATTTCCGATACTAATATCTTCAGTAACTGAAATACTATAGAAAATTTTAATAACTCCCGAAATGGTTCCGATAAAACCTAATGTTGGTGCTATACCCGCAATTAGTCCTAATTGTCCTAGTTTTTTTTCCATATATCCGATTTCGATATTGGCGGCACGTTCCATATTAGATTCGATTTCATTAATATTTCTTCCAATGGTCAAGACACCTTCTTTGATAATAGTACCTTGAGCCGCACCACTCCTAACGGCGGCTGAAACTGCTAAATCTATATTGGAATTATTCAAATGATTGCGTACATCAGTCATCAAATGATTGTCTATTTTGGAAGCTTTACTAATATAAAGATATCTTTCAAAAATTAGATAAAGCGTATAAAATAATAAAATGGCAATGGGTATTAAGAAAATACCACCTTTCAGAATAAATTCTAAAACAGAAACTTCATTGGTTAAAGCAGCATTAGTTGGCGCTGCTGTTGGAATAGCTTGGGCTAGGGAGTCAACTTGTAACTGCAAAAATGTACTAATCATATTTATCTATTTTTTGGCTATTAATTCTGAAAATAATTTCAATTTTGTATCACTAAAATATGCATTACAATATAAACGAAAAAAAAGATAAAAAAGTATATCACATGATTAATTTTTTCTAAAATTATGAACTATAAAGAAACCTTAGATTGGATGTTTAACAAATTACCTATGTACCAAACACAGGGCGCTACAGCGTATCGAAAAGACATTACCAATACGATTTTGCTGGCCAAACATCTAGGAAATCCCGAACAATATTTAAAATGTATTCATGTAGCTGGCACTAACGGAAAAGGTTCTACTTCTCACCTACTTGCCTCTGTTTTACAAGAAGCTGGATATAAAGTGGGTTTATATACTTCACCCCATTTAAAAGATTATCGTGAGCGAATAACTATTAATGGAAACCCTATTCCTGAAGAATATGTATGTGACTTTATAAATACTAATCAATCGTTTTTTGAAGCTAATGAATTGAGTTTTTTTGAGATGAGTGTTGGATTGGCTTTTGACTATTTTGTAAAAGAGCAAACAGATATTAATATCATAGAAGTAGGCATGGGGGGAAGATTAGATGCTACTAATATTATAAATCCTTTAGTTTCGGTCATTACTAATATAGGATTAGACCATACACAGTTTTTGGGAAATACTTTAGAGTCTATAGCCTATGAAAAAGCGGGGATCATTAAACCAAATATTCCAGTGGTTATTGGAGAATATGTGAATGAAACCCTACCCATTTTTGAAGAAAAAGCGAAAATAACAAATTCCGAAATATACTTTGCTTCTGATTTAGTACAAGGAGGTTATCCATGTGCCTTGCTTGGTGATTATCAAATTCATAATAAAAAAACAGTCATTCAAACGGTTAAATTGTTACAAGAAAAAAAACACCTTAGTATACCTGAAGATGCTATAATAAAAGGTTTTTTGAATGTGATTAAGAATACTAATTTTCAAGGAAGATGGCAACAACTTGGGGAAAATCCAAAAATAATTTGTGATACGGCACATAATGCTCATGGTCTTTTGGTAGTTTTACAACAAATACAAAAGGAGCAATTTGAGCAATTGCATATTATTTTGGGAGTTGTAAATGATAAAAACTTAGAGGAAATTCTACCTTTATTTCCCGAAAATGCTATTTATTATTTCTGTAAACCTAATAATCCAAGAGGATTAGAACCAACAATTCTAGAAGAAAAAGCTGCCATTTTTAATCTTAAAGGTAAAATATATAATTCCGTATCAACCGCTTATCTAGCAGCAAAGGAAAGCGCTTCGCAAAAAGACTTTATTTATATAGGCGGAAGTACTTTTGTAGTAGCAGAAATTTTATAATTTTTATTGTTTTTTATTTGCAGAATTAAAAAAGTAGCCTATATTTGCACTCGCATTAAGGGCGATTAGCTCAGTTGGTTCAGAGCATCTCGTTTACACCGAGAGGGTCGGGG
>NZ_JBMOGV010000189.1:0-2856 GCF_049318185.1 Flavobacterium sp. | reverse complement strand
AAATTTTTGGAAGAACGTCCCCTGTAAATTACTTTAACTTTGTCTTTTTTAATACCTAATGCTTTGCTATTTTTTTCCATAATGGTGGCCGAATTAGATATAAATAAATCTACTTTCTTAGCACTCCATCTATCCATAAGCTGACATCCAAATAACTTCAATTTACCAACTAAACTTAAGGTTTTGTAACGCTCTTTCAGATACGTATTATTGACAAAACTTGAAATTAAAGGAATATTTCGATGTTGCTTAACTTTTCGAGCAATTATATCCGAGCGAAATAATGTAGAGTGAATGATATCTGGTTTTATGGCATCAATTAAAGGCAGCAATTGAGTGACTACTGTATTAAATTCATATCTGAATGAATTATTTAATTGATGTACTTCAATAGTATTTTGTTTAAGTAAATTTACTAAGCTATCGCCTTTATAAACTGTAATAAAAATAGGTTCAACTATAGAATTATGAATAGCAATATCCACCAAGCTTTTTTCGGCTCCTCCTACATTTAAAGTATCAATTAAATAAAGAACTTTAATTTTTTTCATTATGATAATAATACTTTAAAAACCAAGTAACAAATTTAGGAATGCCTATTTCCAGTGGAGTTGAAGCTTTATAGCCTAACTTTTCAATGGCTGTAGTATCAGCATAAGTGGTTACTACATCACCCTTTTGAGGAGGCATAAAATGATAGTCAAATTGTAAATTCAATTCTTTTTCTAATAGACGAATAAAATCCATTAAGGAAACTGGACTACCTTTTCCTATGTTTAAAATTTGATAATTCTTCAATAAAGATTTATTTTCAGCAACAAGCACAATCCCCTGAACAATATCATCAATATAGGTGAAATCTCGACTTTGCTCTCCATTATTAAACACTTTTATAGGTTGACTTTCTGTTCCTGCTTTGGCAAATAAAACAGGAGCCATATCAGGTCTTCCCCATGGACCATAAACAGTAAAAAAACGTAATCCAGTAATTTTTAATTCATATAGAGAAGCATAAGCATGCGCCATAACTTCATTACTTTTTTTGGTTGCAGCATAAAAGCTTACTGGAGAGTCGGTATTTTGATTTTCAGAAAAGGGAATAGTTTCAGTATCTCCATAAACTGAGGAACTAGAAGCAAATAGTAAATGTTGTACTTCAAAATTTCTACAGGCTTCCAGAATGGTATAAAAACCTATGATATTACTGTCTATATAATCTCTAGGATTAGTTATTGAATACCTTACACCAGCTTGTGCAGCTAAATGAATGACAATATCAAAATTTTGAGTTGCAAATAATACATTCAAATTTCCAGCATCTTGAATATCTAATTGGATAAAGGAGATGTTATCACCATGACCTTTAATTAATTTGTTATAAACTATAGCATTTCTTTCAATTCCTAGTGCTGCTAAACGCGCATATTTCAAATCGGTTTCATAATAGGAATTGATATTATCTAAAGCGATAATTTCGTAACCTAAAAAGGCGAATTTTTGAACAGTATGCATTCCTATAAAGCCAGCAGCTCCAGTGATTAAAATTTTCATAGTTAAGAAATGTTATTTATGTAAATAGGCCCTTGAATTGTAATTAATAATTGCATCTTGATTTTTATCTTAAACAAATTGAATAGCAGCTTAATCTAAATAATCATTATATTTTTTAAAGTGGTTTTACTTAATGAACAGCAGCAGAAGCTAAAAAAATAAAAGTTACATTAAAAATACTACTTTTAGAGATAAATAATTTAGCATCTTAAAACCTCAGTAATCTATGCATAAAAGAAGATCAAGAGGGTGTTTTTTTGTGGAATTAATGACAACTTCAACAATAGTAGAATTTGGGTTGTTTTTTAAAAATTAACAATGTCTAAAACCCATTTTTTTTGATTTTAATCATCTAAAAGTAGAGCTACTATGATTTGGTTGTTCATTTTTTGGTTTACTATTATATTGATTTAACAAAAAATAAATTTACATTATAGTAAAAGACTTATTGAAAATGATTTTTATTTCAATATTTTTTTTAAAATTCGACTAAAGAATAAATATGGGAGTGCTTTCAATGTTTTAAAAAGGGGCATGTATTTAGGTTGACTTAATTCAACCTGTCGCATAAAAGTACTTGGATGAACTATTGAATACATATCAGATTGATTCGATGTTGAAAAATTGAATTCTTCAATTAAAGAAATTTTTTCTTTATTTATATATAATAGAATATTCTGTTTATACCAAGTTTTTATACCATTTTCATTCCATATTTTGGGTCTTACAAAATCAATAACAGTATAGTTATGACTGGCAAATTTATCAATCCAATATTCAGGCCACTGCTCATTAACATGACCACTTCCTCTTTGAAAAGGAATAGCGGCAGAAAACAAAACAATATCAGATGCATTAACTAAATTAGACACAAAAATATCAGCAAATTTTTCATTAATATGCTCAGCCACTTCTAAAGATATGGCCAAATCATATTTTTCATCCACTATAACCGCCTCAGATAAATTAGCATATTGAAATTCATTTTCATCTATTTCTAAATGTGACTTATTTAACCATGATCCCTCAAAACCTAAAACATTAGTTGCGCCCAAATTCTTTGACACTTTTAACCATGTGCCAACACCACAACCAAAATCAATTACACTTTTTGGATGAGACTTTTCGAAAATTAGATTTAAAATTTTTTGTGCAGAAACATAAGTGTCTTGATTTCTGTTTTCATAAAAATCGTTGTCGTAAATTTTTTTCATAAAATTATTTTTTTTATATTATTTTTTTTATACTATTTTTTTGGAATAGGAGTGATTGTCATGCCCATCCTATTACGAAATCCATCATAAA
>NZ_JBMOGV010000188.1:0-2869 GCF_049318185.1 Flavobacterium sp. | reverse complement strand
CCGCCGAATCATATAAGCGCATTCCCGGTTCATTTTTTTGAGCAGTCCGCAACATTGCACGGGCAAACTTTGATTTATTTCCAAGATTAACGTTTTTATTTGCAAATATGATAATTATTATCTAAAATTGCAAAAAACATCTTGATTATGTCAAACTGGGATGATAAAGCAAAACGACTTCTAAAGTCAGAAATGGTGAAACGTGGTTTTTCCAATGCAGATTTGGTCGCATTACTAAATGAAATCGGTGTTGAAGAAACAAAAGCAAGTATTGACAGCAAGATTAGTCGTGGTAGTTTTAGTGCTACATTTTTATTGCAATGTCTTACCGTTATTGGTTGTCATAAGCTTGAAATTGAAAGTTATGAAAGTCAATTGTTAATGGTTGCCGAATCAAATGAAAATTATAAAACTTCAAAAAAATGAAAATTAGTACTGTAAAATTTATTGACCTTTTTGCAGGCCTTGGTGGGATTCGTTTAGGTTTTGAAAGAGCATTTAAAGATGCTGGAATGCAAACGGAGTGTGTGATGACTTCAGAAATAAAACCATATGCTGTAAAAACGCTGAAGCATAACTTTGGCCACGAATTTTTGGCAGGCGATATTTTTGAAATCCGCAATGAGTTTATTCCAGATTTTGATTTTCTTTTGGGTGGTTTTCCTTGTCAGCCGTTTAGTGCAGGCGGAAAGCGTCAAGGTTTTTTAGATACAAGGGGTACTTTGTTTTTTGAAATCGAAAGAATTTTGAGAGAGAAAAAACCTTATGGTTTTATTCTCGAAAATGTGGAGGGCTTGGTAAAACACGATTTAGAAAACAAAACTGATGAAATCGGCAGAACACTAAAAACTATTTTGTATACATTAGAAAATGATTTGGGTTATAAGACAAATTGGAAGGTTTTTGATAGTTTAGAATTTGGATTACCGCAATCTCGTAAAAGAATTTTTATTGTAGGAACAAAAGATGAGAAGATAGATTTAAATGGAAATGAACCTCGATATAAATCATTAGAAAATATTTTAGAGAAAGGTTTGCCAACTTTGAAATCTGATTTAATAAATAAACTTTTGGCTCATTTTACTTTGGAAGATTTGTACGGAAAATCAATTAAAGACAAGCGTGGTGGAGATAATAATATTCATAGTTGGGATATTGAAATCAAAGGAAGCGTTTCTAAACAGCAAGCTGAAATCCTAAACCAGTTATTCAAACAAAGAAGAAAAAAGCAGTGGGCGGAAGAAATTGGGATTGACTGGATGGACGGAATGGCTTTGACTTTAGAGCAAATTAATACGTTTATAGATATGCCGAAAAAAGAATTGAAAAATTTGTTAGATGATTTGACTTCAAAAGGATATTTGAAGTTAGAACACCCTAAAAAATTAGCCAAAATTGAAACCGCTGATGGTTCAATTTCTGTTCGGGAATATGATGAAACCAAGCCAAAGGGTTATAATATTGTAACTGGGAAATTAAGTTTTGAAGTTAATAAGATTCTCGACCCTAAAGATATTGCTCCTACTTTGGTAGCAACAGACGTTTCTCGTTTAGCAGTTCCCGATGGAAAAGGTTTGCGTAGATTGACTATTCGTGAAGGTTTGCGGTTGTTTGGATTTCCTGAATGGTACGAAATTCCAACCAAAGAATATGATGCTTTTGACTTATTAGGAAATACCGTTGCAGTTCCAGTAGTTGAATTTGTAGCGAATAAATTGGCCGAAGTTTACGTTAGCGAACTTGCAGTTTAACGCCAGTATGTTCTTCGTAATTTTTTAAAACATTTTGTAGCCAATGCCCATTGCTGTGACGTGTTTGTGGATATTGGTAACGTGTTTCGTTGAGTGCAGAAAGAAAGTCTTCTAACGAGTTAAATGGTTTAAATTTAGAGCGTTCGGAAAACCAAATTCCTGGTCGGATGTTATATATTACACTTTTCTTTTCCTGAACTTTTAGCGGGTATGTGCTACTCGGGCAAGCCAATTCCCAAATCTTTTTGATCCAAACATCTTTAATCGTCAGTTCGCTTCCTTTCATTTGATAAGAAAAAATCAGATAATCAGAATTTAAACGATAAGCAGAAGTCAGCAAAGAGTTGCAGTAAGAGTCAAAGTTAGCGAGGTCAAAGCCCGGGCCTCTATCCCAATCGAAAGATTTCACTTCAAGCAGCCCTAATTTTTTATTGTAATTATCAAGGTAAAAGTCTGGAAAAACTTGAGAGTTGGGATTTTCCTCAAATTCCACATTTTCTTTCATTAGCCACGCCTTCAGCCATTCTTGCAAAAGGTTTCCAACCGTGTCTTTTGTTTCAATAGAAATAGTTAGGTCTTTGAGCGAAAAATTGATAATTCCTTTTTCTCCAATAATCTTGTAATCGTATACCAATTTATTGTGTAGCTCTTTTCCCGATAATTTCATTTTGTTTTTTATTAAGTTTGGTATAAAGTTAACATATTTTTTTACCTTGTTCAGTCTTAGTATTTGGCCGAGCAATATGGCAGCTATAGTTTTGCATCTAGACGAAGGTGTCAATTTCCAAGCACTTCACTGTAATCCAAGTACAAGCTTTGATAGATACACAAAGCTTGATTTAACCACTGAACCGCCACTTTTGGGTAGGTACTGTTATATGTATTGCTTATTTTTTTCGTAATGGTGTCGGTAAAAATTTGTCAATTTCTTCATCACTAAATGTCAATTCTTCATTGATTTGTAAAGACTTTTGTGCGGTTACATAAGCTTTACTAAATGTCCTTGGTGAGCCTTTATATGTTTTCGAAAGTTCATCTTGTAGTTCATCTCTTTTTTGAATTATGTCTTCAAGACTAATTAGCCTCGCTTTTAGGTCTGTCAATAAAGACAAATATTT
>NZ_JBMOGV010000187.1:0-2884 GCF_049318185.1 Flavobacterium sp. | reverse complement strand
ACTCAAGATACACCTACAGCCCTCAGCAAAGCATGGTGTTTTTCACTGATTTTATAGGGATGTCTGCAACGATTTATATTCAAATTACTTTTGGAGAAAACAAAGAAGTTGTAGATAAGGAGTTGAAAGTTGTATTTGAGGATTGATTTTAATATGTTTGAATAAATAAAATAATTATGAACCCAGAAATTGAAAAATTAATCAAAATGGCACTTGTTGATGGGCAAGTAACCGATAAAGAACGTGAAATTATTTTGCGTAAAGCTGAGAAATTAGGACTTGATACGGACGAAGTTGAAATGTATCTTGAAGGTAGTTTAGATTCTAAAAAACAAGACAATTCCTCAAAAATGATTATAGAGACAAGTGATAATATTGAAAGTAAAACATTTAAAAGTGATACTTCAAGTGATAGAAAATTCACGCCGAAGAAAGTAAAGAAAATTGAACCCGCTCAACTTAATAAAGTAAGTGAATTAGAACTTAAAATTTCACAACTTTCAGAAAGTAAAAAAATACTATTTAATAATCTTGAAAAATTAATTGAAGATATAAAATCTCCACAAAGAGATTTAGTTAAAATAAAAAGCAGTTTTGATAAACAACTAAATTTAATAAAAGAGGATTATAAGAAAAATGTGAGTACCAATCTTGGTAAATTTATTAATGAAATAAATACAGCAATTGCTACAAAGTTTGGTGGCGGTAAATTGAATTTTGACAAACTTGAAAAGTTTATTGGATTGGATTTTATGGAATTAACAAAATTAATTGAAACAGAGGGAGGATTGAATCTTGATGATTTGCAGAGCAAGAGAAAAAAACAACGAATCTTATTATGTATTTTATGCATACCAACATTTTACTACGTTTATGTAAACTTTATTGGTTTAGATTATATTGAAAATAGCGGTTACAAAATGATTTTTGGATATATTATTATTGTTGCACTTGCTATGAAGATTATTAGTTTATCGAAGTTAATTGCCGAGAAAAAATCTAATTTATCTAGAGTAGATTTGAACTTAATTATTAGTGAAGTTCGTAAAAAATATTCGAAAGAGTTTGATGGATTATTAAAATTAAAAAATGAAATTATTCGTTTAGAATTAATTCAAAAGAATCTGAAATTGAAAGACATTGCTGTCTATGAAAAATTCATAAAAACAAAGTAATTTTAAATTAATTAAAATAAACAAAGATGGAAAAAATAGATTTAGATAAAATCGAGACGGATATTCACCAATTTTATAAAATTACCAAGGATATTGAGGATGTTATTAAAAGTGTAGAAAAAACAGATAATAAAATAGAATTGGCAAAAGAATCTATTAATAAAGAAATTTTGCTCAAAGAATTCCCATCCCAAGCTATAGGTTCTGTTGTATTGTATAATGAATTAAATGAAAAATATAATTTGTATGTTGACAATCAATTCAATAAAGTTATTCGTTTTTTAGAACATATCGAAAATAAGGAAAAAAAATATCGAGATTTATATCTCAATAGTACCGAAAATTATATTGTTGACCCTTATGGTATTCCATTAGAAAAGTTAAAACAAGAAAAAAAGGAAATAGATAATTGTTATGAATTACTGACAATTTTAGTAAAGGAAGTAAACGGTGATATAGTTAAATTTAATAAAGTGTATAACAAATTAGAAGATGCAGGTTTATTTATGACTTCACCCGAAAAAGCAAATCAGCAATACTTATTAGAAATATCTACAAAATTGGATAATGTAATTGAAGGATTAAAGGTTTTATTTCAAAGTTTGGAAGAAACCAACAATTCATTAAGAGCAATAGAGGGAAATACAAGTGAAATTTCTTTAAATATGTATGATGTTAGAAGTCATTTATGGGATATTTCTTGGGCAACAAATAAACAAGGCTAGTGAAGTATTCTTTAAATTGTTTGAAAAAATAAAACCTCCCAGTTACATTGTCATATTTTGACTAAGTACAATGTTATATTTGTTTGATAATCTTAAATATAAACTTCTATGAACGAAATTCACTTAAATTATTTAATTCAAATCGGTAATAATGACCAAGGTTATGTTGGTAATAACTCCTTAAATTGGGGAATATCTGTTGTAGGTGCAGATGAAAATTTAGACCCTTTTTTAAATAGACAATTTAATCGGTATGAATTATTTGAGTATTGCCAGAATCAAAATAATAATAACTTAAATACTCTTATAGCAATTTTATCTTGGGGAGGTATGAGACGAGACCATGGTAGAAAACTTTTTGAAAATAGAAATGTAATAATAGAGTTAGTTAAAGAATTACGTGATGGAAACTTTGTGACACGGCAACGTGCGTTTGAAGTTTTTCAAAATCAAAGAAGTGCTAATATGCTACCCGGTATTGGTATAGGTTATTTTACTAAACTTATTTGTTTTTTAGTACCTAATTTGAATGGTTATATAATGGACCAATGGGTTGCTAAATCAATTAATTTATTAACAGGAGTCCCTATAGTTAACTTAACGGGTAACAATTGGGTAAATGACAATAATGACTCAAACACGTACGAACTATTTTGTCAAAATATAGATAATCTTGCTGAGCTTTTAAATTGTTCAGGATTTGAAGCAGAAAAGCAAATTTTTTCAGTTGGAAGAGGAAATGGACAATGGAGAAATTATTTAATTAACAACTACAACAATTAATACAAACGTAAAATAGTATGGCAAAAGGAATTATAGTATGAATAGATTGGAATGATAACAAATGGGAAAAACCAAGTAATAATCTTTAGTTTCAATGTTAAAGGTAATAGCTTCAACTATACTTTCATTTTCACATTTGTAGCCCACATTTCTTTTATATTCCAAATCAAACCCAAGTTCTTCTTTGATTTGCTTTAAATC
>NZ_JBMOGV010000186.1:0-2884 GCF_049318185.1 Flavobacterium sp. | reverse complement strand
CGATTCTAATCTTCCCTCACTATTACAGTTTTTGTTCATTTTGCCAATATTTTGGAATAGAATCCAATAAAATGGCAATTTTTTTGGAATTGAATCCAAATTTTACTCCATAATTTAAATAAGCATATAATAATTTAAAATAAATAGTCATATATAGTTTATTTATTAGTAATCTATTTTAAAAATATCATGTATTTTGTAAGTATTATTTACAAAATACATGATATTTGTAAGTAAAACAGATGCTATGTTTCACCGTAAACAGCAATTTATTAATGCGGGCGAAGAGAGTTTATTTCTTTGGGGGGCCAGACAGACTGGGAAAAGTACCCTATTAAAGGAGCTTTATCCGGATGCACTGTGGTTTGATTTATTGAAATCTGATGTGTTTCGTAGATATATTAGTGAGCCGGAACAATTTAGGGAGGTGGTTTTAGCAGATACTTCTAATCGACTTGTGGTAGTGGATGAAATACAAAAAATTCCGGCACTATTAGATGAAATTCATTGGCTAATGGTTAATCAGGGAAGAAGATGTATACTTAGTGGCTCTAGTGCAAGAAAGATTATTCGTTCTGGAGCCAATCTTCTGGGTGGACGGGCTTTGCGGTATGAATTATTACCCTTAAGCTATTCCGAAATACCCGAATTTGATTTATTAAAAGCACTAAATAGTGGTTTGCTTCCCCGACATTATGCTTCTCAAAATCCAAAACCACTCCTGGATGCATATGTTGGTAGTTATTTGCAGGAAGAAATTTCAGCTGAAGCCAAAATTAGAAATATGCAATCATTCACCCAATTTTTGCGGGCTGCTGCTTTCTCTAATGGAGAAATGGTTAACTTTTCTAATATCGCCTCCGATTGTGGTGTTAGTCATAATACAGTAAGGGAATATTTTCAAATAATACAGGATACACTAATCGGCAGGTTTATACCTTCCTTTCAAAAAAAACCCAAGCGACGAGTCATTCTATCACCCAAGTTTTTCTATTTTGATCTGGGAATTGCCGGCCACCTGTTAAAGAGGGGAGAGGTTGAACCGGGCAGCGAAGTATTTGGTAATGCATTTGAACATTTTATTTATCAAGAATTATACGCCCATACCCAATATTCAGGAAAACAGTATCCGATTGCTTATTGGAGAACTACCTCTCAAATGGAAGTTGATTTTATTCTGGGAGACCATGAAGTAGCCATTGAAGTTAAAAGCACATCCAATGTACAATCCCATCATCTGAAGGGGTTAAAAGGCTTTTCGGAGGAGTATTCAGTCAAAAAATTAATAGTAGTTAGCTGCGACCCCACTGAAAGAAAAATCGGTGATATTACTGTAATGCCCTGGAAGATATTTTTAGATAGGCTATGGGCAGGAGAAATATTGTAGTTCATTCTTTTCCATATTCATTACCGTTTTGAATTAGTTAAGCTGTAATAATCAATAGGTTGGTTGTTTACTTTTCTTCGAGTACTTTCAGTTTTTGTAAAATAATATTCCAATAGGCAACTTGCATTCTTTCGCTTAAAAAGGATGCATCAATCAAGCTTTTTGCTTTTAATTTATTTTTTAAAAATCTGTCAAAAGCCTTTACAATTTGTTTGTTGTTCAAACCCAGCCCCAATCCAAATCTTTCAAAATGTTGCCGGGTAAATTTTCTTTTCTTGCCCTCCATTAGTAGCGCCAATTCTTCATGGTCTGATGGGTTAGCTAAACTTACATTCAGCAAATCATACGCAGGAGATAGTGACCATTTTCCTTCTTTATTTATCATAGAAAAGTTTTTTAAATGCATATCATTGTTTCCGGTTACAAAGCAAAAAAGCATTAACTCGAAAAATTTTAATTGATCGAGCAGCGTGTCGGTTGAATACATGCGAAGCGCCTTTCCCACCCGTTCCATAGTACTCTTATACTTATCTACTGCTTCAGTAATTTGAAACATATCAAGCATATGAATTTTTTCACCATCCGCAGTTCTGTCAATTCTTTTGGTGATATACGCTAATTCACCAGAATGAAGCCGAATCAAACTTGCAGGAACCGTTTGAATGCCAAATGCCTCCGCAATCTTCATCGTTAGGTGTTCATTTTCCGGCATTTCAGGATAAATGTTAGACGGTGGTTTGAGTATATAATTACCACCTAAAGCTCCTACAACTGTTAGTCTGGAATGAACAGATTTATTCAATGTATCATTTATCTGTGAAAGAGAAAGTTTGGGTTGAACTCCGGGAATTACAATTCGATTGCTAACAACTTCTTTAGCCAACTCATTCATTTCACTTAATGAGTAATTGAGTGATGGGGGTTGTTTGGTTCCAAAAAAGGCCAGACTACATTTTGGATGGAAATCAAGCTGTTCTAATTCGGCCAATTCATTATAGCAGTATAAACATTTTTTACTCATTTGAAATACTTAAAGGTTTTACACTCACAGCACCAATACAGTTTTGGCAACAGGCAAGCAATAAGCCCATACGATCATTTGAGTTGATTTTGTAATGAGTTTTTGCAACATCTAAAAGCCAACCTTCCGGAATAAGTCCTTCAAAAAATGGGAATAGGTGCTTATCGTGATAGGGATATTTAGAAACCGGCATGGTGAACGTTACAAACTGATTAGGATAATCTTTTACATAGAGTTCGTCATATTGAAAAATAAAATGACCTTCATCTGTTTCTGTAAGTAAACCAGCTAGGTTGTTATGGTAAAATACTTCAGCGGCTCTCATCTTCGGGTGTTTGCATTAGCATATCTTTTATAGCAACGGGTGCCAGGGTATGTCCAAACATAGAAAGCACATGGTTCACCTTTTCCAAATTCAAATTTCCCTTGCCCTGCTCGATTTTTCGGATTACCGTAAGGGCAACACCCGCTCTATC
>NZ_JBMOGV010000185.1:0-2907 GCF_049318185.1 Flavobacterium sp. | reverse complement strand
GCTGTACTCTTTCTATGCTCGCTGCAAAAACTGGTTTGTCAAGAACCGCGATTCAGCGCGATCATGAATTGTATTTAATTCGTAAAGGCTTTATTAGTATTGATAGTATTAGATATATTACTACTAATGGATGTAAAGCTTTAGAAACTATAAAGAAATAGTGTAAGATGTAGTGAAGTTTAATGCCTCAATGACCGGAAATGGCTATCGGCCTTGTTTTGTAAACAAGTATGGATTAATCATCCTTTGTCAGTTCGAATCTGACTTGAGGCTCCATTTTTAGTGTAATATAGATTATGGAATCTATAGAAATCAAATGCGAGTTTTGTAAAATTAAATTTTCAAAACTAATTAATGAATACAACAGGTGTTCAAAAGCAAAACAAAAACATTTTTGTTCTCTCTCTTGCTCAGGTAAATTTAGCGGAATTTTAAAGAAACAAAAAGCTGATTTTGATAAACAAGAATATTATAAAAATCCAAAAAAGTGTAAAACTTGTAATAATGCAATAGATTATTTTGTTAAACACGTTAATGGTTTTTGCAGTTCTTCTTGTTCCGCTGTATTTAATAATCCAAAAAAAGCTATTAAAAGAGTATGCGTCTGTTGCGGATCGCAAACTAAAAACAAAAGATTTTGTAATACGAAATGTTTCTTTGATAACAAAAAGAAACAAACAGCGATATCTATCGAAGATGGTAAAAAAGTAACAAATGATACTTTTAAATCTTATTTAATAAGTAAAGGTGGACATAAATGTCAAATGTGTTCTTTTTCTGAGTGGGGTGATAAACCCATTTTGTTAATATTAGATCATGTTAATGGAAATTCAGATGACTGTTCTTTAAAAAATTTAAGATTAATTTGCAGTAATTGCGACACTTTAACTCCTACTTATAAAGGTAGGAATAAAGGAAATGGAAGATACGCTAGGAGACAGAGATATCAAGAAGGTAAAAGCTTTTGAACCTCAAGAATTCCTTGACAATCAGTGAAAGTATGGTAAATTGATCGTGTTCTTTAAATGGGATTGAAGCATTAAAGTGATGCAATAGACTTTTAATCTATTGAAGAGGGAGCGTTACCCTCCAGTCCTACCATTTTTTCAGTTCTTTTAAAATTTAATATGTAGTAGTTTCTATGGGCCGTTAGCTTAAACTGGACTTAAAGCAGCATTCTCATAAAATGTTGATTGTCGATTCGATCTCGACACGGCCCACAGAGACTATTGCATATTTCTTGTTGGTCTGGTAACTCAACTGGTTCAGAGTACATGCTTTATAAGCGTGAAGTTGCGGGTTCAAGCCCCGCTCAGACCACCAATTTTAATTTGTTCTTTTAAATCTACTAATCCATGATGCACTTCAGCGTGACAGTTTTTACAAAGCAGAACGCATTTATTCAATTCCTTAGTTAAGAATTCTAAACTATAACTTCTTAGTTGAGCTATATTAAATTCTTTTTCTTCTGGGTTTATATGATGAAAATCTAATGCACCAATATATTTATCGTAATTGCAAACAATGCATTTGCCTCCTTTATATTTCACACATTCTACTTTTCTAGCTAATTGTTTTTCATAAGTGATTTTATTATTACACGGCTTACACCATCCATGAACATCACCATTTTTAGAAGTGTAAAATTCATTTTGCAAGTTTTTCACTCCTTCACATTTAGGACATTTCTTGAATTGTATATCATTAATAAGTACAATACTTTTAGTTCGTGGCTGTTCTTTAAAAGATTTGTTTTTAGTTTTTAAATCGAATTTTTTAAGCCAATGGCGAATGCTCGTTCTACTTTTGTTAGTAATTTTTGAAATTTGTCCGAGTGAAAGCCCTTGACTAACGTAGGTCTCTAGTGTAGGTTTGTCCATAGTTCAATTCTTATTACACTTTATTATAAGATTTGTGCTAGTTCTTTCAATAAAATTTTAGCGGTCCATTGGTCTAGTGGTTATGACACTGCCCTTTCACGGCGGAAACGAGAATTCGATTTTCTCATGGACTACCAAATTTTTCCCCTTGACAGGGGCCACAGTTTCTAGTAGATTGTGCGTGTTCTTTTTATGGGGGTATAGACCAGCGGAAGAGTCAACAGACTTAAAATCTGTCAAGCGATGGTTCGAATCCATCTACCCTCACCATTTTGTTCTTTTATAAATTTTTCCAACACGATTGACCCGGCTACCAAGAAGCTAACCCATGATAACGGACTTGGAAATCTGTTACGGATGGTCTCTGAGGAAAAGTTGCGGTTTGGGAGTAATTACCCAAGCCGCAATACAATTTTACTAAGTAAGTGTCCTGATCAGACGTATGGTAAAGTGCCTGAAGAGGGCATGATGCGGGTTCAAGTCCCCTAACTTACTTAGTATTCAATTTTTGCAGCAATGAGGGCAGTCGTCACTAAGACGTAGTTTGAGGTACTGGAAATAATCCGGTATATTAGACAACTGAGCGACCTGATCTGCGAAAAAACATACAGTGCGCCCAAGTGATAATGTTTCTAGTCACTTTACACTGAGAAAAAAATGGGTATTAATTTTGACCATTGGTGTATAGAATTATAGCACGCTACGAGACAGTAGGGGAGACTGAAATTGAACGAGAAGACATTTGGAAAAAAAGTACATATATGTTCGAAAGTAAATGTATTGATTTTCCATAATATATGGAACAATAGTGAAATCCTCGTATATTCGCAAGTCGTGGTCATTTAATTTTATCTCATTAGAAGGGCAAGGGGCTTCATGCCCCGTTCTTTAAAAAGACTTACTTCTAGTGGGATTTAATTTTTTATAAAAAATCGTTGACTTCCCTGAAGATAACCTGTAGGTTGTATCCAAGATGAAAATTATCTCTCAAGACCGAGTACTCAAATTGAGCAATACCGACATCACA
>NZ_JBMOGV010000184.1:0-2936 GCF_049318185.1 Flavobacterium sp. | reverse complement strand
GTTGCAAAAGAGCCCGATACCTTAGATACGCTTTGGCATAACTTGTATGGGGCAATTTATTTAGATACGCCTCAAACCTGCTTTTTTCAATATTGATTTCTTGTTCCAATTGTGCAGTTAATTCTTTTTTGGAAAGATCATTTTTATAGAAAGGTAAAAGGTAGGTAAGACCAGCCAATTTTTTCTGGGCATCCATATTTATAGTATAGGCTTGCTGAAACGCTTGGTTTTCTTGAGAGTTGGTGAATTGCAGAACAGAAAAATCTTTAAAGTTGGACCATGAAATCTCTACATTTTCATTGTTCAACAAAACAATCAAGTTGGTGGTTTCTTTAACTTGAAGGCTAGCGGCACCTTTGTATTTTTTGGGATATTGCAACAGGAAGTTGCCCAAAGCATCGGTTTTGGTTTGAGCAAGCAAGGTATCTTTAGTACCTATAAATCCCATCAACCGAATCTCTGTTTCTTTAGCGGCACTAAAACTGCCTTTAATTACCGCACTGTTTTGAGCAGATGCCTGTAAAACAATAAAATAAATTACAATGAAAATAATTTTTTTCATTTGTTATGCTGTGTTTGCGTTTATGCTTACTACCCTTCGGCAAGCTCAGGGCATCGCTTCTCCTTTGTCTATATAAGAACCCAATTTAGCTTTTGAATGCTCCGCTCATTATTTCTTGTTCAAATTTTGAAATTCCAATTTCATTAGCTAGAATTTTCCACTGCTTTACCCCTAGTTTTACTTCTTCAATACTATTATTCATGGCGGTATTATTTAATCTAAAATATTCCCCAACACTTTTAGCAAGTTCTATATCCAAATCATTATTGTCCATGTCTATATTTAAAGATAAACCGTTTTTATCTAT
This sequence comes from Flavobacterium sp., assembly GCF_049318185.1. GTDB lineage: Bacteria > Bacteroidota > Bacteroidia > Flavobacteriales > Flavobacteriaceae > Flavobacterium. The sequence continues at coordinate 2,067 of NZ_JBMOGV010000184.1, read as the reverse complement.
AGATGGGTTGATGTCATAAGCAGGAGAAAGCAACCATCCTTTATCACTAAGAATAAAACCATGGTTTCTTAAATGGTCATCTGTATTTGAAATTAAAATATTGAATACAATCCGTTTCCATAATTGGGCTAAATCTTCTTTAACATTTGCCCCATATTGTTGAATTACTTCTGCTATGTCGAGATAACTTGCTGTTGTATTTCGGAGTATGTCTTCATTATTTCCCGTCATGGTCATAGCCGAGGCAAAATGAATGCGTTCACTTTTTATCCTGTCAAAGCGTTTGGTAAAAAAAGTATTATATTTCCCTGAAACCTTACTTATTTTTGACTCAGTCATGTTAATCCCCGCTTTTAATGCCAATTGATAGCTTACATATTCCCAAGCGGCTTTATCTATGGTGTCGTTTTTTGAAGGGAATTTGGCAATCCATAAGTGTTTATGCTCATCTAGTATATTGGCTTTAGGCCTGGCTCCCCCTAATGATGAACCTGGCGCAATCAATTGTGCTAACCATTTTTGCACTTCATCATTGTCTTGATCGCTTTCTATGCAGTCGACCGCATGTTGGAGTTGCCCCACTGATGACCATGGCGGTGTAGGACTATGTACTGAATTATCTAAAAAATCACCCTGGGGATCCAATTTAAACCTCAAAGCACCCATTCTACTTTCATCATAAACACCCAACAAAAAATCTATTTCGTATAAATTTGATGGCGATTTTCCTTGTTTTTTGGCCAGAGCATGTGCTCTTCTTTTTAGTAAAGTTCTCCCCCATGTATCGGGCATACTATCGAGGAAAATACCGAAGTTTTCTTTTGAATCAGGAAATTGCGGTCCTGAATAATGTTGAATATCAGGATCCAATAAAAAAGCTTGATTCGATGTTAACCAGTCTTTTTCATACTCAAAACTAAATGATTTTCTCCCTTTGCCTTCATGGGCAGACAAGATTCCAATGCGTTTAGGTTCAGTCATTCCAAGCCAATGTGCATACACAAATATATCGGTTTTATTAGCCATTGTTACAACGATTAAAGAAGCTCAATGTCTTGTAATTTGCGCCCAAGCTCGTCATCAGAGGCGAGTTTTAAAAAATCATTTTGAAGTCCTAGGGTTTTTAGCACATTAAAATAGGCTCCCATGGCTACTTTAGGACTTCCTTTTTCTATTTCATATAAGGTTGACTTGGCAATATCGGCTCTTTCCGCAACTTGAATAGTGGTTAAGTTCCTGCGTTTTCTTGCCAACTTCAGATTCTCGCCAACTGTTTCCAAAATAGAATGGTATTTGGGAGAGAGTATTTGTTTTTTGCTGCTCATTTGTTCGTTATTATATACAAATATACAACTATTGATTGTAATAACAAACATTATGAGCATTTTATGGTTCCATAAAATATACTTCCAATGCAAGCAAAAAACCCCTAATAAGTTTCAAAAACCTGTCAGGGGTGTATATTCTGCCTTAAATCAATCCAATCGCTGCGCTAATCACCCTTCCCATTACTTCTACAAACTCAGTATAAACTCGCTCATGGTAAAAAGTGTCAACCCTGTGGAATAAGATTTAAGTCCTGATTATTATCACTGAACCAGTTTGTTAATCTATTTCTCAGGAATAAACCATTTCCAAGCCGGAATTACATGTATTTTCTTTTCGTCTTGTATAATTTCATCTTCTTGATTCATCGTGATGATAATGCCTTCCTCCAGGTCAAAAAACGTTAACGCTTCCACCAATCCATTCACTTCTCTTGGTAAATTCTCCTGCGATACTTCTATGCAAACTTGAATGGCATTCGTTACTTTATTTTTCTCTTTCACCACAAAATCGCATTCTCCTTTCTCCATTAAGTTTACCTGCAAGCAAAAGTTGTTGTTGCTTGAAGGCTATTTCTAAGTAAGACTTCAAAAAAAAGTTTTTACATTTTAGTAATGAACAAATTTACATTTTAGTAAAATATAATTTGGCAATCGAGAACCCCAGGGAATCGAATGTCCACCCGCAGTGCTGATACTAGCATGCTTCCACTCGCCATTCACCCCCACTTTAAATTTGATA
>NZ_JBMOGV010000183.1:0-2946 GCF_049318185.1 Flavobacterium sp. | reverse complement strand
ACCATATCGTTGAAGGATACTTTAGTATCTGGAACGGTGTTAATCACAGCACGTGATTTCATCGCTTCATCCATAGCTACTTCTATCGTTAAATAGAAATGTGGTGCGGTGAAGATAGATTCAGAAAGACGCTTAGCAATAGTCTTACGCATTTGCGAATTTTTGATAACTTCTGAAAATGTTTCTCCAGCTGGAACAAATGGTCTTACAGCAGTTTTTGGTTCTGCGTTGTCGGTTATTGGTTGACTAGTTTGACTTGGTGAAGCAGAAGCTGATGGAGTGAAATTCTCGACATCACTTTTGGTAATACGACCGTTTTCTCCAGAACCTTTTATTTGAGAAAGATTAATTCCTTTATCCTTAGCAATTTGTCTGGCTAATGGGGAAGCAAATATTCTTCCGCCATCGTTAGTTTGAATTACTTCTACTGTAGGTGTAACCGTTGCAGCTTGTTCAGTTAGGGGAGCAGCCACTGGAGCAGCGCCAGCTTTTTTATAGTTTTCGGCTATGCCTGTAATGTCAGTTCCTGACGGACCGATAATAGCTAAAACGCTATCAACGGGTGCCGATTGTCCTTCGTTAATTCCGATAAACAATAAAGTTCCAGCGTTGAAAGATTCGAATTCCATAGTGGCTTTGTCGGTTTCGATTTCGGCCAAAATATCACCTTCTTTTACTTCATCACCTACTTTTTTCAACCAAGTTGCCACTGTTCCTTCGGTCATTGTATCACTTAGACGCGGCATGGTTACTACTACCACTCCTTTAGGTAATGAGGTTGTTGTCGGTTGTGAGTTGTCGGTTGTCGGTTTTGCTTCTGATGGAGCTTCTGTCTTTTCTTTAGTTATTGCTTGTGCCGGAGTAGCGGCAGTACCAGAAATTATTCCAGAAATATCTTCACCTTCTTTTCCGATGATGGCTAAAAGAGAATCAACAGCTGCTGTTTCACCTTCTTTAATACCAATATATAATAAAGTACCAGCATTGAAAGATTCAAACTCCATCGTAGCTTTATCTGTTTCGATCTCAGCAAGGATATCTCCTTCTTTTACCGTATCACCAACTTTTTTTAGCCAAGTTGCTACAGTTCCTTCAGTCATAGTATCACTCAAACGAGGCATTGTAATTTTTGTTGCCATAATTATAATCTATGTGGGATGAAAGGATAATTTTCTTGTTCGTAAACAACATCATATAATTGTTGTACTTCTGGGAAAGGAGATTCTTCAGCGAATGTAGCACATTCTTCTACTAAATCTTTTACTCTCTCATCAATAACTTCAATTTCAGCATCGGTGGCATATTTTTTTTCTTTTATGATGTCCAATACTTGAGTGATTGGGTCAATTTTTCTGTATTCTTCTACCTCATCTTTCGAACGGTATAATTGAGCATCTGACATGGAGTGACCTCTATAACGATACGTTTTCATTTCTAAGAAAGTCGGTCCGTCACCACGGCGTGCTCTTTCCATAGCTTCGTGCATAGCTTCGGCAACTTTTACTGGGTTCATCCCGTCAACAGGTCCGCATGGCATTTCATATCCTAATCCTAATTTCCATATATCTGTATGATTGGCAGTTCTTTCAACTGAAGTCCCCATGGCATATCCATTGTTTTCACATATGAAAACTACAGGTAATTTCCATAACATAGCCATATTGAATGCTTCGTGAAGCGATCCTTGGCGTGCAGCACCGTCACCAAAATAGGTTAGGGTTACACCACCAGTTTCGAAATATTTATCACCAAAAGCCATACCTGCACCTACTGGAATTTGTGCCCCAACGATACCATGACCTCCATAAAATCCGTGTTCTTTAGAAAAGATGTGCATTGAACCACCCATTCCTTTGGAAGTTCCTGTAACTTTTCCTAATAGTTCAGCCATTACTTTTCTTGGATCAACACCCATTCCGATTGGTTGAACGTGATTCCTATAGGCTGTAATCATTTTGTCTTTTCCACCCAAATTCATAACGTGTAAAGCACCCGCTAATACGGCTTCTTGTCCGTTATATAAGTGAAGAAATCCTCTAACTTTTTGTTGAATATAAAGAGCTGCAAGTTTGTCTTCAAATTTTCTCCAAAGCAGCATTTCTTCATACCACTTTAAATAAACTTCTTTTGTTACTTCTTTCATTTGTTACTTTTGCTAAAGTGTTATTAAGTTCTTAATTATTATTCAACGCAGAATAGTTGACTTATAAATAAATTTGCGAAATGCAAAAGTAAAACATTCCCTTTAAGAAGTAAAATTTAAAAGCAGTAAATTTAACTATTATCTTGACTTTTCAACTATAGACAAAAAAAATGCTTTTTTTCGCTAATTTGATTAAAAAAAACACCAAATAATCAATGGACATTGTCCTCTTAATATCAAATTTACAAGAAGTTTTTATCGAAACTTAAAGGCAATAAATTTTCAATAGAAGCTGATTTGTAGACTTCACCGCTTTCGCCCATAAAATAGATTTCGATAGGTGTGTTTTGTTTATATTCATATTCTGAAATAGATTGCCTACAAGCGCCACATGGTGGAATTGGTGATGTAGTTTTATTGGTATCTGAAGCGGCTGTTATGGCCATTTTTATGATTTTAGCATCTGGATAAATGGCGCCAGTTTGAAAAATAGCCACTCTTTCTGCGCAAAGACCAGAAGGGTATGCCGCATTTTCCTGATTTGATCCTAAAACTATATGACCATTATCTAAAAGAATAGCAGTGCCAACTCTAAATTTAGAATAGGGTGCATAAGCTTTTTTTCGTATAGCGATGGCTTGTTGCATCAATGACTGAATTTCAATTGGCAAGTCAGTTAGAGATTCATAAACGGAAAACGACGAGTTAATGTTTATTTCTTTCATTATTGAGGAAAAAAAATCCAAATTTCTTTTTGAAATTTGGATGTTGTTTTTATTTTTTTTTGGCTATTAATAATCATC
>NZ_JBMOGV010000182.1:0-2951 GCF_049318185.1 Flavobacterium sp. | reverse complement strand
ATAGTCTAAGGCATATTCCCAATGATCTTGATTCTGAATTTTTTGGGCAATTATCAGAAAGAGCCATTCTATTTAACTCTAAGAATTGATTGAACCCAATTCCTAAATTTTGCGCCATTCTTCTCTTGTCTATTGATGGGCCAAATTGCAAAGCACCTTCTAGTTTTTGATTAAGAAAAACTCCAAAATGAATCTGTGAATTTTGCATACATTTCCCAGAATAGTGAAAACGTTCTACAATTTTCCTAGATGATGCAGAATCAATTAGCTTAATTTGTATGTCTTTAGCCGTAAACATATCGTTTCACAATTGCTGCAAGGGCATTACCGTTAGAATTTTGATTAAGCTCATCTTTTGTGTCTTCTTTTTTTTTTGCCTTTGCTATAGCTTCGTCAAGTATATCTTTTTGCTCGTTTGAAAGGACGAATGTTACTTCCTGGCAATCAGGCTCCCCGGACTCTAGTTCTGGAAATTTACCTTCTAAAGGCTCAATTACAAAATCCTTGATTCCTAATAACTCAATGTCAAAAGGCCCGAACTCTAATATGTCAGTATTGATCTGCCCAAAATCTAAACTAGATTGTGCAGCTAAAGCATTATCCGCAGTTAAATGCGCATACTCTTGCTCTTCACTATCAAAGTCCTGAAACATACAAGGAAGCTCTTTAACACCCTTTTCTTTGGCAATCTCAAGTCTTAAATGACCTGCTACAAGTTTACCAGTGCGATTAGATATTAAAAGTGGAGCTCTAAAACCTTGATAGTCAAAGATCTTTCTAGCGTATCTTTTTTGTTCTTCAGTATGAATGTTATTATTTTTATCGTTCGGGATTATCTTATTGATCGGCACCATTACGATGCTAGTAGCTTTAATTTCCATTTCTTGCTCTCTGTGAAATGTTTATATGATTGTTTCAAAACATCTAAACATTGCAAAGAGTTATTTAAGAATTATTTAACACCCTAATCTAGAATACCATCGAAGTGTTCATACAACAGCTCCCAAACATGCTTAAGGAGCTCTTTTTCTGAGTCAGACAATACTTTTCCTCTAACAGGTTGATCATACTTAAAAATAGGTCGAAACACTTCATTGTAAATGGTGTCTATCTTCATCTTGTAAACTGACCCATACAAGGCATTAATATGATCATCACGTTCTTCAGGCAAATTAAACTCTAGTGTTGCTTTCACAGTTCCCCCAAAAAAACCCACTGGTTTAATTTACTTTGTGAAGTTTATCCTAGCCATATTACTTCCTTAATTTTCTTTTTACCCTTTGGGCCTTCAAGACCTTTTGCTGTGTGAAATTTTTCAAAGGGTAACCAATTAGCTCCGTCCATTTCACACACTATTTTTTGTCCATTTCTTGATTTAGACCATTTAGCTAATGCTGAATAGTCAATATCATTATATGTGTAAAGACGACCAGCTTCAGCCGAATAAGGCGGGTCTATAAACCATGTAGCATTTAAATTATCAATTTTATCAAACGACTTTTGCTCACAAGTCCAGTGTCTTATCCCGTCTAGTTGGCTTGCTATTCTGTTTTTTATAGTCGTACCCCATTGCGAGTTTGGTCTAACCCCAGACTTCATCCAAGTAGAGGGTTTATTTCGAGGTTCACAAGATCCTTTGTTACACCAATAGCCAATAAGCCACTTGGCTTCCTGACACACCTTTAAATCGCGTACATCCTCGAATAATTCAGGCAGTGACATTATTTCACTGGCTTTAGCATTTATCAAAAAATTCCATACACCACATACTCTTTCGTTTAAATCGAATAGTTTAACATTCTTAGCTGAGTATCTAATTGAGTATCCAGCACTCCCAGCGAACGGCTCTATTATTGTTTCATGCGCAGGTTGCGGATAGCGTTTTGCAATTCTATATTTGCCACCATAATAAGTAAAAAACAGTTTAATAATTTCTCCGATTCAACTATTATAATATAGATGATATACTTGTTTTGAAGGGATATTTACCTAAATAAAACTGTAATTTTATTTTTATAGCTCACCCAAAAAAACCCACTGGTTTAATTTACTTTGTTTTACTACAAATAAAAATATTAATGATGCTTCTGATTCAAACACAAAAATAGAATTCAGCACTGGATTGTAATATACTAGCTGCATTAGTGGTAATTTACTCATTGGTACCCCATGGCATTAAATAACGCTTAAACTTCTCGATCTCTTGAATAAGATCTGCATTTTCAGCTTCTAGCTCTTTAATCTCTTTCTGCTTATAATTACAAGCAGCTTCCCATATTGTTCTGTCGGTATCCACTTCCCAATCAGGCAATCCAAAATAGATAGATTTATTTGCTTCTACATACTTATTAAACGCTTCTTTATCCTTATCATACTCAAGTTTTGAAACATTATACTTTTTTCCAGATTGTTTTACTTGGCACCAACAGTAAATCTTAGTTTCTTGTCCAGGTATGACTACGTGTGGATCTGATTCTGTTAAAAATTGAGATTGGCATAGCTCACAAGTAAGTATCATTTTTAATCCTTATTAGAGTAAACAAAACCATGATTCCCAGAGAGAGGGAGATAAGAAACCCAAGGGAGAGGATTCCTTCACAGTCTTTAAACTAAGAACAATCTTCTCTTGCCTCGTCTTCTAACACTTACTGGTTATATCGCAAGCTATTGGGTGGATGCCCTTCCTCTCTTCATGAGAATTAATGCTCGGTCAATGATTCCCGTCGGTCAGTCGATAAGCTCATTTACAAGGTTTCATGGCAGTATATAACCGCCTCTTCCTGTCCAATCAATGCTGAAATGAGAATCACATAGGGCGGTAACTTGTTTATTATTTAATTTTTATAGAAAGTAAATTAAATATTTACAATTTAGTTAAGTTAAGGTATAAGGGTTATCTCTATAAATGATAAGGATTCAAATGGATACACGTTTCGCCATAGGCAACACCG
>NZ_JBMOGV010000181.1:0-2989 GCF_049318185.1 Flavobacterium sp. | reverse complement strand
CTATTTATTTTCTTATAGACCATTTAGTATTAATGGCGGTTCGATTCACAGTAATGGAATTGCATCTGTAACTGATGATAAAAAAGCAAAAAAATTCTTCACTGAGAATGAAATAGGTATTAATGAAAAACTTCCAATTATTCGAGGAAGTTTGCAGTCTCATATCGGTGAAGCAATTTTACAAGCTAAATCAAAAAATCTTTTAACTGGATATAAGTTGAATTATAATCGAGTACATTATAATATCTATAAAGAACTTTTAATACTTCCTACTACTTTAAAAAGGGAGGGTTTCGAAAAGCTATTGAGTTTAAATTTGAGTAATAAAAATTATCGATTAGTAGAATCTGCATTTATAAATGATTTAAGTGATGGTTCAAATTTCCAAACTGCTCAGGATGTTTTTTTCAAAAATAACAAAGATGTTAATGGAACACTAAATTTTAGCGCAATGGAATATGCCATTTTTAATTCTTTTGAAGCGTGTAAATTTATGGGAACAATTCTGGGTCCTTACCAAACACCAGAAAAAATTAAAAAAGTAAATTATTTTTCTTTGGCTATTCTTTTTGTTAGAAGATTTCTTTCAAGTAAATTTAATAGGTATTATCTACCTGAACGATAAAGGACGAGAAGTGGATATTAGGTACTTATTAATTGATAACCAATAAAATGTATACTGAGCAATCTTTTACTATAATTACAGACCCTATGCCTATTGGTAGGCATTTGCTTTTAGAAGTTTTTAAAAAAATAATGCGGTCTATTAAGTATTTTTTCTTTTCAAGGCCGCTTGGAAGTCATCCGTATTATCGTGGACACGTTGCGGTAACCCGAAGTTTATTAGAAGGACTGGCTAAACGTAACAGCTCAGCCTTTAATTATAATCCTAATCTATTTAATAGTTTTCATCCTACTTTACTAGTACTTTCAGGAGTTACTACATTAAAACAGGCAATTTCACTTAAAAGAAAAGGGAAAATCAAAAAAATAATTGCAGGGCCAAATATTGTAATTTTTTCGTCTGATTTTAATAATTTAATTGCTTCTTCGGAAATCGATCTTGTAATTACGCCTTCAGAAATAATAAACCAATTATACATTTTAGATAACCTTAGTCTAAAAGGGAGAATCGCCGCGTGGCCTGCGGGCGTTGATACAGAATTTTGGAAACCAAATCCTGAAATTAGTAGAAAACAAATTTTAATTTATGAAAAGCAGATAAAGGGTCCGGTAGGTCCAGTAGAGCCTTATGCAGATTATTTACGTTCTCTTGGATATCAAGTACATGTAATTCAATATGGAAATTACACACTTGAAGAATACAAGAAACAATTGTTACAATCATTTTTGATGATTGGTTTTGTAACAGATGAGAGTCAGGGAATTGCTTGGGCAGAGGCTTGGTCATGTGATGTACCCACATTTTTATGGAATAACCATTCAAATATATATAGAGGTAGAATTTATTCGTGTACTACAGCACCGTATTTGACAGAAGAAAACGGAATTTTTTTTGATAATTTTAGCGATTTTATATTTAAGTTACAACAGTGGGAGAATAATGCATTTTCATTTGAACCAAGAAAATGGTGTTTGGAAATTATGTCTGATGAAGTTTGTGCGAATAATCTTTTAAAACTTATAGAAACATGTTAAGTCCTGGTTTTCCTAAAGTGTATGCAGATAAATGTTCACATGATTATGTTGCTCCTAATGAATTAATAAATTTAATACATTTAAGTAACCAATCTTTTGATACTGGATATGAAACTCGTTTGCAAGCAATATATGCTTACGAGTTATGGAGAAAAATAGAATCAGGAGGAGTGTTAAAATCTGATTTTGAAAATGCTGATGTCCTTGAAATTTGCGCAGGAACCGGTTTTTTAACGTATCATTTACTTTCTGAAGTAACTCCTTTAAGTTTAGTTATTAACGATATAAGTGAAAAGGAAATTGCAAATGCTAAAACTTTAATCAAAAATGAATTTCCAAACTTTTCGCCAGAGTGGGCTATTGGAGATATTCATAAATTTCATTTCAATAAAAAATTCGACATAATAATTGGACATTCCTTTATGCATCACTTTTATAATGTACCCATGGTGATAGAAAGAATTTATTCACTTTTAAAACCAGGGGGCGTATTTATTTCAACTGGAGAGCCAACTTATCTTTCTCCCTTTGTTGAGGGCAGAAAATTTTATGTTTGGCCAATCGCAATTTTTTTTCCTAAACTTTTTATTTCTTTACTAAGATATAAGAACACATCCGAAAATTATGGAACGGATGTATGGATATTTGATTCAAAAAAATTAAGTAAAGTAGCTTATAAAGCTGGATTTTCAAAATGTACCACAGTTTCTTTTAATTTGGTTAGAACAATTATTTGTACAATTTTTAGAATTAAGCTTTCTGAAACAAAAAATCAATTTACTGAATTTGAGATTTCATTGATAAAATTTACTATGAAAATTGATTCCTTTCTGTCTAGATTTTTGCCAACTCATGCATTTGCTCATTTTACTTTTACATGTAAAAAGTAGATAGTATGAAAATTTTAATTACAGGATTCGCCGGATTTATAGGTTTCCATTTAACTAAAAAACTTATAGAAGCCGGACATATAGTATGGGGTATAGATAACTTCAATGATTATTATGATGTTTCATTAAAGTATGATCGGATAAATCAATTAGGTATTAGTGCAAGTGCATTAATTGGTGGTCAATTGCTACAATCTGATAAGTTTCCAACACTTCAATGTTTACGAGCAGATATTACTGATATTAATCAGGTAAAATTTTTATTTGATAATGCACAACCTGATATCGTTTGCCATCTAGCTGCCCAGGCTGGCGTTAGATACTCTCTTGAAAATCCGCGAGCTTATGCAGAAACTAATTTGATGGGTTTTTTCAATGTTTTGGATGCTGCACGTGAATCAGGTGTAAAGCATTTTATTTATGCTAGCTCTTCCAGTGTG
>NZ_JBMOGV010000180.1:0-3025 GCF_049318185.1 Flavobacterium sp. | reverse complement strand
CATCAGGTAAATATTTAATGCGTATTTGAAATGAGTATCAAAAAAGAAAAAATCTAATGAAAAAAATGATATTCAAATTGCAAAGCCTATAACAGTTGCGCTGGAAAGGAGGGGGCAGTTTGGAGTGGTCTAGTAAGGGCTGCTTAAGCGGATTTTGCTGCACTGCCAGGACCCAGTCAAAATGGGATTGTTATAATTCCAGAATAATTGTAGGTGTGAAGATAAGCGGTTAGCCACTTTTAATACAGCAACCTGCAATAAATTGTACTGGGATACATGGCCAAAAATGCCCAAATGAATGTATTTAACCCCATAGTGATTGCTGTTATTAAATGAAACAGGCCGAGTGCACCCAGTATCAACCAGCAATATGGGGCCGGTAGAAACCAAAATAGAATAAAGAGGGTCTCGGACAAAACAACACACAAAGAAGAAAAACGGCTGAATTGCTTGTGTTTCTGTAAAAAAATACCTAGTTTTTCCATTCCATAAAAGCCTGTTGAGAATAACTTCCATAAGTAAATGCCGTTTCGCCAGTTTTTTGCTCTTAACTTATTCCAGCCTGAGGTAAAATAAACCAACGTAAGTTGTGCTGCTAAAAAAATATGACAACTAAGTTTAATTATGGGGGAGGTACTTGCACAAAGTATAGAATAAATAATTGCAACTAAAAGGGCGGCTTGATCTGAACCATCTAGCCCATAGGGTGTTCGCATGGTAAAAAGCAAATAAGCTAAAAATACTAAAGAGAAAGCGATAGGGAACAGGTATTCGAGATTAACAAACACAGAAAGCAATAACAAAATTCCGGCAAATAGCCTGAAAAATGAAAAATAGTAAAATTTATCTTCTCGATAAATAAGGTTTAATTTTTTTGATTTTGGTAGTACCTGCGACCTTAATTTACTTATTTCCCAATTCATCAAGCCATTGCCACAAAATATGCTTTTTGAAAAAAACATTTCCATACTACTCGTGATTAAACCAACAGATAAGAAAACTGCAGTAAATATTATAGTATACTCAGGCATAAATATTTGGAGGAATATTATTTAACTCATTTTGTTCTAATTCATGTACAAAGGAAAGGAATAGTAAATCCATTTCTGTTGCTCCGGCTTCTTTCTTAAAAACGGCAAATTGAGTGTTAATGGCTAAGGGATCGTGATTGAGTTTGCTCACATAGTTAAGCAATAGTAAGTAGGGTATTGAGCCAATTAAAAATTCTTCATCTTTGCTTATTTTGATGTGATCCATTAAATCTTTGAAAATATCAAAGAAGGATTTATTAAGGCGTTTTTGAGGGTTCCATAAAAAGTGCCACCACTTTCTTTGCTCACTAAATGGTAATTTCTGCCAATTGGTAACCAAACCATCTTCATATTCATCACGATAGAATAAAAGTAAATGATAGGTGACAGGCATTGGAGCAAAAAAATACCAAGCCGGTAAAAAGTTAAATAAATCCCTCTGCCGGATTTGGTCAACCCATTTTCTCTGAAATTGTGATATTATAGTCAGAATAAACAATACAACTAAAAAGCATATTGTTAACACTTCTATAATTGTCATTGAACTATTACCATTACTCATGATATAATTCAATTAGCCAGCTGTTAATGCTTTTTCCCTCATAGCAAGCAATTGCGAGGCTGTTCTTTGTGGACCAAGTTTATTAATAAGTGTTGGATTAATTCTGATATCGCGTAGTAATGATGGTTTGGCGCAGCCAGCGGTAGCCGTCATAACTGCCACAGCTGCCAATGCAACTGCACTTACATACCACACGGATGTGCCTATAGCAACTGTTGATCCACCTATAAGCATTTCCCGGCTTCCTGTTGGTATTTGCTTGAGCGCATCAATTTCGGCTTTTACAAGATTGGGTTCATGTATAACTACCAATCCGTCAAATTTGGGAAGTGGCTTTGGGCCTGTACCACAGAATTCATCCAATATTATTGGTGGTATTGGAGGAAATTTCTTGGGATATGGGGTTCCGCAATAAGGTATATCCAAATAAGTAATGTTATCATCATATGGCAATATGCCACCATCGAGTAAGGTTTTGGTGCCGCATGTAAATTCAAAAAGATTTGAAGCTTCTAGAATCATTTTTTGAGCACTTTTTCTATCTGAAAGTTTTCTACTTGCAACCACATCGCCAATACTTTTCATAACCTCACCCTGTTCGGTTTCTTTACCGCTAGCAATTGCCTTTTTTAATTGTTTTAATAAAGGTGAAGTCTTTAGTCCAATGAAAATCCTAATAGTGCCTGGAAGTGCTAACATAGTGGTACCATCTTCACCCTTGGATGTGTATGAAACAAATTCGAGCGATGTAGATACTTTATGATTCATTAATTTCTTTTCCTGAATAGCATTTACAAAAGACAGTTCATCGTCGAGACCACTGATTTTCGATTGTAAGTCTGTTAATTTTTCTTTTGAAATCCTGTTCCTTGAAGTGGTTACAATTTTTGGCATATTGATTAGTTTTTAAATGATTGGGTATTTAGTGTAACTTAAAAAAAAATATTAACTTCTCCAAATGTATTTTGGAAGCCTCAATGTTTTTTTCAAGTGTAGGGTTAAACTAGATTCATTTTCAATTGGATAGGTTTATGTTCTTTGAATTCCTGGTAAAAAAGGTTTTCTGAAAGAGTTGGCAAATGCGTTTTTCTAACAGAGATACACTCATAATTTTAAGTATTTCATATGGTGATTGTTTCAGTTTTAATTATGCTTTTATAATTGCCATCAAAGTTTAAGTAATAATTGCGATATAGATTTGAGTGCTAACAGCGTTTTCAGAAATAACCCGGAATGATTTTATTTTAAGTGTTGCTTAATCCATTTAAAAAAAATTCAATCTCCCAACTATTTTTTATAAAGTAGTGCGATTTCAGTTGCTGGTAAAGTCAAATTAATTGATAGAAAAACATAAGACCTTTTTTGCTCCATATCTAGCCAGAGATTCATCAAATTTCCCATTATCCATACCCTATTCTATCTGAAGTATAAC
>NZ_JBMOGV010000179.1:0-3036 GCF_049318185.1 Flavobacterium sp. | reverse complement strand
GTACCTTATAAATAAAGGCCTAAAGAGTGTTGTACAAATCCCTCTTTCTCCGCTGAAAGCCCCTCAAAGAGGGGCTTTTTACATTTCAATATTTTCCTTTTTTTATAAAATCCTATATTTTACGGTACTTACGAGATGATTTGAATAAAGTTGTTCGATGATGTATTATGTCATTTTATACTTTAATTCTGATTCGACAAGTACCCTATTTGGTACCCTACTAAATTGATAAATAATTTGGGTACCAAAAAGTTGGCAATTGCCAACTATAGCTTGAGCTGGGGAACTTTCATAAGTAGTTTTGCTGAAAATTATTTAACTTATGAAAAAATTAAAAGTGTGCTTCTATTTGAAAGGAGACAAAAAGAATCAGGACGGAGAAACTGCCATATATGGCAAAATTTATTTAGGAAATGGCTACTCCACATTTTCAACTGCAAAATACATTCAACAAGAACGTTGGGCAAAAACTAATAGCCTCAGAAATCCTGTTAGAATTGATTTTGAAATCAATTTGAAAAATTACTTAAAAAATTTGACAGATGGAATTGAAGATAAGTACAATCAACTATTAAAAACCTATTCAGGTGATGAAGAGATAACACCATTGTATTTAAAAAATTACTGTTTCAATGATAATCCAGAACACAAAATAACGCTTTTGGAGATTGTTGCAACTCATAACGAATATTTTAAAAAGCAAGTAAAAAAAGGAGACCGTGCTGATGGTTCTTTAGAAAAATATGAGCGAATGGGTGACGTTATATCCGATTATCTTAAATCTAAATTGAAACAAAAAGACATAGAATTTGATAAAATAACTAGAAAATTCGTTTATGGTTTGGATGATTTTTTGAGATTTGAAAGAAAACATGGTGCTAAAATAGGATTAGCAAATAATACTACTGTAAAGTATATTCGGAATATTTCAGTGATGGTCAATTATAATATTACTATGGGATTGATTAGTGGAAATCCATTTTCAATATATGACGGGAAATTAAAAGAGGTTGATACTACTTTTTTGACATTGGAAGAGTTAAGAAGTATTGAAAACAAAGTATTTACAAATAGAAGATTAGACGTTGTGAAAGACATATTTTTATTCAGTTGTTACACTAGTTATGCTCCTATTGATGTTATGAATTTGAGACAAGGGAATTATACATTAGATGAGGATTGTGATAACTGGTTAAAAACCAAAAGGCAAAAAACTAAAGTAAAAACTAATGTTCTGGTAATACCACCACTTAAAAGAATAATTAATAAATACAAGAGTGACCCAGAGTGTATTGAAGACGATAGACTAATACCAAGTATCAGTAATTCTAAAATGAATGCGTATTTAAAAGAGATTGCCGACTTGTGTGGAATTGATAAGAACTTAACTTGGTATGTTGGAAGACATACTTTCGCAACAACCGTAGCACTAGCTAATGGTATACCAATGGAAATTATTAGTCAGATTATGGGACATAAAAGAATAACTCAAACTCAACATTATGCAAAGTTGATGGATAGCTCTGTTAAAAAACACATGAAAGATTTAGAGAATCACTTTGAATAAATCCTTACTTTTGAGAGCCATCATAATGGTGGCTCTTTAAAATATAAATAAACTATGACTAATTCATCTGAAATTAATATTTGTATTGCTGAAATTGGTAATTCAAAAATTATCTTTAATTCCATTAAAGGTAATTATCTGTTCAATAACAAAGTACCACGAGAAATTTCACCAGATTTTTATGAGATTCTTTATAATAAATTTGAAAGCTTCTTATTGGTTCAAATTAGAGAAGGATTAATGGTAGAACAGATTGAAGAACATATTTTGAATACGAAAAATGCTATTTCAACATTAATTTCAACAAGCGATGCACATCGTGTTCATTTCTTATTTTCAAAAAGAGATAAAGTTTTATCGGATGAAGCTGAAAGCACTCATCACGAAATCGTAAGTATAATCTCGATTCAAAAAGCTGTTCTAAACAGAGTTCTATTGCAACTTTATGATGCAATTGACTCATATAAAGAAAATAAAATTGATGACCTTCTAAGTGAAGCAATTCCAAATATTGACTCCAGCTTAATAAAATTCGACAGTGTCGGAAAAGCTACATTTAAATTAAGTAAGAAAGAAACATTAATGTTATTATTCATTTTGGAGCAAGAAAATTTATTAGAATTTAAGTCAATAGAACAAAGAAGGTTATTTATTGAAAATAACTTTAACTTCACAGAGACACGAAGTAATCCAAACAAAGGACAAGCTCTACCATTGAAAGGAATAAGCAGCGAGCTATCCGATTTCAGCAGCTATGTAGAGGGTGATTCTAACAACAAAACTCTAGAAAAACTATTAAAAAAATTACTAGAAACTATTCATCAATATGAATTCAAAACTTAAAATAAAAGAAAATTTAAAGTTGGCAATTGCCTACAATAACTTGACGTAGGCAACTTCTATATGTAATTTTGCAGTATAAATATTAAACAAAATACTATGAAACAAACTAGTGAAGAAATGGAGTCTGTAATAAAACTCCTTGAAGAAATCAAATCCAAATTTGATAAGAATAGACAACCAAAGGAATTCTATCGCAATAGCGACCTCAAAAAACTATTTGGGTTAAGTGATAATACAATTTGTACGTATCGTGATAAGAACATTTTACCATTTACTCGAATGGGTGAAATCTATTATTATCCAATTGCAGATATATACAATATATTATCAAAAAACAGCAACTTCGATTTATTCGGCAATCGTTTTTAGCTAATAGGGACTTCATCCTATACAACATCTTTAAAATCCAGTTTACTATGGTTGATTTCATAGTAAACTGCAACTAAATCAAAAAAGTTAATTATAATAAAATTCTAGTAAATCCCTTGTGGACTTTCTAGCAAGTATTACTATGGAAATTTTTAAGGTTTTAGAATTAATATCCAGTTACTATATGCTTTTTAATTACAGAGCATATATTTATAAGTGAACGTCCTTGATGTTCTACTGGGTGCTGAGAGAATTGA
>NZ_JBMOGV010000178.1:0-3045 GCF_049318185.1 Flavobacterium sp. | reverse complement strand
TTTCCCAATAAAACTGTAAATTTAATTCTATGGATTTTCTTTGCACTATTTATACTAAATACAGTAGGAAACCTTTTCGCGAAAACGAATTTTGAAAAATTATTTGCCCTATTAACAGGCCTATCAGCCACATTAATTTGGAATATAATAAAACATAAGAAAACAGCCAACTGATAACGAGGGGTTGGCAAAAGTTTCGGTTAAGTGTTCTGCTGATCCCGATGCATCGGGATGGATAATCATACACCGGGGCGCACTCCGCATCAGTCCGACTCTGGCGGATAGTGAAAATAGCGATCTCCGCCAGCCAGAAAACATAAACAATCATTTTATGAAAAAATTTACAATTCTAATATCATTTTTAATTCCAGCGGTTCTTGCCATTGGACAAATCGCAAATGACGATCAAACTTTTTTTGATTATACTTATAACAAATCCATAATTAAAACCAATAAAATTAAAACTGTAACAATAGAGATGTCATTTCCAAGCGGTAAAAGTTCATCTAAATCAACTTATCACTTCGATAAAGACGGCTTATTAACAAAGGAATCCATAATAGATTCAGGCGGTAAACTTCTTCTTGAATACTACTTTTTTACAAATACTCACGGCGACCTAATATATAGAATCGAAAATGATTATCGGTATAAACGAGTTGATACAGTAAAGTTTTTTAAGTCTTATTCAGACGACAAATTGATTAAAGATTCTTCGAGTCAACTACCAATTTCTTATAATTATGAATATGATTTAAATGGGAACATTTTCAAAACTGTTATTGTTTCAAACTATGGATTAGGCTACTATAATAAAAGAGTAACTATAAATAAATTTGACAGCTTAAATAGAATTTCAAATAGTGTAGAAACGGTTTTCCAAAATGAGATAGACACAACAGGTATTATATATTCTGACCGATATTATTTTTATAACAAAAATGGTAAAATCGTAAAGGAGGTTGAAAAGCTGAATAGCAATTATTCTTCAATGGCTAACAAAGGCTCAATTAACTATTCATATGACAATAAGGGTAATTTGACCGAGATAGTAAGAAACAATGCGGCTTCTTACTATTATAGTTACAATGACAATGGACTAATAACAAAAAGCAGAATGAATATGAAGTTAGATAAAGATGACCTTTTAGACAAAACTATCAAATTTAAGTCCTTTGCTAAATTTAGCTATACATTCAGATAAAACACGTACAGGTTTGGCAAAAGCTGCGGTTCAATACTCTGCAGATCCCGATGCATCGGGATGGTGAATCATCCGCCGGGGCGGATTTCAAATCAAGTTTTGTGGTAAAAGTCCCGCCCATAGCGTAGCCCCAAAACGTTACCACCATTACAGCAAAAACTAAGAGAAATACTCCTATTCAAAATAATAGTGCCATAAGCTGCACTATTTAATACAATTGCATACAAAAAGCAAAAAGAGTATAATATAGTGCGCTTTACTGCTCTTTATATTGTATTTTTAGAAAATTGTATTAGATTTGCATAAAATAATGCTTTATGATGCACTTTATAGAATTAATAAAAACCATAAAAGAGCGTAGGGAAGCACTACAAGTAACACAGGAGGAGTTGGCAGAACTATCAGGTGTTGGATTGAGAACTTTAAAACAGTTTGAAAGCGGTAAAGGTAATCCTACGCTGAAAACATTACATAAGCTATCTGATGTGTTGGGCATGGAGATTTGCCTAAGAATTAAAAATATAACGCATTCAATATGAGAAAAGCCAAAGTTTTATTCAAAAATGAAGAAGCGGGTATCTTGACCCAACACGATGATGGTTCTTTCTCATTTCATTATCACGAAAACTGGGTAGCCAATAGCGATAGGCAAAGTATCAGTTTAACTTTGCCTAAAAACGAAAAGGAATTTCATGCTAAATACCTGTTTCCATTTTTTTACAGCCTGCTTCCAGAAGGTTCTAATAAGCAAGTGGTATGCCAATTAAATAGAATCGACAGAGAGGACTATTTCGGATTGCTTATGACTACTGCAAAAAATGACAGCATAGGTGCCGTTAGAATTATTAAACTAGAAAATTAATGAGCATACCAGCAATTACATATTGTCCGGGTACATTATCTAAAGGTTTTACTACCTATAGCAGAACAGCTTTGAATAGAGTTTTTCAGGGCAAGAAGGTGCATCATGTTTTGTCGTACGATTCTCCAGCATCCAACACAGCAACTAATCAGCTATTTGAAGAGAATCGAAATCGCATGTCGATATCAGGTGTACAAGAAAAATTTTCTGTATTGCTCGACAAAAACAAGTTAAGGCTTATTAATGAAAATGAACAAGGGACTTATATTCTGAAACCAATTCCAGGTGCCGGTAAAAAGCCAGATCAAATGCCTGCCAATGAGCATCTAACCATGCAAATTGCCCGTCAGGTTTATGGAATAGAGACTGCAGAAAATGCATTGATATTTTTTAAAGATGGCACACCTGCATACATCACAAAAAGGTTTGATGTAAAAGAGGATGGTTCAAAATTAGCTCAAGACGACTTTGCTTCCTTAGCAAAAAGAACCCCGCAAACACATGGAGAACATTACAAGTATCTCGGGAATTATTTAGATATATTTGAATTAATGCGCAACTATTTAACAACTTACAAGATAGAAGCGCCAAAACTTTTAAGAATACTTGTGTTTAATTATCTTTTTTCAAATGGAGATGCACACTTTAAAAATTTCTCTATATTAGAAACACCTTATGGCGACTATCGACTGAGCCCTGCATATGACTTACTAAATAGCAGTATCCATATAGAAGATAAAGACTTTGCATTAGATGATGGTCTACTACCTAGAAATCTAGCCCAAGGCAAAATCGGTTTACAATTTGCTAAACTAGCAGAGAAAGCTGCCATCAGTGAAAAGAATTTTCAGGAAATTATGGCATTGATGATTACCCAATCAGATTTAGTTGAAAAAATGGTAGCTGCTTCTTTTCTGAAAGAAAACACTAAAAGAAATTATTTCCAATCTTATCAAGCCCGTTTAAAACAGCTGACTAA
>NZ_JBMOGV010000177.1:0-3068 GCF_049318185.1 Flavobacterium sp. | reverse complement strand
GGCAATGAATGTTTCATTGGCATTTCTTGTTGATATTCAAAATGAGCAGGTGATTGAAAAAAACAAGTTATAGCTTGTTGGCATAGAATACAAGTATTTGTCATTTTATATTCATTTTCTAAACAAATAAAAAGTATGGAATTTCCAGTTTAATAAGTAAAAAAGACAACTTTAATCTAATATTTCATTAAACCTAACCTATGATCAAAAATGATCATAAAATTTTGGGAATTTCTTTTGACGCTGATGAAAATCAAATAGAATAGGCATATAGACAGAATGCTATAAATTACCATCTTGATAAGAATCCTAAGAATACAATATTTAATGAAAAGTTTATTGAAATAAATGAAGCCAACATCATACTAATAGATGCGGAAAAAAGAAAAGAGTATAATATCAAGTTTAAAATTGAATTCTGCCAGATGATCATTCTGAAACATAAAATCATATGTTCATCTGTGGGACAATCCTCACCATGACCATGACATACTTGACATCTCAACATAATTATGTAATTTTAAATTTTCAATATGACAAAGAACAAAAACTACAAACCCCTTGCCCTCTGGATTTTTGGGATTATGTCTATAACTCTTACGTTTATTGCATGCAGAAAAAATTTTACCGAAAGTGCTATTGACATATTTTCTCAAAGTGAAGCAAAAGAATGGTATTACGGAACTTTTAAAAAATCTCCTGAGTGGCAACAAAGCAATGAAAAAGGGGAAAAACTTCCCGATTGGAAAAATGGCACGTACAGACGAGTAGGTAATATGGAAATCGTAGAATTCCCATTGATGAAAGAAAGAAAAACTTATTCAATACCATCTGCCACCAAACTTTCAAGTAGTGAAATTAGAAAAATTACCGATGGCTCATTATCTCGAATAGTATTTATTAGAGCATCTAATAGTGAAATTGTTGTTAGAGAGCTAGATTACATACCTGACATTGACTTCCTTAAAGTAAAAGGATATGATATTAGTGATATCAGACTTGGAAGTAAAGAAAATAATTTTTCCGGCAGGGTAATCACTAAAAAGTGGGATGGTACTATATTATCAACTCGTAAATTTGAAAACGGCAAAATCACCAAAACTGGAAAAAAAATCAATAACGCTAATTTCAATATTAAGTCCTTATCTTCTGCCACGACGAATAATAGTGGAGGCTGTGCGATGGTAGAAATTGTGGAGTACGAAAGAACTTGCACAGAAGTTCATAGGGGCGATGTATGGATTCCAACAGGTGAATGTACGCCGTGGGAACCAACTGGAAACAGTTGGGTTGAAGAACAATGTAGCCCTAGTGAGTGTGATTATGGTAGCAGCGAAGAATGTGAATGTCAACTTTTTGGAATGGGGTGTGATGATGGCGGCGGTGGTAACGAAGTTGGCGAAGAGCCTCCGCCAAATCCATGTAAAACTGCAAAGAAGTTAGCCACGAATACTGAATTCAAAGAGATATGTGATTTACTAAAAAGCGTAGCAGATGATACACTGGTAAACCGCGAGGCTGGATATTCATATAAGCTTAATGGCGAGACCGGAGTTGACGAAACTCTAATGGTAGGAAAAGATGGCGAGAAAGGAATTGAGTTCACAATGCCTGCTGAAAAATTCGATGGGTTTATTCATACCCATTATGAAGGATTATTATCTGTGTTTTCGCCTGACGATATATTCGCTATGTCAGAATTATATTTAGCAGAAAAAATGGTAAATCCTGGAACCTTTACTATGGGAGTAGTAACGGCAAGTGGCACCCGATATTTATTGATGATTGAAAATTTAGATGAATTTAGCGCATATGCAAATAAACTTGTGAAGGAGTCAACGCTTGATTTGTTCACAGGTGTATATGCGAATTATTTTAATATAAAACCAACCAATAGTACAGAAAATAACGAAAAAGCTTTTTTACAGTTTCTCGAAACAACTCATTCAGGGTTAAAATTATTAAAGGGAGATGCAACCTTCTCGAATTGGAGTCGAAGAAGCGTAAACGATAATGGTGTTGTTGTAGATAATCCCTGTAATTAATCTTTGCTAATTTAAAAATTAAAGAAAATGAAAAAAATAATAATAATTGGAATTGCATTTTTAATTTCATCCAGTGCAATAGCTCAAATGCCCCCGTCCCCGCAGCCTAATGGAAATATCACAAACTCTAGTTTAGATAAATTCATTGGTACTTGGGTGTGGAGTAATGGAACAGAAACTTTGACACTAGTTTTGAAAAAGGAAAATATTCTTTTAGCATTTGTTGAAAACTCTAGAGCTGATGTCATTATTGGGTTTCACAAATTTGAACAAGGAAATACTATTGTAGAGAGCTCTATCAGCTATGTAAACACTAACTTTTCTGATAAACATTCTACAATTATATGCGGGAATCGTGAAGGGTTTGGCAATCCAAATGAAATCGGTTGTTCAATAAAAAATACTGCAAAAAATAAATCAGGACAACTTACACTAGTTATTAACTCTTCACTTAACCAATTATCTTGGACACTCGATAATAGAGAGGGTATAAAAATTGGCAATTACGATTATACCTTTTCATACCCTAGATCTCTTACTTTACAAAAGCAATAATTTCAATCCAGAAACCAACGGCAAAAGCCGTTGGTTTTTTCAAAAAAATGATAATAAATCCTTCAAAAATAATTGGGGCATTTAGTCTCGCATTACCAGTAGTTCAATTTTTTTGTACCTCACATTTATTTATCGAAGCTATTTTGCTTCTGCTTTCTTTTCTATGCTTTTTCTTATTAGCTATTTCAGGCTATTCAAATAATGAAAAACAAGAAAAAAGAGTTTTATTACCCTCAATTATTCTAATCCTATTGATAATTACTGGGTTTTTCTTTAGTGCAGTAGCAGCGTTCAGTTTATCAAAATATTTAGGATTGTCAGCTCTCTTTCTGTTCTTTATTACCACTAATAATAACTTTTTTAATTTATTCATTTCTAAAGGAGTTTTTATCATTGTTACTTTTGAAATAATCCTATATTTAATTTCACTGCCCATTCCAACTGTTTTCTTCTATCCAAATAATAGCA
>NZ_JBMOGV010000176.1:0-3084 GCF_049318185.1 Flavobacterium sp. | reverse complement strand
TTTTTTGGAATAGGAGTGATTGTCATGCCCATCCTATTACGAAATCCATCATAAAGTCCTTTTGAAAGAAAATAAAAATTCAATCGTCCATATTCATATCCAAATTTAAAGCCATAAAATATTTTAGCAATTGTTCTAATTGAAATTCTAAAAACTCCTACAAATGATTTTTCTTTCTTTAATAAGATATGTATTCTGTTTCTTACACCATAATATTCCCTCCATAAGGATTGTAATGCTTTTAATTTATAGCTTTTTTCGAGATTTATTCTTTTATGAATTACTCTATGCCTATACATCTCTTTTGCTGGCACAATAACTCTAAGTTTTGCTCTCTTAACGGCTAAACAAAAATCTAACTCCTCAAAGCCAAAAAACAAATCAGGATCTGGAAAAATAGTAGTAAGGTAGATATTACGATGCAATAATGGAAACATATTTCCTGCAACACAATCAACATCCAGAAGACCATCCAAATCTTTGTCAGGGATACGTTCTATTAATCCCGTTTTAACATTAAAATTTACACCAACCGAACCAATTATCCCAATAGTTTTGATGTCAATTTTTGGAATTATTGAAAATAAACTTTCCATAACGTCATTAAATTTTGGGGGATCATCATCATCTCCCCAAACAACCCAATCATAACCTTGCTCAAATAAAATTTTTATCCCAATTGCGGCAGCTCCAGCAGGTCCAGAATTATAACCAACTTTATGATATTGCAATCTACTATCGTTGGTTTGTTCATACATCAATTGAGTAGCTTCATCATCACTATTATCAACAATAAGTAAAGAATGAGGTGGAAGTGTTTGCTTAAATATTGCTTCTATAGTCGATTTTAAAATAGTAGATCTATTTCTTGTAATGATAAATACACTGTACATAAATTTTCTATATATTAACTCGTTGGGGGTAATTAATCAAAATACGTTATTAATGATTTTTTTGATGGCAATTTATATTTAATTTATGACAAAAATGTCAGTCTGAGCTTGTCGAAGACATCAAAAAGGATACATTTCGACAAGCTCAATGTGACAATCTAGTATAAATTAGCCAAAAAAAATAATTTTACCCAACGGGTTATAGTAATAACTAGCTATTTTATTACTTTTAAATATGAAAAAATCTAGTTACTTTTTTTAAATGAATTGATATGAAGCAAATTGCTTTTTAAATTAAAAACTATTAATTGAAATAATTTTTTTATCTTAATTACTTTTTTGTGATAGGTAATATGGTCATTCCCATCCTATTTCGATAGCCATCACAAAGTCCCTTAAAAAGGTAATAAAAATTCAACTTTCCATACTTCAGGCCATATCTAAACAGGTAGAATATTTTAAAAATAGTTCTTATAGTAATGTATATCGCTGCACCATATGCTTTCTCTTTTCTAAGTAAAATATAGATAATATTTCTTGTACTATAATATTCCCTCCAAAGTGAATTTTTAGATTTTACTTTATATTTTTTTTTAATACCTAGTCTACTAAAAAGAAATCTGTGTCGATATATTTCATCTTTTGAAACAATAATTTTAAGTTTAGCTCTTTTAACGGCTAAACAAAAATCGAGATCTTCGAAACTAAAAAATAAATTGGGATCAGAAAATATTTTCTTACGGTAAACATTTTTACTTATTAAAGGAAACATACCTCCTGAGACATTATCAACTTCAATTAATCCATTTAAATCTTTATCAGGAATACGAATAGTCAAACCATTTCTAAGATTCAATTTTGTACCTACAGCACCTATAACTCCAATGGTATTTATGTTTATTTGAGGGATAATTGAAAATAATTTTTCAATAACATCTTTAAACTGTGGAGGATCATCATCATCTCCCCAAACCACCCATTCATAACCTTGTTCAAATAAAATTTCCATCCCAATTTTTGCCCCTCCGGCCGGACCAGAATTATAACCTACCCTGTGATATTGTAATCTACTATCGTTGGCTTGTTCATACATCAATTGTGTAGCATCATCATCACTATTATCAACAATAAGAATAGATTGAGGAGGAAGTGTTTGATTGAAAATTTCTTCTATTGTATTTTTTAAAATAGAAGGGCGGTTTCTGGTAATTATGAATAGACTGTACAATAAAAACTGTAATTTAATATATTAATATAAATTCAAAAAAGATAATATTAATTAAATTGTTAAAACATCAACTATAATCTTCTGGATTATACCTTTTCCCTCTTCTATTTAAAACTGCATCTCTGATAGCGCGCATTTTGAAAATGAGCCGTTCCTTTTTTTTATCTCCAAAAAATAGTATGGCATAGATATACTTCAATTCTCTGACAAACCAACCTTTAAAGGTTTCAAAAGACTTTCTATCAATAGCTAACCAAAGATGATTTCGAGTATTATAATATTGACGCCATGGGGGTGTTCCATCTTTACCTCCTAGTTTACCATCTTCTATCAATCCATTAGGAAGTGTGTATATATCAAAACCAACATCTTTAGCTTTTAAACAGTAATCAAATTCATAAGTACCCATAAAGTAAAGAGGATCACAATATCCTATCTTGTCAATCAGTTTTCTTGAGATTATACAGCCATCAAAAGTAATTAAGTCTGTTTTTATGAGTTCATTACTTAAAGAAACATATTTTGGTTTACGAACTCCTTCCCAATAAAGTAAAACAGCTTGATTATTTTCATTTGTATTGGCTATTTTCAATAAGCCTATGTTAGAGTCTTTTTGCAAATAATTAATGAATGACTCTAGAGTGCCTTTTACGGGTCTTGAGTCATCGTTGAATAACCAAATCCAATCATAACCTCGCTCACAAGCCACTTCCATTCCTTTAGCAAATCCTCCAGCAGAAGCAATATTGTTTTGTAAATGAATAGCATTTATATCAGGGTAATCTAATGCAAGTGTTTCTTTTGTAGCATCTTTGCTATTGTTATTTATTACATAAATATTTGTGTAATCTATTCCCTGATTATATACTGCAGTTATAGTTTTTTTAAGTTCCTCAATTCTATTAAACGTAACTATTACTACGGCTATTTTTTGTTTATTATTATTCATCTAATTTTTTTATT
>NZ_JBMOGV010000175.1:0-3116 GCF_049318185.1 Flavobacterium sp. | reverse complement strand
TTGGTATTGAAACAGCTGAGAATGCATTAATTTTTTTTGGAAATGGTGACCCAGCATACATTACTAAGCGTTTCGACTTAGTATCCGGTGGTCTCAAACTGGCCCAAGAGGATTTTGCATCTCTTGCTGGGATGAGTCCACAAACCCATGGAACAGATTATAAATACCTAGGTAGTTATTGGGATATGTTTGAACTCATGCGTGAAAAATTGCCAAGCTACAAAGTTGAATCGCTCAAATTATTTAAATTATTGATATTCAATTATTTGTTTTCAAATGGAGATGCTCATTTGAAGAACTTTTCAATTATTGAAACACCACTGGGTGATTTCAAATTGAGTCCAGCGTACGATCTTTTAAACAGTCGCATTCATATTGAAGATAAAAACTTTGCTTTAAATGAAGGTTTACTCCCGGCGAGCATGAGACGAGGGAATGTTGCAAAACAATTTCAATTGCTGGCTAATTGTGCAGGAATCCCGGAGAAACAAATGAATGCTATATTGGCATTGATGGTTTCAAAATTAGATCAAGTAAAGATACTAATAGATGCCTCATTTCTAAAAGAGCGAATTCAAAGAAGTTATTTACAAACCTACCAAATGAGATTAAAGAAGCTGAAAAATGAATAGCAAAAATAGATTTTATAAAGTTTTAATTATTTTATCCTTCCCATAATCTTGCACAGTTTCTTCGGAGGAGAAAATGATGAAATCCTCTTTTGTAAATTGAATAGCTATTTGTATTAAGTAATAATTTAATACAAATAGCTATGTTTTTCGACAAATTTTAAATGTAAACTAATCATTACATATTTTGTAATGTAGTCTATTGTTAATATGTAAAATGAATATAGTAACATGTTCAAGGTCGATTATGGAATATCGGAAAAGGTTTATTTGCCAGTATTATCATAATATTATAATTTTAGTAAGACGCTATATTATAATTTTGCTACAACAAGAGATTATAATATTAAAAGTGTACCATGGCAACTCCTTCCGAAAAACTAGCAGCATCCCTTGAGTTATTAAAAGGCCTACAAGACAAAGGTAATATTGCTATAAAAAGTAGTGAGTTAACTCGAACACATAAGGAAAGGCTTTTGAAGAATGGTTTCATAAGTGAGGTATATGCTGGGTGGTATATCATTTCATCGCCAGAAAATAGACAAGGGGATAGTACTTCATGGTATAGTTCTTATTGGAAATTTTGTGCTCAGTATTTGAATGATAAATACAAGTATCAGTGGTGTATGTCTGCTGAGCAATCATTAATGATTCATGCTGGCAATTGGACAGTCCCCAAGCAATTAATTATTAAATCACCTGAAGCTAATAACTTCAAGACCGATTTACGATTTGACACTTCTTTATTTCATATGAAGTCAAAATTGCCACTTAAATCTGAAGTAGAAGTATTGGATGGATTAAGAGTGTTGAGTTTGTCAAATGCTTTAGTGAATGCATCTTTACATACCTATACACAAAATGCTACCGATGTTCGAACAGCATTATCGCTTGTAAAATCATCGGCTGATATTTTAAACATTTTATTAAGTGGGGGGCAATCTATCATAGCCGGCAGACTTGCCGGTGCTTTTAGAAATATTAAAAAAAGTAAGATTGCCGATGACATCATTAAAACAATGCAAGCTGCTGGTTATGATGTTCGTGAGTTAGATCCGTTTACTGATAATTTAAATATATCTTTTTCTTCAAAAGACGCATCGCCATATGAAAATCGTATAAAAATAATGTGGTCTAATTTTAGAAAAATTATAATTGATACATTTCCTCCTGCCCCGGGTGTGCCAAAAAACAAAGATAAATTTATTAACAGCGTTAAAGAGATTTATGTAACAGATGCATATCACTCTTTATCAATTGAACGATATCATGTAACACCTGCGTTAATTGAACGGGTAAGAAACGGAAGTTGGAATGCGAAGGATAATGATGCAGATAGTAAACAAAGAGATGCAATGGCAGCTAAAGGTTACTGGGATGCTTTTCAAATGGTAGAACAAAGTATCCGTAAAGTATTCAACGGAGAGAATGCAGGAGAGGTTTTAGATAATGATCATGGAGATTGGTATCGTGCATTGTTTGGTCCAAGTGTTGTTTCAGGTTTGTTAAAACCTGCCGATTTAGCTGGCTATAGAAATCATCAGGTGTACATCACAAACTCAAAGCATATTCCTTTAAACAGTGAAGCAGTTAGAGATGCTATGCCTGTGTTGATGGAATTATTAGTCCAAGAAAGCGAAGCATCAGTAAAAGCTGTATTAGGTCATTTTATTTTTGTATTTATTCATCCTTATATGGATGGGAATGGTAGAATGGGAAGATTCATCATGAATTTAATGCTTGCGTCAGGAGGTTATCCATGGACTGTGATTCCGGTACAACAAAGAAATGAGTATATGAAATCATTAGAAGAAGCTAGTGTGGACTTAAATATTTTGCCTTTTGTTGAATTTGTAAGTCATTTGGTTAATGAAGGCATGAAAGGAAAACCGGTTGCTAATATTTAATTTTTAAAATAGGCATGACTAATTGGAGAAGTTTATCCTCACTCGCTCCCTCAACTACCAATGGTACGTATTCCCCGATTTGGATATTTTCAAAATGGCTACGATTTCCTGAATTTTAATGGGTCCCTCTCTGTAGTGTATCGATTCTGATTTCCCTTTTCACGACATTTTTTGCAAAATTAATTTGATTTGCGACATTTTTTGCGACATTTTTTCGGTAGGTTCAAATTACGCGCTTTTTTACATTCTAATGGTACTTTCAAAGTGATAGATAATATTTATCATGTATTTTGTAAGCCGTACTTACAGAATACATGATTTTTGTAAGTGACAAACTAAAAATGGGATATATGTAAGTAATGCCCTGGAAGATATTTTTAGATAGGTTATGGGCAGGAGAAATATTGTAGTTCATTCTTTTCCATATTCATTACCGTTTTGAATTAGTTAAGCTGTAATAATCAATAGGTTGGTTGTTTACTTTTCTTCGAGTACTTTCAGTTTTTGTAAAATAATATTCCAATAGGCTGGAATGCCCCCCTGATTCACAGACTAACGGATGTGTTTTTTATAGAATGCA
>NZ_JBMOGV010000174.1:0-3184 GCF_049318185.1 Flavobacterium sp. | reverse complement strand
AGGTAGACAAGTTGAAAGAAGAACTTAAGAAAGTTACTGACAAAGAGGTTCAAATTAACATCTTTGAAATTAAAAGACCCGAGTTAGATGCTTATTTAGTTGGAACTAGTATAGCACGTCAAATCGAAAGCCGTATTTCATACAGAAGAGCTATTAAAATGGCTATCGCAGCAGCAATGCGTATGAATGCAGAAGGTATTAAAGTTTTGATTTCTGGTCGTTTGAATGGTGCGGAAATGGCTCGTTCAGAACAATTCAAAGAAGGAAGAATTCCTCTATCAACTTTCAGAGCCGATATTGATTATGCTTTGGCTGAAGCACATACTACTTATGGTAGAATGGGTATAAAAGTATGGATTATGAAAGGTGAGGTTTACGGAAAGCGTGATTTATCTCCACTTGTTGGAATGGATAAAAAACAGGCTTCTGGTGGAAAAGGTGGAGACTCTCCAAGAGGTGAAAAAAAACCTTTCAACAAAGGTGGTAGACCAGATGCACGTAAAAGAAAGTAATTTTTTAAATTAAAGAAAAATGTTACAGCCTAAAAGAACAAAATACCGTAAGGTACAAAAAGGTAGAATGAAAGGTGTTTCTCAACGAGGACATTTGCTTTCAAGTGGAATGTTTGGAATCAAATCAGTTCATGAAAATGGCATGTTCTTAACTTCTCGTCAAATTGAAGCTGCACGTATTGCAGCAACACGTTACATGAAGAGAGAAGGACAACTTTGGATTAATGTTTTTCCAGATAAACCTATTACAAAGAAACCTCTTGAGGTACGTATGGGTAAAGGTAAAGGTGCAGTTGAATATTGGGCTGCAGTAGTTAAACCTGGAAAAATAATGTTTGAAGTTGGTGGAGTTCCGCTTTCTGTTGCTAAAGAAGCTTTACGTCTTGCTGCTCAAAAACTTCCTGTAAAAACTAAGTTTGTTGTTGCTAGAGATTTCGAAGCATAATCTAAAATTAATTATGAAACAATCAGAAATTATAAATCTATCTGCAGCTGAGTTACAAGTAAAACTTAACCAGTTAAGAAAAGCGTATTCAGATCTAAGAAATGCTCACGCTATTTCACCAATTGCTAATCCACTTCAAATTAGAAGTGCAAGAAGAGCAGTTGCTAGAGTAGCAACAGAGCTAACTAAAAGAGAGTTACAATAATTGTATTCTAGCTAAAATGGAAGATAAAAGAAATTTAAGAAAAGAAAGAATTGGGGTTGTTACTTCAAACAAAATGGATAAGTCTATTGTTGTTGCTCAAGTAACTAGAGTAAAACACCCTCTATACGGTAAGTTCGTGTTAAAGACTAAAAAGTTTCATGCACACGACGAAACAAATAATTGTAACATTGGTGATACGGTAAAGATCATGGAAACAAGACCTTTATCCAAAACTAAATGTTGGAGATTAGTTGAAATCATTGAAAGAGCTAAGTAATTATGGTACAACAAGAATCAAGATTAAAAGTAGCAGATAACACAGGAGCAAAAGAAGTTTTGACTATCCGTGTTTTAGGAGGAACGAAACGTCGTTATGCCTCTGTTGGAGATAAAATTGTAGTATCTATTAAAGACGCAACCCCTAACGGAAACGTTAAAAAAGGAGCTGTTTCAACTGCAGTTGTTGTACGTACCAAAAAAGAAGTGAGAAGAGCCGATGGTTCATACATCAGTTTTGACGATAACGCTTGCGTATTGTTAAATGCTGCTGGTGAAATGAGAGGAACTCGTGTTTTTGGTCCAGTAGCAAGAGAACTTCGTGAAAAACAATTCATGAAAATTGTATCATTAGCACCAGAAGTGCTTTAATTCGCAGTAAGATGATAAAGCTAAAAATTAAATCAGGAGATACGGTAAAGGTTATCGCTGGAGACCATAAAGGTTCTGAAGGTAAAGTTGTACGTGTTGACCGTGAAAAGAACAAAGCAATCGTTGAAGGTGTAAACATGGTTTCGAAACATACAAAACCAAGTGCAAAAAACCCTCAAGGAGGAATAGTTAAGAAAGAAGCTCCTTTGCATATTTCAAACTTGTCTTTAATTGATCCAAAATCAAAGAAAGTTACAAAGGTTGGAATGAAAGTAGAAGGAGATAAGAAAGTGAGATTTTCAAAAAAATCAAATCAAGTTTTATAGTTATGGCATATACACCTAGACTTAAGCAAGAATATAAGGACAGAGTAATTGCTGCCCTTAAAGAAGAATTCGGTTATAAAAACGTAATGCAAGTTCCTAAATTGGAAAAGATCGTTTTAAGCCGTGGAGTTGGAGCTGCAGTATCTGATAAAAAACTAGTTGACTATGCTGTTGATGAGTTAACAAAAGTTACTGGACAAAAAGCTGTATCCACAATCTCAAAGAAAGACGTTGCGTCATTCAAATTGAGAAAAGGTATGCCTATTGGAGCAAAAGTAACTCTTAGAGGTGAGAGAATGTATGAGTTTTTAGACAGACTTATAACATCTTCTCTGCCACGTGTAAGAGATTTTAACGGTATCAAAGCTACTGGTTTTGACGGACGTGGTAATTATAACCTTGGTGTTACTGAACAAATCATTTTCCCTGAAATTGATATTGATAAAGTTAACAAAATTTCTGGTTTGGATATTACTTTTGTAACAACAGCAAGCACAGATAAAGAAGCAAAGTCATTATTGGCTGAATTAGGTTTACCTTTTAAAAAGAATTAAGATATGGCTAAAGAATCAATGAAAGCCCGTGAGGTTAAAAGAGAAAAAACGGTAGCAAAATACGCTGAGAAAAGAAAAGCTTTATTAGAAGCTGGTGATTATGAAGGATTACAAAAATTACCAAAAAATGCGTCACCAGTTCGTATGCACAATCGTTGTAAATTAACTGGAAGGCCAAGAGGATACATGCGACAATTTGGTATTTCTCGTGTTACTTTTCGTGAAATGGCAAATCAAGGTTTAATACCAGGTGTTAGAAAAGCTTCTTGGTAATTAATAAATAATTATAAATTGAGTAAAGGTTCAATTAGTGAGTGCTATTTGAAAACCATATTCGCAAATTAATACAAAATGTATACAGATCCAATTGCAGATTATCTTACGAGAGTTAGAAATGCAGTTATGGCAAACCACAAAGTGGTTGAAATACCTGCTTCGAACTTGAAAAAAGAAATCACAAAGATTTTATTCGATCAAGGATATATCTTAAGTTA
>NZ_JBMOGV010000173.1:0-3296 GCF_049318185.1 Flavobacterium sp. | reverse complement strand
TATCGCGCCTGCTTTGGGAGCAGGAGGCCGCAGGTTCGAATCCTGCCACCCCGACTTTTAATTTTTAATTATAAAAATTGGTTCCATAGCTCAGCTGGATAGAGCAACGCACTTCTAATGCGTAGGTCGAAGGTTCGAATCCTTCTGGGATCACTTGAACCAAAAGCCTCTAGAGATATCTAGAGGCTTTTTTGGTTAGCTTCAATTAGACATTTATTTTTTAAAAAACGATATTTAGTTGATGGAACTATGAAAAAAAATGATGAAACTATCCTATAACTTTTTACATAGAAATAATGAGAAAGAATATAAAGTCAGACGGAATAATGCTAAAAAAATCAGTTTTGTTAGAAAATGTTATAGAAAATAAGAAGCTAATTATTATCTATGTAAAAAGTTTTTTTCAAATCAATTATAAAGAAACATAGGATAAACCCTGATAATAATTTAAATTTATAATCAAAAAAATAGA
This sequence comes from Flavobacterium sp., assembly GCF_049318185.1. Classification (GTDB taxonomy): domain Bacteria; phylum Bacteroidota; class Bacteroidia; order Flavobacteriales; family Flavobacteriaceae; genus Flavobacterium. The sequence goes on along the minus strand of NZ_JBMOGV010000173.1, from coordinate 2,824 downwards.
ACTATTGTAATTAGCATTTAGTGTTAAGAATCAACGAGTTTTATAATTTAAAATCTTTATTCTTGTAGTAGTTTATCAATAGATTAACAAACTTACTGTAGCTTTCTATTCCCTCTTTTTGTTGATTGGTTTTCAAAAATTGGTCATAAAAAGCATGAAATCCTTTATCAATAAAGGTGTCATATTGTTCCCAAAAGAGTTCATTTTCCATGTAATTTTCTAAAATACCTGGATTGATTAAAGTTTTGATTCTTTTGAATTTATTTTCATCTTTCATGATTATATTTTCCAAACAATAGCGTAAAGCAGTTACATAAGACGAATATTGAAAATATAAATCCTTGTTCTTTATACCAGCCATAAAGCCAATAAAATTGCATTCACTTTCACTGGCATAGCCAATTTGGTGTGCCATTTCATGACAAATAACATTAGGAAACCCATACATCGGCAACTTATAATTGATTTGGGATTCATTGGTGAATGGATTTAAATATCCACCAAATCCCATATAAGTCAGTGGTAAACTGAATAATGATTTTTTTTGGCTTGGAATTTCATACTGCAAAAACGAATATTCCTTGGCTAAATTGTCATAACCATTTTGTGACATCACAAAAATGCTGTCTTGTGAATAGGGAATTGTAACTTTTTTGTTTTTGTCATGTGTTATTTGAAATTGAATTTCGTTAGTTTTAGAAATCAACTTTTGTGTAAAAGCAAACAAATCTTCATTACTATACTCTCTCTGTATATTCATTTTTTCGAACAACGGTTCACGGTAATAATTGAATGCCCATAGCAAATGAAACAAAAAGTAAAATACAGAAAGGAAACTTAACACCGACCAAAATTTACTTCTCCAATGTAATTGTCTGTTTTTATAAAACCAGTACATACAATAAATGATAGCAATTCCATAAATAATATCTCCAACAGAAAAAGGGATTTTCCCAAACAAGGTTCTCAAAAAATTAGAAATATACACATACAATCCATTGCTGTAAGATCGTTCTACAGTTTCGGGAAAGAAGGCTAGGATTTTCAGAAAGATAATCTGAATAATTAGAAAATGAGGAAGAAAGTATTTTCGTTTCAAGACAAATTAAATTGTCTATAAAAATAAGTAATTAAGAGCAATCAATAAGTCTTTTTTGTAATTTTGTAATTCAATTTAAAAGTTATGACACAAATCACTTTAAATATTCCAGATGATGAATTGGGGTTCTTTATGAAATTGATAGAAAAATTTAACTATGAGTCTTTAATTAATGATTTTTCTATGAATCAAGAAATGAAAGATTTGTTAGATGAGAGAAGATCGAATTCAAATAAAGAAGATTTTGTTTCTTGGACAGATGTCAAAGAGCAAATTGTTTTTAAATCCAAATAATGAGTTTTAAAATTGTAATCGAACCTAGAGCAATTTTTGATATTCAGGAAGCCGTTGATTATTATGACTTTAAACAAATTGGACTAGGCGAATATTTTTTCCAAGTTTTAGAAGACCATATTGAAGTAGTAAGAAATAATCCTTTTTTTCAAATTCGATACAAAGATTATTATGGTTTACCAATTAAAAAGTTTCCTTTTATAATTTTTTATTTTATACAGTAGGAAGAGAAAATAGTTTATGTAGTTTCTGTTTTTAATACTTCATTAAATCCAAAAAAATATCCAAAATAACACCCGAGCCAGAAAGGCGAACGGAATGAAATTAAACTAACAATATCATGAGCCAAGAAATTAGAAACCTTGAACCTAAAGCACTTTGGAATAAATTTGCCGATTTAAATGCGGTTCCTCGTCCGTCCAAAAAAGAGGATAGAGTCATACAGTTTATGAAAGACTTTGGAAATAGTTTAGGACTAGAAACCTTTGAAGATGAAATTCGAAACGTAATCATCCGAAAACCTGCAACAATAGAAATGGAAAACCGAAAAACCATTGTTTTACAAGGACATTTGGATATGGTGCACCAAAAAAATAATGATACTACTTTTGATTTTCTTACTCAAGGTATTGATATGTATGTTGAGGGTGATTGGGTTCGTGCTCGCGGAACAACACTTGGTGCTGACAATGGGTTAGGAGTAGCTGCAATTATGGCTGTATTAGAAAGCAAAGACATTTCTCATCCAGCTATTGAGGCGCTTTTTACCATTGATGAAGAAACGGGAATGACTGGTGCTTTGAACTTAAAAGGCGGAATGCTTAAAGGAGAAATTCTATTGAATTTAGACACCGAAGAAGACGATGAAATTGACATCGGTTGCGCAGGAGGCATCGATGTTACAGCAACCAGAAGTTATAAAGAAGAAGAAACTCCTGAGGGTTCTGTGGGTTATACGATTACTGTTAAAGGTTTAAACGGCGGACATTCTGGAATGGATATCAATAAAGGTTTGGGTAATGCTAACAAAATTATGAACCGTTTGTTATTTGACGGATTTGAGAATTTTGGTCTGCAAATAGCTGAAATTAGTGGTGGAAGTTTGCGCAATGCCATTCCAAGAGAAAGTGTTGCCAAGGTAATTGTAGCAGGCATGTATGACGAAGCTTTTGTATTTGACATGCAGGAAATCATTACGGATATCAAAACTGAATTCAAAACGATGGAACCCAAGTTGGAGATTGAAATCGTAAAATGCGATTTGCCCAATAAAGTTATGGATTTAGGTGTGCAAGAAGGTTTGTTGCGTGCTATTTATGCTGCTCACAATGGTGTTTATAGAATGTCTGCCGATATGGAAGATTTAGTAGAAACTTCTAATAATATTGCTCGTGTGATTGTAAAGGAGGGCGAAATTTCAATTCAAAATTT
>NZ_JBMOGV010000172.1:0-3335 GCF_049318185.1 Flavobacterium sp. | reverse complement strand
CATATAATAAAGGAAGAACCTTAACACATGAGATGGGTCATTTCTTTAACCTAAATCACACTTTTGATGGTTGTGATGGTGCAAGCTGTGCAAATTCAGGGGATAGAGTTTGTGACACTCCTGATTTAAGTGCTGCAAATTATGGTTCTCCTGTTGCCGGAGATGTTATGGGGTGTAATGATTTTGCTTTGACTATGAACTACATGGATTATGTAAATGATGCTTATATGTATATGTTTACAGCTGGACAAGTAACAAGAATGACAGGTTGGTATAATACTATAAAAACTCAATTATATACAAATACGCTAGCTAATGAGGAGTTTTTGCAAAATCAGTTTAGTTTGTATCCCAATCCTAACAAAGGTAGTTTTACAATTGAATTTAAGGATTTAACTAATAGTTATTCTATTGAAGTTTTTGATGTAACTGGAAAAACAATATATGAAAACAATTATAGCCAAGCATCAGATTTAGTTCAGACAATTAATTTAGACAACCCTACAAGTGGTGTCTATTTTGTAAATATTAAAACGGATAAAGGTTTAGTGACTAAAAAATTAATTATCCAATAATTAAGTTTTACATAGTATTAAAAGAGCCTTTTCATTTACGAAAAGGCTCTTTCATTTTCCATTGTAGTTATTCATGGTGTTTTGTAATCCGGCTAGCGCAAAGGATTCAACAATCTCTTTAGCAAGTTGATATCTTTCTGTTAGTTTTTCTTTTTCAGTATCATTCCATTCTCCTAATACATAGTCCACCTGTTGCCCTTTTTTGAATTCATCACTAATACCAAAACGAAAACGCGGATATTCTGTTGAGTTTAGAATAAGTTGAATGTTTTTTAAACCATTATGACCTCCATCACTGCCTTTTGATTTAATTCTAATAGTGCCAAAGGGTAAATTCAAATCATCTGTAATAATTAAAACATTTTCTTTAGCAATATTTTCTTTTTCCATCCAATATTGAACCGCTTTTCCACTTAAGTTCATATAAGTGTTAGGTTTTAAAAGTAGTAACTTTCTTCCTTTGATATTATATTCTGTTAATGTTCCTAGTTTGACGGTGTCAAAACTCAGGTTTTCTTTTTGAGCAATATAATCTAAAATTTTAAAACCTATATTGTGTCTAGTGTTGATATATTCCACGCCAATATTTCCTAAACCCACAATGAGATATTTTTTCATTATTTCTGTATTTTCTACAATTTTATTTTTACAAAATAATTTAGTAATCCAATTCATGTTGTAAAAGTAATCTAATTTGATTTCATAAAAAAAGCACCAGCGTAAACTGATGCTTTTTGGAATAAGGTTTTAAAAATTATTTTTTCTTTCCTTTTGCTGGAGCTTTTGCTGCTTTTGCTGCTTCTTGAGCGGCTTTCATAGCAGCACGTGAAATCTTCACTTGCGCCACCACAGTATTATCTGGGTGCATCAATTTGAAGTTTTTAGTCTCTAATTTGGTAATATATAATTTATTACCCATTTGCAATTCAGAAATGTTAGCTTCAACAAAATCAGGAAGATTTTTTGGTAACGCTTTCACTTTTAATCTTCTTTGATTTAAACGCAAATCACCACCTAATAACACCCCTGGAGAAGTTCCAACGACTTTAACAGGCACTTCCATCATGATTTCTTTGTTGTCATTTAATTGAAAGAAATCAATGTGTAAAATTTTGTCTGAAACTGGGTCAAACTGAATGTCTTGAAGAATTACATTAGCTGATTTTCCTTCCAAATCTACTACAACTGTGTGTGCGTTTGGAGTGTAAACCAAGCTTTTAAATGCTCTTTCATCTGCTGCAAAATGTACTGGTTGACTTCCTCCGTAAATAACGCAAGGAACCATTCCAGCATCACGTAAGGCTTTAGTAGCTTTTTTGCCTACGCTTTCTCTTTCTGATCCTTTAATCGTAATCGATTTCATTGTAAAAATATATAGTTAATAAATAATAAAATACTTTTTAAAAAATTACATCAGGAATTTACCACTGATGGAATTGTTGTGTTGCACCATGTGCATTACTTCTGCAAAAAGAGGCGCACAACTCACCACTTTTATTTTATTTGACTCTTTCTTTAACGGAATAGAATCGGTAACTATTAATTCGAGCAACTTAGAGTTTTCAATTTTCTCATAAGCATTACCCGAAAGTATGGCATGAGTACAAATTGCTCTAACACTCAATGCGCCTTTTTCTATCATTAAATCAGCAGCCTTAGCTAATGTTCCTCCGGTATCGATCATATCGTCAACCATAACAACATGTCGCCCTTTAACATCACCTATCAATTCCATGGTATCAATAACGTTAGCGACTTTTCGTTGTTTATAACAAATTACTACGTCTGATTCTAAAAATTTAGAATAAGCATAAGCTCTTTTTGAACCACCCATATCAGGCGAAGCAATAGTTAAATTGTCTAATTGAAGACTTTTAACATAAGGCAAAAAGATTGTTGATGCAAACAAATGGTCCACTGGTTTTTCAAAAAAACCTTGAATCTGGTCAGCATGCAAATCCATAGTCATTATTCGAGTAGCGCCAGCAGTTTCCAATAATTTGGCCACTAATTTTGCTCCAATCGGAACTCTTGGTTTGTCTTTTCTATCTTGTCTTGCCCAACCAAAGTAAGGAATAACAGGAGTTATGTGTCTGGCTGATGCTCTTTTTGCTGCATCAATCATCAACAAAAGCTCCATTAAATTGTCTGCACTAGGAAAAGTAGAACAAACAATAAATACTCTTAATCCTCTTATTGATTCTTCAAAAGAAGGTTGAAATTCACCATCACTATATTTTGAGAACGTAACTTTACCCAGCGGAACACCATAATGATTGGCCATTTGTTCAGCTAGATAGACGCTTTGCGAACACGCAAATATCTTTGCTTCTGGTTCTAAATGCGACATTGTAATTTGTTGTTTTGACCAGCGACACTCTTCTTTGGAAGTGCCTCGGGTGTAGTTAGTTAGTTGTTGCTCGTTTTACCGAGGTGCAAATTTAGAAATTTAATCCAACTCTGAAAGTATATTTTAGAGTATTTTTTGATTCGAAGGGGATTTTTTTTTACATTTGCACCCACAAAATGATAATAATCAATCTCCGAATGACAATTAATTGTTGTTTGTCCTTGCCCGGATGGCGGAATTGGTAGACGCGCACGACTCAAACTCGTGTACTTAGGTGTGTGGGTTCGATTCCCACTCCGGGTACTAAAAGTCCATAATTATATTGTAAATCAGTATATTATGGGCTTTTTTGTTGCTTTTTTGTCATTCCTATCAAAAGAAAACAACAATGAAAGAAGATGGATTCCCGC
>NZ_JBMOGV010000171.1:0-3373 GCF_049318185.1 Flavobacterium sp. | reverse complement strand
GTATCGATCCAGAATATGCAGTCATTGGAAGAGTAGCACGTAAGATTTGGGCGAAGGCTATGAAAAACAAATATGGCGCTAACGAAAGAGCACAGATGCTGAAATACCACATCCAAACCTCGGGACGTTCGTTGCATGCACAAGAAATTGATTTTAACGATATACGAACCACATTGCAAGCGCTTTATGCCATTTATGACAACTGTAATTCGTTGCATACTAATGCTTATGACGAAGCAATTACAACACCTACGGAAGAAAGTGTGCGAAGAGCTATGGCAATACAATTAATTATAAATAAAGAATTAGGCTTAGCCAAAAACGAAAACCCGATTCAAGGCTCATTTATCATAGAAGAATTAACAGACTTGGTGGAAGATGCCGTATTGAAAGAATTTGATAAAATCACAGAACGAGGTGGAGTACTTGGTGCTATGGAAACCATGTACCAACGCAACCAAATTCAAGAAGAAAGCATGTATTATGAAATGCTAAAGCATACTGGTGAATTCCCAATCATTGGGGTGAATACGTTTTTGAGTTCCAAAGGTTCACCTACAATTTTACCTGCAGAAGTGATACGCGCCACCGAAGAAGAAAAACAATACCAAATTCAAACCTTAACGAATTTGCACCATGCCAATGCTGACAAAGTGGTCGAACAACTCAACACCTTGCAAGAAGCGACCATCAACAATAAAAATATTTTTGAACACTTGATGGAAGCTACAAAATGCTGCTCACTGGGACAAATAACGAGTGCATTGTTTGAAGTAGGAGGACAGTATAGACGCAATATGTAAGCAGAGAACCATTTTTGTAAAGGCAAAAATCTGTGAAGCGCTTATCTCGGTTTATCAGTATTTGTGTTTGTTTCAGATATATTAATTATAACTTCAATTAACTAAAACCTTTCAGTAATGAGAGGTTTTTGGTTTTATGTTGAATTCCCTCTCAATCGCAAAAAATAATTTGACTTAGACTTCATTTTTTAATCTAGATGAAATTTAGTTAGTTGAGAATGCGATACTTTTAGCAAAATTTATTTTTATAGAAAAAGCTTAAGCCCTAGCAAACAGCAAGTAGAATTTATCTGTAAATTATAAATTATTTAAATATAAAAAACATGCATATAACATGATAATTTGTAACAAAAAAACAATTTTATGCGTGAATATACAAGTTGGGCACAATTATATAAGAGACGCGTAGAAAAAATACCAAAACAATGACTAAAATACAATTAACCTTACTGACATTATTTTTTTTTACATTCACATTCGGTCAAGTTAGTGATTGCAACTGCATAAACGAGCTGAATGACATTTCAGAACAAATAAAGAATGCCAAAAGCTACAAAGTACAAATTAAAGGAAATAAAATTATCGAATTCGAAAAATGGAAAACTGAAATCGAAACAGAAATCAAAAACGATTCTCTTATTAATTTTTTTTGTGTCGGATACTTGCAAAAATATATATCATTCATCAATGACTTACACAACCAAGTTTATGCCACACAAAAACACGAATTGATACAAGCTCCTAATTACCCAAAATCAATTGATACAAATCAGATCCAAAACGATAGTATTTCTGGAATATACTTTGCTGGAGTCGATAAAATACTTATCAAACGGGAAACTAACAACACTTGGCTTGGAATTACCTTAGAGTCCAATTCAAGTAAATGGGAAAAAGGAAAAATACGCTTAGTGATTAAAAAAACTAAAAATAACATTTTTGAGATTTTTGAATATTTCCAAAATGGATACCTATTCTACCAAAAAGACGTTAAAATAGAAAATGGTAGAATTCATTCCACTTTTTGGAACAAACAAAACAAATACTTTTTCAACCAAAACCACATAAATAATTTTACATACAAAACTATAAATAGTTCATTTGATTACTTTGGAATCAAGACATTAAACCGAACCAATAGTTTAATTGAAGAAATGGATAAGTTTTTTAACCAGAACTTAGGAAACCTAACAAAACCTAATCTAATAATCGATTTAAGAAACAATGGAGGCGGATCAACTAAACAGGCTGAAAAACTTTTGGAGTCATTAAAAAATAACGAAAACATCATACACATTTATATTATTATCAATTTCAAAACCGCAAGCGCTGCCGAATTGGTGACACTAAAACTCAAAGAGGATAAAAGAACAATTATTGTTGGTGAAAATTCAAAAGGAATGATTGAATATGGATATGGTAACAAGTCATATTCTTCAACAAGTAGTTGTTCTGAATTCAAAATTGATTTATCAACCGAACAAACCAACAAAAAATTAAGTATATATGAATGCATCGGAATAAAACCAGATTACAGTTTAAACAACGAATCAGATTGGATTGAACAAATTATAAATATAAACCCGAAAGAATAATAACTGTGCCCAACAGCAGTTACACAAGATGCAAGGATTTAGTGGAATTGCCGTTTCGCATTGAACTTTTTACTTAAATAGAAAATATGCAGTCACGAAGCCTTGCACCTCGTGTAGCTGCGGAACGTTGTGTGCAATTCTTGTGACGTGACTTTTAATAAACAATAAATAAAAAAATATGAAAATTACATCTGGTGAATATGAGCTTTTATATTCTGGAACGGTTATCGGCATAAATGATGAAGACATTTCATTTGAATTTCCTCCTGAAAAAGCTTCTTTGAAAACAATTATAAGCTTCAAAACCAATACTTCGGAAAAAAATTCATCTATCAATTTTGAATTAATTGATAATAAAACCTTAAAAATAATACTTATCAATGCTGAATCTAGTTTAGGAACTGGGAATACAAACGTATTGGATATTGGAAATATTGATGATAAAACTTTGTTTTTTAATTATCGCATATATTCAATCAAGAATATTAGTAAAACTATACACTACACATTTTATTTGAGAAAGGAGGAGAAAAATGGAAAATAGTGGCTTTAATATTCAAGACAAATTTGTCAACCAGGTAAGGACTAACACAAAATCTGACTTGATTGAAATTACGGAAGACAAATTAGAAAATATTCTTTTGAAACATCTAAAAAAAATATCCAAAGTTGATGGTTGGTTTACGCCTGTTTCTCTTTTTTTTACAATTTTGATCGTACTTCTTACTTCTACTTTCAACGATTTTTTAAACGTTGAAAAATCAGTTTGGAAAGCAATTTTTATTATTGGTTTGATTATTACTTTAGCATGGTCAATTAAAGCCATATACCAATCTATAAGATGTTCTAAAAGCGCTACTATAAATTATTTAATAGGTGAAATAAAAAATCATAGGGAATAAGAACTGCACACAACAGCGGTTTAGTCTCAATATCTCTAAAATCTTCTATTATCAATTATTTTTTTTAAAATAA
>NZ_JBMOGV010000170.1:0-3377 GCF_049318185.1 Flavobacterium sp. | reverse complement strand
AGGGATCTATAGTCAAGTAAAAGTATTCTGATTTGTTGTACTTATGTTGTACTAAAAGAATTTAAAAAGTAAAAAACATCAATAAATACTATTCCTTACAGGCGTAAAGAGTATATATACTAGTTGTGCGACACTTTCGAGCGACAGAAACTTAATAGAAAATAATAAAATAAATATGGATTGGAATTGGTTTTTTAGTTCTTTTTGTCAAAGTGCAGCAGCATTAATTGGAATAATTGGCGCATTTGTAATATCAAGGTTACTTGGTATAGGCGAAAAAATTAGCAATGTAGTTTCTGAATTAGACAACTTAATAATTGAATTTAATGAAATAATATTAAAAGTTAATTCCAGACATTTTTATTGGTTTACAAAAACTCACGTAAAACATAACGATGATTTAAAAGAACAAATTAAAAACGGAGAATTTGAAAATCTAACCGAAGAAGAAATTCTAGAAAAAATTTATAATTTAGATGACAGATTGTATAAGATTGACAAAGCCGTTTTAGAAAGTTATAATGAAGTCTATAAAAAACATAAACCTGAATATGTTGATTATGGCAATGGAATATTAAAAAAAAGTAATTATCAAACAATTGATTTTCCTCCAAAAAATTTGTGGAGTGACTTAGAACACGAAAAAGAATTAATTGACCAATTACAAATTAGTTCACACATTTTAATTCAGAAATTCAACAAAAATTATCAAGATTTAATTTCATTTGATAAAGCAATTAAATCATTGAAAAGTGTAATAATTTTAATTCTTGTAGCATTTCCATTAACAGTAATTTATCCATTACATTTTATGCCAATGTTACCAAATACCAATCCTGAAATAACTATAAGCGTAAAACAAATTTTAAATTCACTTTTTACATTCAAAAGCGGATTAATATTCGTGTTCTTTATTTCAATTGAAGGATTATTCTATTATTTCCTAACATTAATCAAAAATTTAGGTTCTGAACTTAAATCAGCAAAAGAATATAATTCAAAAGACATAAAAGATATTAAGAGATACAGCGTATATTTTAAATAAAAAAGCGATCGCACAACACACGCTACAAGCGATTTGGGCAATTGGTTTAATGGGAAAATTGGTTTGTATTTGGCAGTTTTGGCTTATCCGAAAAACAACGCTAATTTAGACCCAAACCGCGTGTAGCGCGGGAACGTTAATGCGAGGGATTTTTTTCATTTATACTATAAAATAAACGTTGTAAAACAACCTATTGCATAGGTAGCTTTATTAAAATTTTAATTACTATTGTAAATGATACTATTATTAATTAATTTGCATTAAATTTTTAATAAAAAATGACAAAAATCACACGCCTTTTTGACTTTCCATATTACCAGCTAGAAAAAAATAATATAGCCAATTGTCTTGTTACAAAATACGACGGAAAATGGATGGCTACCTCTACTCAAGAATATCTTGATAAAGCCAATGCCATTTCAAGAGCGCTATTGCGTCTTGGCATTAATAAAAATGATAAAATTGCCATAATTTCAACCAATAACAGAACCGAATGGCATATTATGGATGTGGGTGTATTGCAAATTGGTGCTCAAAATGTGCCCATTTATCCCACCATTTCTGAAGTAGATTATGCTTACATTCTGAATCACAGTGAAGCAAAATATTGTTTTGTATCTGATGAAGAAGTTTTGAAAAAAATCAATTTAATCAAACAAAATACTCCAAACTTACTAGAAGTATATTCTTTTACTAAAATTGAAGGTTGTAAAAACTGGGACGAATTATTAGAACTAGGACAAGATACCAGCAATCAAGATGTAGTTGAAGACAGAAAAAATAGTATAGATGCTATGGATTTAGCTACTATTATCTATACTTCTGGCACTACTGGGCAGCCAAAAGGCGTTATGCTTTCTCATAATAATATCGTTTCAAATGTATTGGATAGCGCGAATAGAATTCCGTTTGATGAAGGAAAAAGTGTTGCATTAAGTTTCTTGCCTATTTGCCATATTTACGAGCGAATGGTGACCTATATTTATCAATATTACAGTTGCTCAATCTATTTTGGCGAGTCGATGGATAAGATTAGTGACAATATAAAAGAAGTCCATCCTACAGTAATGACTGGCGTTCCGCGTCTTATAGAAAAAGTTTACGAACGTATTATAGCAAAGGGATCAGATCTTAGCGGTAGTAAGAAAAGATTGTTTTTTTGGGCAGTAAACGTTGGATTAAAATATGAACCTTACCAAGCCAATGGTTTTTTATATGAATTAGAATTAAAACTAGCACGAAAACTGATTTTTAGCAAATGGAAAGAAGGTTTGGGCGGAAAATTAGATTTAATTGTAAATGGAAGTGCTGCTTTGCAACCAAGATTATCTCGAATTTTTGCTGCCGCAGAAATATATGTGATGGAAGGGTATGGATTAACCGAAACCTCACCCGTAATTTCAGTAAATGATTATCGAAACAAAGGTTTTAGAATTGGTACTGCCGGACGTATTATTGACAATGTCGAAATAAAAATTGCTGCCGATGGAGAAATTCTTTGTAAAGGTCCCAATGTGATGATGGGATATTATAAAGACGAAAAACTAACCAATGAAGCCATTGTTGATGGTTACTTTCACACCGGTGATATTGGAGAAATAGATAGTGATGGGTTCTTAAGAATTACAGATCGTAAGAAGGAAATGTTCAAAACCTCGGGCGGAAAATATGTAGCACCACAGTTGATTGAAAACGCCATGAAACAATCCCGATTTGTAGAGCAAATTATGGTAATTGGTGAAGGTCAAAAAATGCCTGGTGCCTTTATTCAACCTAATTTTGCTTTTGTCAAAGAATGGGCAAACCTACATAAAATAACTATTGGGGAAACAAATGAAGCTATTTGTAACAATACCGAAGTAAAAGAACGAATACTAAAAGAAGTAGAAACTGTAAATAAAAAATTTGGAAACTGGGAACAAATAAAACGTTTTGAACTCACTCCAGATGTTTGGTCAATTGATGGTGGTCACCTCACTCCTACCATGAAACTAAAACGAAAAGCAGTAATGGATAAATATAAAGATTTATTCGATAAGATTTATAATTAATCTTTTTAAAGTTATACAATTATGAAATCAAAAATTCACGAATAGTAAAAAAAATAAGTAAAAAACATCTAAGAATAGTCTTCAAGATACTTTTCGTTTAAGTTTTATAAATTAAGCAATCTATAATAGCACAAGTTTACTCAACATTAGTTGAGTAATATATTAGCTATTAAGATTGCTTTTTTTTATGACTATAAGTTTTACCATATAGATTAATAATGATACCAACAACTTTAACTATAATAGATTCCTAAAATAATCATATAATAAATTACTTTATA
>NZ_JBMOGV010000169.1:0-3466 GCF_049318185.1 Flavobacterium sp. | reverse complement strand
GTAACATTAGGTAAATAGTAATTTACTAATGCCTCTGAAAAATAGTTGTTATCATTGTCTTCATCCACATAACATTCGTAAAAAAAGAAGTGCCCAACACTGTTATCTGATAACAATTGAAGTAATTCTTTTTGCTTTTTACTTTTACGGACATAAGCGCCTATTAGTTCGGCAGCCGTATACAAAATAGCTTCATTTTCGTTTTTTTTTGCTTTAGACAATATAATCGAAATGGCTTTAAAATCTTCATTAGCCAATGCTAATTGCAATACCGCTAAAGAAAAACCATCGGAAGCTTCGGTCAAAAAATAGTTGGGGTCAAAAGGAACATTGGTTTGATTGGTACAAAAATCCTCCCAATCGATATAATTCAAAAAGCGAGCAATTAAATTCAAGGTGTCCTTATAAGGTGTTCTAAAAGGTTTTACCACGCCATACATCCTAGCAATAGTATGCGGTGAAATAAATAACTTCTCTAAAGCCAATACTTCCGAACACTTTTCTGCATTGGCAATGTTTTTTATCTTAAATCCCAATTGGATTTCCAGTTGATTGCAAAGCGTAATTAGATAAGGATTTGGTTGATTCATATTTCAATTTATGGCAGCACAAATATAGTTGTAAACCTTTTTGAAAGTGAAGTTGCAATAACTTGCAATATATTTTGGTTTGGGAATGGAGTAATATTGCAGTGAAATATTTTTCATCACTATAAAAAAAACACAATCACAAAAACAATTTTTAGGATTGTTGGAGAATAACTTGTTAGTCACGTTTTATTTTAAAATATTTAAAGAAACACCATGTTAAAATGGTTAGTCATTAATGATGTTTAAAATGTTTTATGAAAAATATTAAAAAGTTGCAAAGAACAACATATCAAGTAAATGAAAAAAAATGAATCAAATAAAAACTAAAACTTATGAAAATAAATAAATTAAACTTAGCAACATTTGCAGTAATCTTGTTTTTTTCGATCAACGCAATAGCTCAAAACACTAAACTTTACCAAATTACACCTGCTATCAATAAAAAAATTAGTGAGGAATATCCTAGTTTGTTTAGAGTTTATCATGTAACTAAGAAAAAAATTAAATACAACGAATATGAGACGGGAACCGTTCTATCAAAAGAGTACGAAGAACAACTGAATTCTCTCAACAGTTTAAAATATTACTATGAAAAGTATAAAGCCCCAATACAAACAAAAAAAGATGATTTAACTTTATGTATTAAATTAATTGATGAATATTTGAAATCCGATTTAAAATTTGAATTAAAAAAAGATTATTTAATTCAAAGTGAGGAATTGCAAAAGAAACATATTGGAAGAATTCTTATGGGAGAAGGTTTAGGCTGGATGGATTTGCAGATTTATCATTTGGATTACAAAAAAGAAATTATAAAACCTAGTAAAAGCGAGCTGAAAGAAAGCAGAGATATGGTGAATAGATTTCTTCAGAATATTCCTGACCCTGAAAAATCACAAGAATACCTTAAATATACATCTAAACAAGAAGAAATAAAAAATATAGCGCAATACGTGCCCGGTATTGTACTTTCAGAAAAAGAATCTGAAAGAGAAGTGAGGATAGTAGACGTAAATAAAGTTGATGCAGATTCTCTTTCGGGTACTTTTCATATCTTACCAGAAATAAATTTACACATATCACAAAGAAATCTTGGATTGCCCAGAATCAACAAATCATACATAAAAAATGAGATTGTTGAATACAAAGATGTAAAGCAGTATGAAGATACCTATCATGATAATTTTTCCAGTAGGTACGGAGATATTATTGAAGAAATAAACACAAAAGAACAGTATTTTATTGGGGCGGAGGTTGCTACTTATTTAAGTAAAGTAGCAGATTGCCAAAAAGATATTGAATTATTAAATATTTTACATGAATTAGGCTTTAAAGAATACAAAGGTTCAGATGATAAAACGTACATTAAGACAAAAACAGCTGAAATTGAGTTAAAAGAAAACAGCCAACATTTGTATTATATGTTAAAAGAAAATAAAGCAAGTTTATCAAGTTTTGATAATGACCATATAAAATTAATATCTCTAATGAAACAATGTATAACTTATACAAGCTCATTAACTAATTTTAATAATATTTATGAAATTAAAGGAGGTTTTACGCCACTAGCAACAATTAACGCATGGAGAATAAAGGCAATAAGTGCAAATAAACTAGTAGGTCAAATAATGGATATAAGAGGCAAATATGCTCACATCTATTCTTTTTCAGAAATAGAAAATAGTTCTCCTTTTCAGACATTTTTAGACAATTCTGTAAAATCAAATCGCGCATTAAATCTTACCTATTAAAGTAATAATAATTTAATACTGTTTCAGTATTAAATTTAAGCAATGTTACGAAATTGGCTTTCGTGTATAAAATTACGAATAACTTGGTCAAGAGGTTTTTAATCAACCCATGAACACTCAACAATACTTGGTACCATTAAACACTTGGACGGGTCAAGGTATGTATTTTGTTAAAATTCTTAATGCTCAAAACGAAGTAGTCAATATTAAAAAAATCATACTACAATAATTAATAGAATTTTTATTGTGATGAGAGGCCCAACTCAAGTTAGTAGTTGGGCTTTTTTATTATTTTAGCCAAAACAAATAAAGATGCCTGTTAAAAAACAAACCTTTTTCCTTTTAGTATTTCTTTTTCTATCCTTACTTTCCCTTGCGCAAGTCTCGGTTTGCAGTTGGAATATAATGAACTTTGGCAAATCAAAGTCGGATAGTGAATTAGAGTTTATTGCTACAACGGTCAATAAATATGATGTTATAGCTATTCAAGAAGTAGTGGCAGGCAATGGTGGTGCACAAGCCGTTGCGCGTTTGGTCAACATACTGAACAACAAAGGTGCACAGTGGGATTATGCTGTGAGCGACCCTACCACAAGCGACAATCCTTCGAGTAAAGAACGGTATGCCTATGTTTGGAAACCGTCGAAAGTAAAAAAAATAGGGAAATGTTGGCTCGACCAAAACTTTCAAAAAGAGATTGATAGAGAACCCTATATGAGTACCTTCGAGTATAAAGGAAAGTTATTTACTATAGCCTCTTTTCATGCCGTTCCTAAAAAGAAGAACCCTGAAAGTGAAATTAAATATTTCAAATTATTACCTGCTTTATACCCTACATTGAATCTAATTTTTATGGGTGATTTCAATTGTCCGCAAAGTAATACTGTATTTACTCCGTTGAAAAAAATGGGATACAAAAACAGTCTAAGCAATCAAAAAACAAGTTTGAAACAAAAATGCATTCATCAAGAGTGTCTGGCTTCTGAATATGACAATATGTTCTATAATTCGGGTAAAACAAAACTAAAACAAGCCGGAATTGTACCTTTTTACAATCAATTTGTGACCAATCAAGAAGCCCGAAAAATATCAGACCACATTCCTATTTGGAGTTTTTTTGAGTTT
>NZ_JBMOGV010000168.1:0-3484 GCF_049318185.1 Flavobacterium sp. | reverse complement strand
AGAATACTACTGTTAACAAAATAATCATGGAGGATAAAACGTATCTTTTATTTCTCATAAGTTTTTATTAAATTCTTCAGGGTTGACTAAAGGTATAACATTGCTTTTAAATACTTTTCATTGATTAAAACGCTGCGTGATGAAAACACTCCTGAAATCGATCCAAATCGGTTGATTTCCGTTTTATGGTAATGTAACGCATAACAAATCAACGCTTTCGTTTTCTCAAAAAATCTTTATATTCAGCAAAGGGGTTCATACGAGTTCCATGCTCCAGCGGCGCACATAATCCCGGTCTCGCTACATGAAAATCAAGAGATTAGGTTAAATCGTGGGTCCTTTGTTGTTTCTGCCTGAACGCTTCAAGGGTTCAATTCTCAACAAAGATTTAGGTGCTCAGCCCGGTTAATATCCCGGCTTTTTTATCTAATATAAATGAAGTACTATTTTTTATATTTGATAAAAGTATTTTTATGACGAAAGTTTGTGTTATTGGTGCAGGTCCCTCTGGAATAACTGCGCTGAAAAACTTGATAGATCAAGGTTTGGATACAGTTTGTTATGAATTAAATACGCAAGTAGGAGGAAACTGGATCTATAATGAGCATATTGGCCACTCGAGTGTGTTCGAAACC
Source organism: Flavobacterium sp. (assembly GCF_049318185.1). GTDB lineage: Bacteria > Bacteroidota > Bacteroidia > Flavobacteriales > Flavobacteriaceae > Flavobacterium. The sequence goes on along the minus strand of NZ_JBMOGV010000168.1, from coordinate 2,849 downwards.
ACGCACATAATTAGTTCCAAAACCCTTTCGCAATATGAAGATTTTACCTTCGATGATTTCGAAAAGGGGATGCCTGATTACCCTTCGCATGATCAATTAAGACGCTATTTTCAGGGATATGCCGAACACTTTAAACTATATCCACACATTCAATTTCAAACCTTGGTGAAATCTTGCGAATTAGACGAAGCTAAAAACTGGGTTGTAAAAACAGAGAAGAACGGTATTGAAAAAACGGAATACTTTACACATTTAGTTGTTTGCAATGGCCACCACTGGCTGCCACGAATGCCTCAATATCCAGGTGAGTTCACAGGTAAATTAATGCATTCACATGAATTCAAAAAGGCGGAACCGTTCAGAGATCAACGTATACTTGTAATTGGTGGTGGAAATTCTGCCTGTGATGTGGCAGTGGAAACAAGTCGTGTGAGCAAGAAAACAAGTATAAGCTGGAGAAGAGGTTACAGAATTGTACCAAAATTTTTGTTTGGCAAACCGAGTGATGTAGTGGCATCCAAGTTGGCGTTTTTACCCACTAAGTTGAAGTTTTTCTTATCAGAATTATCTGTCAAAATCTTCTCTGGATCAAATAAAATTTACGGACTTCAAGAACCACAACATGCAATTACGGGAACCCACCCCACTATTAATGAGGAACTTTTATACAAAGTAAGGCACGGTAAAGTATTCCCCAAAGTAGATATTGATCACTTTGAAGGGCAGCATGTATATTTTAAGGACGGTACTGTGGAGGAATTTGATACAGTCATTGCATGCACTGGCTATATTTTAGAACATCCCTTTTTCCGTAAAGACTTTTTGAATTATAGCGAAGGGGATGTGCCCCTTTATTTAAAAATGCTGCATGAAAAATACGAAAATCTTTTTTTCGTGGGGATGTTCCAGCCGCTCGGTTGCATTTGGCCAGGAGCTGAATTGCAAAGTAAGATTGCAGCAAGGGCAATTAAGGGACTTTGGCAAAGACCCAACAATATCGGAGTATTATGCCAAAGAGAAGTAACGCATCCTCATTTGCAACAAATAAAAACACCTCGGCATACGATTACGGTCGACTTCCATTTGTTTGTAAAGCAATTGAAAAAACATCTTCCATCTAACTACGTAAGTAAATTCCCTGTGCAATGAGTGAAACGATTGTTTTTGTTCATGGCATGTGTCACGGCTCTTGGTGCTGGGAGGAGCAATTTATCCCTTATTTCGAAAAGCTGGGGTATAATTGTATTACATTCAATCTTCCTGGGCACGAAACAGAAGGAAGTACACGGCGTATTTCATTTTCGCTCGGCGATTATGTGCAAGCACTTCGCAATGAAGTAGAAAACTTAGATGAGCCTCCCATCATTATTGGACACTCCATGGGTGGAATGATTCTACAAAATTTTTTAAAGACAGGATGCTGTAAAAAGGCTGTTTTAATGTCGTCGGTACCACCCACTGGGGCATTCTTAACTAGCCTTCGCGTGATATTTCGTTATCCGGGTGTGATACCTTATTTACTTCTTAGAAATCTGCTAGGTGCTTTTAAAAAATACCCTCATTTGATGTTCAACACGGCTGCACTTACATCACGATATTCGCATCGAATGTGTGCTGAATCATTTAAAGCGTATTTAGGTTTGTTACTGCCTATATCACACACTTCGTCTATATCCATATTAGTAGTAGGTGGTTCAAAAGATGCACTCATCACGGTTCGTGAACTTGAAAGCACAGCAAATCACTACAAAGCCAAACTTACAATAATAGAAGGCGGTTCGCATGACCTAATGCTAGAGGATGATTATGAGAAATCAGCACAAGTAATAGAAAAGTGGATTTAACATTTATCTATTTTACAATGGACTGATTTTTTGATTTTAAAAACCTTCTCAAAGAGGCCTACTAAACTATAAAATTTCCTCAAATCCTTCCACATCTGGTTGGCATGTAGTTCAATGCTCGCTTCAGGAAAATCAAGTACTTATGTTAAATCGTGGTTCCTTGATTGTTTTTCCATGAGGGTTTATTTCAACTATAAATTATTGTTGGCTTATAAGTAATTGTTGTCAATTTGCTATTTTTTGTTCCATCAAAAAAATTCCATCAAACCCCCATATCGTTTTGAAATTATGGTTATTTTGTACTCATGAAAAAGAAACTATTTAACGAAAGATACTTTCTTATTGCCTCTATGATGCTATTTGTTGTTGCATGTAGCAAAAAAGATCAAATTACCACTCCTACAGTTCCACCAGTAGTAACACCACCCGCTGGCAATAGCATTAGTCCCCCAACCCCCTTTGGCTTTTACGTGGTTGGATATTTTCCTAGCTATCGAGATCCTTCTCTTGTAACAGATCAGAAATTTCGGATGTGTAATGTAGTAAACTATGCATTTGCCAATGTAACTTCAACAGGTGGATTAACAGTTGCTAATCCTTCTGTATTTTCTACTGTTATTTCAAAAGCAAAATCGAATAATGCAAAAATATTCATTAGTATTGCTGGCCTGGCAGCAGATTTTAAAAACATGGCTACTACACCCAGTGGACGAAATGGCTTTGTAAAATCAATCATGCAAGTAGTTAGAACTTATGGATTAGACGGAGTGGATGTAGATTGGGAATTTCCTAGAACCGATGATGGAACTGATATTACCTATACCGCATTTCTGAAAGAGTTAAGCGATTCATGCCATACAGGGGCTAAATATTATTTATCTGCCGCTATAACTGCCGGAAAATATGCCGGAGCAGTTCGTGATGCAATTAATAGTAGTTTATGGACCAATAACACGGTTGATTTTTTTAATATCATGGCATACGACGATTTTAGTACAACTGCTC
>NZ_JBMOGV010000167.1:0-3589 GCF_049318185.1 Flavobacterium sp. | reverse complement strand
GTTCCTTCTTTAAAATCTTCGGTGCCAAAGCATTTTCCAAAGTTTCTAATTTCGGTTTCAAAACCATTTACACCATCTTTATAATTAGCATTAATAGTTTTTATGGCTTTTTCAATTGCCATAGGTGAGTTTCTAATAATTTTAGCAGCAATGCTTTTAGTAAATTCAAGCAATTCGATTTGTGGCACTACATGATTTACTAATCCATAGATTTTAGCAGTTTCAGCTTCAATCATTCCTGCAGTCATGATTAGTTCCATGGCACGCCCTTTTCCAATGAGCTGAGGCAAACGTTGCGTTCCGCCATAACCAGGAATGACACCAAGAGAAACCTCGGGCAGCCCCATTTTTGCATTATCCGAAGCAATGCGAAAATGACAAGCCATTGCCAATTCTAATCCGCCACCAAGCGCAAAACCATTGACAGCAGCAATAACAGGCTTTTTCAAGTTTTCTACAAAATCAAATAATAATTCTTGGCCTTGTGCGGCCAGTTGTGCCCCTTCTTCAATAGAAAAATTTGCAAATTCAGAAATATCAGCACCAGCAACGAAAGCTTTTTCGCCTTCTCCAGTAATTATAATTACGTTAACATCATTATTACTTTCCAGGGTTTCAAAAGCATTATGGAGTTCTTGTATGGTAGCTACATTTAGCGCATTTAATTTTGATGGACGGTTAATTGTAATTTGTCCAATGTGGTTTTCAACGGTAACGAGTATGTTTTCGAAGTTCATGGGTTAAATTTTTATTTCACAATAGGAAGCGAAACTATAAAAGTAGAACCTTTTCCAAGTTCTGTTTCAAAAGTAATGGTTCCTTTATAATTTTCTATAATATTTTTGATAATTCCTAAACCCAACCCCATTCCACTGGTTTTGGTAGTAAATTTTGGTTCAAAAACGTGTTCAATATTTTCTGTTTCAATACCAATACCATTGTCTTTTACGGAAATAATTACGGTGTCATCCATTTCTTTTACAGATACCAAAATTTGTTTTTCTACTTGTTCTTCTGGGATAGATTGAATCGCATTTTTGACTAAATTAGTAATAATTCTAATCAATTGTGTTCTGTCTAATTTTGAAATAATTTCTTTTTTATTGCTTTCAAAAACAATGAAATCTTCATTAAAAATATCTAAAGCCAATTCCACAACATCAACCACGTTGAGGTTTTCATTTTGTTGTGCTGGCATCGAAGCAAAGTTGGAAAATGCTGAAGCCACAGCACTCATAGTATCAATTTGTTGGATTAATGTTTTTGAATAATCGTCTAATTTTTGTTTCAAGTTTGGGTCATTGCCATCAAACTTTCGTTGAAAACTTTGCACAGTTAATCGCATTGGCGTCAGTGGATTTTTGATTTCGTGTGCTACTTGTTTTGCCATTTCGCGCCATGCTTGTTCTCGTTCGCTTTGAGCTAACATTGTTGCACTTTCTTCCAGTTTATCCACCATTTGGTTGTAGGCATTTATCAAGGAATTAATCTCTTTACTGTTGGCTTCAATGACAATTTTCTCGTTTTTTTGGTTCAAACTCGTTTCGTTGATTTTGTCTGAAATGGTTTTTAAGGATTTGGTAATATAACTTGAAAGGAAATAGGCCAAAGCAAACGCAATAATCAACATGAAAGAATACACTTGGCTCAATCGCAATAAAAATTGACGAAGCTCAGTTTCATAAAACCCGTCATCTTCAACATAAGGAATGTTTAATATTCCAAGAGGTTTGAACTTATCGTCTTTTATTTGACTGTAAGCCGAACGATTTTTAACTCCGTCAATGTTTTTAATATCCACATATCTTTTATCAACTGAAGACTGAACGAGTTTTAGAATATAATTTGGAATTGGCGGAGCAACTTTATCAACAGAAAACTTAGCTTTAGATGATTTTACCAATTTTCCTTTTAGTGAATAAATATTGATTTCAAGATTATGAATATCGGACAATTCATGAATTTTATCCTTAAAAATAAGCCGTAAATTATCTTGAGTTAACGGATAAGTCGTAGTGGAAAGCACATAATTGATGTGTTCTTTTATAGCAAATTCTTTACGGTCTAAACGTTCTTGATGGTAGTCTTTGGCTTCATTTTTAAACTGAATAATAGAGATGGAAGCCATCAAAATGGAGGCAATGACTATCAATATAATCATCGATAGGAAAATCCTAACTCGAAGAGATAACATTGACATTTTGAAGCCGTTTATCATTTTTATTGGCATTGGGCAATAATCATTAGGCATTAGTTACTATTACCTAGTGGCTATTGCCTAGTTACTTTTTCTCTCGTAATCGTTTATAAAACTTAAATCCCAACATTATCAGAATTGAAAACAAAAGGATGCCGACAACACCATAAATCCAATTGAAAGCATTTTTTAAAATTACTAAAAAAACAACTGCAAAAAGAATAATCGTGGCACCTTCATTCCACAATCGCATGAAGTTGGAAGAATACTTAAACACATCGTTTTGTAATGCTGCATAAATTAAATGACATTTTATTTGGTAGGCAATCAGTAAAACGACAAAACCCAATTTAACATGCATCCACGGCATTTGCAACCAATCAGGCATTAAAACCAATAACCAAATAGCAAAAAGCGTTGCTAAAACCGCACTTGGCCATGTAATGATATACCACAACCTATAGGTCATGATTTTGTATTGTTTCAGTAAAATTTCACGTTCAGGAGATGGTTTTTCGTTGGCTTCAATTTGATATACAAACAAACGAACAATATAAAACAAACCTGCAAACCAAGTGATTACAAAAATGAGGTGAAGTGATTTTATGTAGTTGTAGAGTTCCATTTTTATCAGTTTTCAGTTTTCAGTTTTCAGTTTTCAGTCGAATTATAACAACTTGAAACCTTAAACTTGAAACCAATATTATTTTTCAAATTCTTTAATCCAACTCGCAACCACACCACACCATTCGTCTTCATCGTTCATACAAGGAACTGCCATAAATTCTTCGCCACCATGGTGCAAAAATTCTTCGTTTGCTTCCATGGCTATTTCTTCCAAAGTTTCCAAGCAATCACTAACAAATGCTGGAGTTACAACCGCTAATTTTTTAATGCCTTTTTCGGGCATTTTATTAACTTCAACATCAGTGTAGGGAGTTAACCATTTGTCGCCTGCTAATCGAGATTGGAAGGTTTGACTGTATTTTCCTTCTGGGATTCCCAATAATTTTACAACTTGTTTGGTGGTTTCATAACATTGGTGGCTGTAACAAAACTCGTGTGCTGGCGATGGAGTGTTGCAACAAGTTCTATCCATTTTGCAATGTGATTTTGTTATATCTGTTTTGCGAATATGACGTTTCGGAACTCCGTGATATGAAAACAATAAATGATCATAGTCAAATCCTTCCAAATGTTTTTTAATCGAATTGGATAACGCTTTGATATAATCGGGGTTATTGTAAAAAGCAGGGACAATGGTAAACTTCATTTCTGGAAAATGCTTTTCACGCAATTCTTCTGCCAAAACTAAAATCGTTGTAGTCGAAGCCATGGCATGTTGCGGATAAAGCGGTATCAACATCACTTCGGTTACGCCTTTATCTTTCA
>NZ_JBMOGV010000166.1:0-3594 GCF_049318185.1 Flavobacterium sp. | reverse complement strand
ATATAAACCTCTAAAAACCAACAGATGCAACTATAATGCGATGATTGAGTAGGTGACTATAAGGAAATTAAAGGGCTGAACTCCCTATAAGTCTGCAACTAAATCTTAAAAGTAAAGACATTGTTCTGTATTACACTATAGTTCTTTACGAATCCTTTTTAAAATAAATTATTAATTCGTTTGAATAATGTGATACAGCCGCGAATGTAAAAATTAATAGAGTTGTAGTAGTAAATGAGCTACTATTAATTTCAAAAAATGCTATGCTCCAAATAATTATAATCCATTGCACAAAGTAGATATTAGTTACACCTTTGCTCCAAGTAAATAGTAAATCGAAAAAGCTATTCTCTGGTACAGTATCAATAATTAATTTAGTTACATGCAACCACAAAAGAACAAACCCACACATTAATACCATAGCACCTTGACGGCTATGATAGTAATCGTTGAAATGGTAGGTAAGATTGTTATAAGAAATGGCACCCCCAATTAAAATAACGACTATTCCAGCAATTCCAAAGTAAGTAAAGGTTCTAAGGGAGTCTATTGAGTTTTTAAAAGTTTCTCCTAGAAACATCCCTAATAGCGGAAATGTAAGCCAAGGAAAAACAGGGAAAGCGATTTTATTTGCAATAAAACTAAACTCGATTGGCTGATCTCCCCAAAACAGTTCTAAAACTTGGTCAATTATTGGTATGTCGATCTTTATTCCCCAAAGAAATGGCGAAATCATACTAATCAGAAATGCTGACAGTACAATCAGATACTTATTGATTTTGAATGCCTGTATTACTGCCATTATCATTAGTGCAATACCTGCAAATTGTAAAATATCTACTATGGTTAAAATGGTCCATTCATTCAGTTTCCCTATTGGGAATGCTTTTGCAATATCCATATTAAGATACGATGAAATACTAAATGGAATTACACCCCTTAGGATATTTAAAAGGTATCCGGTTAAGAAAATTTTAAAACCACGGAATAGCTTAGGTTTTAATTTCGATTTAGTTGAATAGATAAATGAAAATCCCATTAAAGTCATAAATACAGGTGCGGCAGGCGGCCCCCCTAGAAATTCTATGATTTGTCCGAATACCGAGTTCTTTACTTCTTGATTTGCGAACACCTCAAGTGTATGAACCGCAATCATAAAAAATACAGCCAAGCCTCTTGCAAGGTCTATGGACAAAAGTCTGTTGTTTTGCTTTGTAACAGTCATATTTACAATCATTTTCAGACTGCAAAAATGCGGCACTTAAAAATGATTTCACTTGATATATGTCACAAAATCATTTTGCTCTCAAACGACTCAAAGTTTCTCTAGTAATACCAAGAAAAGAGGCGATATATGTTAAGGGGATGCGTTGGAGAAGTTGGGGTTCTTTGTCTAATAATGTCAAGTATTTATCAATTGAATTCATCATTTGAGAAAAGTAAAACTTATCCTCTAAAAATAGGGCGTACTCTTCAATTATTGCATTGATAAAATTGGCTATTTGAATATTAGATAACATTAAGGGTTTTATCTTTTTTATATTGATTGCAATTAGGGTACAATTTTCAATTAGCTCAATTGTTTCTCTTGAAGGATTGTTATTAAAATTTTGCAATGAACCAACCATATCATTTTCTAAAGCAAACCAAGTGTTCACTTCTATTCCATCCTTTAAATAGTAACTTCTAATTGCCCCTTTAATAACAAAATATGCAAAATCGTGTCTTTGATTTTCATTGATGAGGACGTGCTTTTTTTTCAAATTTAAGATTGACAGATGGCTGCATATTTCTGCTTTTGTTTGATCAGTTAGTTGTTGATTGGCAGAAAAATGGTCTATAAAGGGTTGGAATAAGATGTCCATTTTTACATATTATGTATACATTAAAGATATTAAGTTGCATCTTTTCAAAAAAACCTAATGTTGAAAATCCGAAAAAGCAGCCCCCCTAACGCACTGATAGACAAATAAAAAGCCCCGATTAAAGCGGGACTTGTATAGTGTGGATCCCCTTTCCTCGAGAGATGCAACCATAATGGGTTGATTGAGTATGTAATAATCAAGTAATTAAAGGGTTGAACTCTTTCAAAATTTGAAAGGCCTACTTGGCACACATTATTTTAATATGTTACCTTTATTTGCATAATGAAAAAGTGTTTTAGTGAATAAATAACAATTAAATGAAACGGATTTTAATAAGTATCTGTGTTATTTTATTTTCAACTAATTTATCTGTATTTGCTCAGCAAAATGAAATACAAACTGAATTACTAATTATTGGGATTAATCATAATAGAACCAAAAAAATTAATTATAAAAAATTATATCAGTTATTAGAAGTGAATAAACCAAATCTAATTTTGTGGGAACAAAGTGAGGGCTTTGAAAGGGAAATCGGATTAAGAACTGCTTACAGACTAAAAATAGTTTCTCCTACTACAGAACAACTAGCCCTTCAGTTATTTAATAAGAAAAACAGATTAATTCCAATACTAGGATTTGATACCAGCTTCTATTCAAAAAAGAAGTATTTAAATGAAACTGTTAGAATAAGCGATGTTTTTTTTACCAAATTAGATCAAAGTAAATTGAATAAAGAAGACAGTCTAAAATATAGGGTTTATGTTGATCTTCATAATAATTACATAGATGACATCTACAATAAATCACTTGAAGAAATAAACTTACCTATCATATATAGAAAAGCAAAGGAAATAAAAGAAATGGAGTTTAATGTAATTATACCTATTGCAAAAAAATGTGTCACAGATTCTATTGTTTTGAATGATTATATATCAGATCGAAATTTTGGCAAAGCCAGAAATGGTTATATGGTACAAAAAATTTTAGAGATTGCTTCTGCTCAAAAGGGGAAAAGAATTATTGTATTAACCGGATTGAACCATAAATATTTTTTGATTGAGGAGCTTAGTAAACAAACTAAGATGAACTTAAAACTACTTAATTTACAATAAATTATTGTGCCAAGTAAAAATTTTGTTTAGCATTATAAAGACAAGCCATAAAATATGTAGTTGCATATTTTCAAAAAACTCTTGTTGATAATCCAAATAATGCAGTTCCCCCCTAATACACTGATAGACAAAGAAAAGGCCCCGATTATAGCGGGAATTAAACTAGTGTGAGTGTGAGTTTGAGTGTGAGTTTGAGTGTGAAGTAAAATCAGTGTAGGAATAACTTCCCACACCCACACTCGCTCTCACACTGATTATTCTCCCCCTTTATACTTTAACCCGTACCCCTCTGATTAACTGATCATTGCAAGATTGGGAAATCCAGTAAGAGGTCCTCACGATTATTTGTTTCAAATATTGGATCCGGTATGGATATTATTTATTTTCTGACAGATAATTTTAACTGATAATTAGTATTTTTAAGTGTGAAAAAAACAGAAAAATAGGGTTAGATTTTGAAGTAGGTAAGCTGACAAACAGCATTGAAAATGTTATAACAGGTGACAGCTTTCCAACTGATATTACAATCATAACTGCGGCTGACCTGAAAAATGTGACATAAAAACGGCTGGCAGTTTGACTGGAAAATTGAGTTCAAACAATCTGCAAGAGATGTT
>NZ_JBMOGV010000165.1:0-3612 GCF_049318185.1 Flavobacterium sp. | reverse complement strand
CCATAGGATTCAATACCAAGATATTTAATATACAATGGAATAAATGCAATACTCATCACCGCCGACCAAATCTGCCCAATATAATTGGCTACAAGATTTCGCTTAATCATGCACTATAAACAAAATATGAATAGAATAATTCATTTCTATTGAATAAGGAAAAAATAAAAACTATTTAATTCGTTTCAGATACCCACTTGGTGCTACACTAACTAATAATTTATTGTCGATGCTAGAATCAACAACAAAATGATCGGTTGTTTTTAAAAAATCACTCACAGCAGAGTGTGGACTATCACCGGGATTCCAAGGCCGTCCGCCTGGCATATAATCGGTTGGCAAAAATTCAACAATTGTATCAAAAACAACGCAATAACTGTCTTTCGATACCAGTTTTGAATATAAATGTAATTCCTGTAAAACATGATCATGGGTATGATTAGAATCTAAACAAACCATAATGTTTTGATAATTTTGGGCTACAGCATATACTTGTTCAGCAATATGAGGATCAATAGAAGATCCTTCAATCATATCAATACGTTTATACATAGGATGACCTTCTATCAAAGCTCTGTTATGTGCTCGTATATCAATATCGATTCCTAATACTCTTCCATTTTTGCCTATTAATTCTAACAAGGAAGCATAATAAATAATTGAACCCCCATGTGCAATTCCAGTTTCAATAATCAAATCAGGTTGCACTTCCCAAATAATTTCCTGCATGGCAATCATATCTTGCGGATATGCAATAATTGGTCGACCCATCCATGAAAAATTGTAGGAATATAGCGCCTTGTTTGATTCAACATTGAACTGATTAGCTGCTTCAACTAATTCCTTATTACTAGGATAGGATGCTATTTGTTGTTCTTTTTGCTTTTTAAATTGCTCAAGCTCTTCACTCATGAATAATTGTTTTTAATTTTTCAGAACTACCCCAAAAGTGCATGGGTTCATAATCGTTGTATGGGTAGAAGCCATAATTAAATTGAATATCCGCTCCGGTTACCTCTGCATACTCCTTCACCAACTGTTTAATTGCAATAGGCTTTCCGCTACAACAATTAATAATTCCAGTAATACTTTTTTGCTCCGCAATGGAAGATATATATTCCGCTACTTTAGAAACATGCAGATAATCACGGGTTTGATCACCACCAGACATATTAAAATATTTTTCTTCATTTTCTATAGCAAGTTGTAATTGAGGAATGATAGATTTAGCATGTTGGCCTTCCCCATACATATAGAACAATCGCACCCATTGAAAAACAAAAGATGGTTGAGTTTTTTGTAATATATCGATGAATTGACGCAAGCTATTTTTTGCAACTCCGTAAGCAGTTACCGGATTAGTGGGCATGCTTTCAGACAAACAACCACTTTGCAAACCATATTCTAAGCAAGTTCCTGTAACCAGTACATGTTCTCCACCTGAAGAAATATAATTTTTTAAAAACTGGTACTGATGTTGAAGGTGCTGTTCGATGTGGAGCAAGCTTTTAAAATTTGGCAAACCATCCCATGCCAGATGAATGAGTATGTCGGGATTATTAAAATATTGATAAGAAGAAAAATCGCTTGATACATTTGAAAAATCATAAGGCTTGAAAAGAACAACATTATACCATTTGCTGGACTTAGCTTTTTCAATACTTCGTGCTGTAGCAATTACTTCATGGCCCCTCTTTGTCAAGTATTGAATTACATAACTACCTAAAAATCCGGTTGCACCTGTTACTAAAAATTTCATTAACTAGTCAATTACTATGGTTGGGATAGGAATCAAGAATCTGCCACCCCACTCAGTAATATAAGATAATTGCTGCTTAATTTCAGCGCTCAAATTCCAAGGGAATATAATCACATAATCAGGTCGCTCAAGTTTCAGTATCTCCTCATTAACCACCGGAATATGACTTCCAGGCAAAAATTTATTCTGTTTATTTGGATTAGCATCAACAACAAAGTGAATTAAATCCTTTTTTATTCCACAATAATTCAACAAAGTATTTCCCTTTGCAGCTGCTCCATATCCTACAACCTTTTTCCCTTTATTTTTCTGAGTAACTAAAAATGCCAATAAATCAAACTTAATTTGCTCAACCTTATCTGTAAATCCCTTATAGTAGTCAATTTTGTCAACACCTTTTGATTTTTCCATTTGAATGAGGCTAGCAACCTTGGCACTAATTTCTTTACTAGTATCACCAACATGTTTTGCATAAATTCTTAAAGAACCTCCATGTGTCGATATTTCATCTACATCAAATATCTCTAACTCTTGTGCTAAAAATATCTTTTGAACAGTAAACAACGAAAGATAAGAGAAATGCTCATGATAAATTGTATCAAACTGATTGTTATCAATCAATTGAATTAAATGTGGAAACTCCATTGTTATAATGCCCTGTGGAGATAAAAAATGATGCATGCCCGCAACAAAATCATTTATATCTGGAACATGTGCTAAAACATTATTGCCGATAAGTAAATCAGCATATAATCCCTTTTTAACTAAAACTTCTGCCAGCGCTAATCCAAAAAATTCGGTAACTGTTTCTATACCCTTATCTATTGCCACTTTAGCTGTATTCTTAGTAGGTTCTATCCCTAAAACAGGTATTTTTCGTTCTAAAAAATACTGTAAGAGGTAACCATCATTAGATGCAATTTCCACTACCCTCGAATTATTACCCAATGAAAACCTTTCGACTACTTTTTCACAATAATTTTTAGCATGACTCAGCCAACTTGTAGAAAAAGAAGAGAAATAAACATATTCATGATTAAAAATTGCTGACGACTTTTGATACTCGTCAATTTGAACTAAGAAACAGTTATCACAAACTAAGACCCTCAATGGATAGTAGACCTCTGGCTCGTTCAATTGGCTAAATGTCAAAAATGAATTAGATGGAGGAGCATTAACCAAATCAAGAAATTCGTAATTAAGGGGGGTGTTACAAAATCGACAATTCACAGTTGTAAAGGTTCAAATTGGTGATCAATAATTGCAAAATTTTTATCCCTTTCACTTATATGCTTCACTTCCAGAGGCCAATGTATATTAAGTACTGGATCATCATATCGTAAGCCTTTTTCAGAATTAGGGTGATAAAACTCGGAATGGTGGTAAATAATGGATGTATTATCTTCTAAAACTTGAAATCCATGTGCACAACCTTCTGGTATAATTAGCCCCAACATATTAAAAAAACTTAGCTCTACATTAAAACATTGGAGATAAGTAGGTGAATCTTTTCTGATATCTACCACAACATCAAATATACTACCATTAACACATCTCACATACTTCTTTTCGGCATAAGGAGGTATCTGATAGTGAAGGCCCCGTAAAGTTCCTTTTGAGATATTAAATGAATGATTGCACTGAACAAATTCATCATAAATTTGAACTGATTCAAACTCCTTTTTACAATAGGTTCTGGTAAAAAATCCTCTCTCATCAGAAATTGGTTCTGATTTTACTAGAATTACGCCCGCCAATGGAGTAGAGAGAAATATCATTATTCAAGAATCATATAAACTATCATTGTTGTCCGACTAAAGTCGGGTTTAAATTAGCTGTAACCCTTTTCTGGA
>NZ_JBMOGV010000164.1:0-3645 GCF_049318185.1 Flavobacterium sp. | reverse complement strand
CAAAAAAACAATTCATAAAATTTGCAAAAAAGAAATGGATGAAATCTATAAAAAATAATGTTTTTGTTACCCTAATTTGTAGCCACTATTTTGCTATTATGTTCCTAGTATACTGAAACATGAACCGCCCTTTGCATAAAATAATTATTCTAACGCATATTATAAACAAACTTTTTAATTGTTGAAAAAAGGCAGCAAGTTTAACGTTGCTAACATAGTAAAGCTAGTGATTATAGTAATCATAAAAATTACCACAAGATGAAAGCGCATTGGCGAGATGTCCCAAAACACAAAAGCCACAAACGAATTTGTGGCTTAAAAATAATTACTAACTAAACTATTGCAATATTATTTTCTTGGTATTCATTAAATTATTAGAAGCATCATAGATTTTAACGAAATAAATTCCTTGACCAGACCAAGTATTTAATGGCACAACATATTGTTGGGTATTCATAGGCTGATTAAACACTTCTTGACCAAGCATGTTTGTAATTTTAATGTTCCACCCGCTTACATTAGCCAGATTGCCACAATCTATAGTGATTTGGTCATTGGCAGGATTTGGATAAATGGTAACCGTATTTTGATACGTTGGTGGATTAAAACTTAAAAAGCCTGTATTGATAACTAGCGATTGGCAAGTAGTGTCAGCATAATATAAGTTAGTTATTTCTTGTTGGGTTAAATTACGATTCCAGAAACCTATGTCGTCAATACTTCCTTTAAAAAAATATTGCAAATTATTAAATTCCAATTGTGCTCCTATAGTTAATGGTTTGTTGTCATATTCAACAGAATTTAAAGCAATATTATTAGCCACTAAAATACCATCTATAAATAATTGTTGTATATTTTGATCATCATTAAATGAATAAACAATATGATGCCATTGCTGTACACTAATGCTATTAGGTGAATTTATTAAAGTTCCATAATAACCCTGCCCCCCAACTTGTGCCGTTAAATTCCATTGAGCATTATTGTTTATAACAAGATTAATAGATTCATTGTTTTGATTTCCAAAATTTTTACATATCACTTGCTTAAAACCATTATAATCATTACCATTTATCCATGCAGATAATGTAAAAATATTTGCATGAATTGAATTATTATCTTGTACAGTAATTACATTGTCAATTCCATTAAAATTAAAGGCTGAATTAAAATTGCCATATCTATCAATAGTTAAAATAGCTCCACTATTTGTTCCATTATTTCCATTCCCACTTTCATCATTTGCATTTCCGTTGAAAGGATAATATGCAACGAGGCCATTAGTAGGAACATAGGGAGGGATCTGTCCGTAAACCCCACATAAACTGCATAAGTACAAAAAGAAGGTAATTTTTTTCATATTCTAGTTATTTTTACTTGTTAAAACTTTATTTATTAAACCTTGCGCAACAGCATAGTTACAGGGTCTCGATTTATATTCATGACTTAATTCTTTATGAGTTTCATACCAATCTCTTTTAGGAAAGCAATTATTGTTTTCTTTGTAATAATTATAAGTCAATTCAATAAATTCAGATGTGATTCTTTTCTTATTAGTTTTACTAATTTCAAATAGAATTGCCTTATCGTAACTTTTTCCATTAACTTTGGTTGAAGTAATTCCGATGTACGTATCGTATTTTCCTTTTGTTAATAGTTTGATTTTATCGTCTTTTTTAAATTCTTTGATTATTGAATCGAACATATGTATTATTTATTTGATATTTTAATTTCTATTACAAAGAAATGGAGTAGCCTATTTTTGCCACCTAAAATTCATTCCTAGAAATACTTTCTAGTATTTTTATAAAATTAAAGTATTGATTATCAATTTATATAATAAAAATAAAAAATGCCTCGAAGAAGGCATTTAGAAGTGAAATGATATTGATTTTTATTTATTTCAAAGTAAAATACAACGGATTTAACTTGATTTCTTTGATGCGTTTGTCCACTTCATTTTTTTGCATTAACACTAATGGTTTTTCGCCATCCATTACATAAGCATTTAGTTTTACAAATAAAGAGGCAAAAACCAAATCTCTTTTTTTAATAACATTGGTAAAGTTATCTAGGCTTTCTTTTTCAAAAAAACTATTGAGTTGGTTAAGTTGGATAAACGTTTTATTGTTTTGAAATAAGAAAACCACTATTTTTTCTTCTAAAGGATCTAAATTGGAAATGATTTTAGTTTTATAATACAATTTTTTTTGAGTTTGGTTAAATATAAAACACTTCCTTTTTTTGTAATTTATCCATTTATATATTCCAAAAATGAGAATAAGAATTAAAAATATTGAGAGTATCGGAACTGCATAATCTTGCCATGGAGAATAATATAATTTTTCTGATTTTACAGGATATTTTAGCAAATCATCTAAAGATATAGTTTCTAATGATAAATTTCTAGCGCCTGACAGATTGTATAAACACACTAAAGATTTGTTTTTACTATCAAAATAAGGTTTAGTTCTTAGTATTATATTTCTATTATCGAAATAGTTTATTTTATTGTCTTGAAAATCAATTTCAATAATAATATCATTTCTTACTATATATAATTTTTTTTCTGTTTGAAAGCTATAATAATTGTAAGCTGACTTTGAAATTATTTTAAGAAGGTTTTCATTATAATTTCCTAAACACTTCCATTCTAAATTGTTAAAATTTAATTCCCAAATACATGGATCTTTTTTGAAAGTTGTCATCGTTTTAGTATTCCATCCTCCAAAAATATATAGACCGTATTCATCAAAATAATACAAATTATCACTTCTTGAACTTGGAATATTTTCTCCAGATGTATTTAGCAGAAACCATTCATTTGGAGTAAAATCGTATCTAGTAATAATGTTTTTATCAGTAAATAATCCATATCCACCAAATAAGCAAATTTGATTTTTATAGGTAAAAGGAGAACTTCCATATTGGTTTTGGTGTAAAAAAGAGTTGTCAATTCTGACAATAGAGTCATTTCGGTATTCTAAAACTGGTCCACAGCCAATATGAACTAGAAATGTCTGTTTTTTAATTTTAAAATAATATCTATAATCATTTAGAGTACCAGGGTAATCAGTATGTTTTAAACGAGAAGGATTTTTCAGTTCGCCTTTGTACACTAGAGAATCGTTTACAATAGTGATGGGTTTACCAGATTTTGCATCCTGAAAAAAACAAATGTTCTCTGTTTTAGGTATGGTTTGTGACGACACAAAAGAAACAGATAGTAATGCAAATAGTGATAAAATCTTATGAATCATGAGGATTTTTTATACAAATGTAATAGTATACCTCCTTTTTTAGTAAAATAAATTAATGGAATATATATTCGGGTGTATTTTTCCTTGAAAATTAATCCAACAATACGAAAAAATTATCCAGCTTAGCTAACTATTCATTTTTGTAACTACTTTTCGCAAATGTTTCCTGACTTTATGCAGCGTGAGGCAAGTGCTAAATTGAGTGAAAAAACAGTATAACATAAAAAAATCAGTCTGAACCTATCAAAGACAAAAAAGATCTTTCGACAAGCTCAGACTGACATACTACTACTGTAAGCTGATTATTTTAAAAAAACCAAAAGGGTAATTTTATAATTTGTTATCCGTTTTCTTTATGATTTTCTGAATACGTTTGTTTAAATCT
>NZ_JBMOGV010000163.1:0-3684 GCF_049318185.1 Flavobacterium sp. | reverse complement strand
GTTTTTTACCAATGCCGAAATCGGAATAGAAAACAACCATTGATAATACACTTCTGCCTTCACATTCCAGTTTGGAGCCGGAGCTATGGAGTAGCCCAGTACATAATGGGCTGCCCGGCTAAATTCCAGGCCCTTGTTAGGCTGCACCGAATCGGCGCCAATTTTTATGCGTGCAAAATAATTACCCAATGGCTGAATTTGCGAATGAAAGCCCACGCCGGCAGAAAGAAACTGATTGTTGCCGGTAATCCATTTGATACCCAAGCGCGGCTCCACCACCGACGTTTTATTCAGCGCAAATTGCTGCGCATGCATGCCTACTAAAAAGCTGAGCCGATTAGAGGGGCTCCATTTCCACTGAATAAAATAATTAGTAAGTCTGGTATCTCCGGTTGATTTTACTTTATCACGCAAAATATTACTAACCGTTTCTCGCTGAGTCAAATCAAAATTTTTCGCACTGGTATACGCTCCTACTTTCAACAAATGCCTGCTGTTGAATTTGTGCGTGAGCACCAGCGACCAGATGCCATTGCTTTCCGTAAAAGCATTGTTTCGGGTATATATTAATGGCCCATTGAATTTATCCAGCCGATTGTTTTCTTCCCGATAGGTATAGCCATTTACACTATACATCGTTTTTAAAAATGTTTTCTTGCCCAGCGAAATACTATGGGAGATGCCTATCATCCCTGTTTTTGCTGCATCTAACCGACCCATTCTGTTAGAGGGATTATTGGTCCACATAATAGAGTCGGCGGATGCTTCCGTTTTTTGTTCACTGTTACCGCCGAATCCGAAAATAGAAAAACTGCCCAGTTTTTTAGTGGGCAAGTGTATATGAAACGACAAGTCCCGAAACCGAGTGGACGCATCTCCTATTTTTAATCCGAGTTGTTGCATCAGGGTTAAGAATCCATATCGGTAATTCACCAGATACGAGCCGCCATATCCTTTTTTAAAATAGCCTTCGGTAGCAGCATCTATACCGATAGTACTGACAGAAAAAGTATGCTCACGGCGGGAATTATTTCCTTTGCGTAATTTAATATCGAAAACCCCTGATAAAGCATTGCCATATTCGGCCGGAAAAGCACTGATCATAAAATCGGAGTTTGCCAACAGCTGCGCACTCAATATAGAAATGCCGCCACCCGAAGTGCCCACTTTGGCAAAATGGTTGGGATTGGGGATGTCAATTCCTTCCATCCGCCAGAGCAATCCATTGGGCGCATTCCCGCGAATGATCAGGTTATTCGCATCTCCCTGTGAAACTACGCCGGCAAAAGCAGTGGCTATGCGGGATGGGTCGTTTAAGCCAGCCGCATATCTTCTCGTTTCTTGCATACTCATCATGCGGGTACTCACTACTGCCATCTCGTTGAGGGGCTTTTGTCGGTTGGCTTTGCTTTGTACCACCACTTCCTTACCGGTACTCACTTCCTCCTCCATTTCAATAGAAAGTACCAGCTGCTTGCCCGATTCAATCAGTATATTTTGCAATACAATCGGCTTATATCCGATATAGGTAATCCGAAGTGTATGTCTGCCAACAGGCACTTTCTCCAACACAAAGTTACCAGTAGCATCTGCCACCGCCGATGCAGTCAGTTTGCTTACGAGTTCAATATTGGCTCCCGGTAAGGGATTTTTTACTGACTTATCTACCACGCTTCCCCGAATGGTTTGAAGGGGAATCGATTGTGCGCTAAGCAACAAAGGGAATAAAACAAAAACCAGCAATGGGCGCAGATACATACTGGGAAGTTAGGAAAAACTCACAGTACATTTTCATTGCCCTATTTCTGCTAGAGAAAAATTCAAAATTATCACTTTCGTGTAATTTCGAAAAGAACGATGTAGCTCATATATCATTGAGTATAAGTACCCTAAAAGCTAAATAAATACCCTACCGATAGATAACAACTTCTTTCAAGTTGAGAGACAATTATCGGCTCTGGGCGTTGCTTTTCAGAATAGGTCTTTGTGAAGTCTAGGGTCGAATTTTTTCTGTCTACATATCCAAAAATAAATCCGTAATCAACTGCTAACATATGCTTGTTCCCAAATGAAAACCCTCCTCCTAATAATATTCTAGGCCGTATCTTTTTTGAAAGAGTCAAGCCTGCACCAAGACTAATGTGAGCTCCGAACCATTTATATTTAGGGAACATTTTTATTCCGGCTCGATACGAAGCAGATAAACCTCCCTCGCCTTCTGTTCCAGACTGGAAACTATAGCGATAACTGGTATCGGTTGGCTTTTCGATTGAATATTCTTCATCAGTAAGCCCACTATAATAATAAGAAATACCCGTTACATTATACCTTTTGGGTACTAAAGGGAATATTATTTGCGTTGAATAACTTTGTAAGTTGTATTTCGTATCTCTTGGTGTTATTGAAACCATCAGCCTTGTTTGTTCCCCCGAAAACTGAAGAGGCAATGAATAATAGTCGCCCTTACTATTATTACTTATTGTAACCAATGTAAATAAATAATCAAAAGCCTTGTCTGCAGAAATAGACTCCTTTAGAGACCCTATGTTTTTTTGTAATTCTACAAAGTTCGCTTTTACTGCTTCATCCGCTTTTTTGTAGTTCTCATTGTCGGATATAAAACTCTGATAAGCCTTCGTGTCCTGTAAATATTTTTTAAAACATTCAGCGACTTTAATATTAACTTCTTTTAAATCATTTGATGCCCTTTGCAAATCTAAAACATAGCTTTCAAAATTAGGCCCCCAAGGACCGGCGTCCTGACCACCAGTAATTAATAGCGTATATAGCCTAACGTTATTAATTTTAATTGATCTATATCATCAACAATTTTTGAAACTGATGTATTAAAATCAATTATCGCTACATCATTATTCGAAAGTATTTCAGATAAAGAATCTTTTCGCATGGGAGCTACCTGTTCTGGCATACTCATCACTGACGATTTATCTTCAAGTTTTGGCAAACTCAAATTTAAGTCTTCAAAAGTTGGCGTTTTGCTCTTTGTGCTTAAAATAGTATCTGTATTATTAATATTGATTAAGAAAAGATTTTGATTTATGTTCTTTATTTTTACTTGATAGAAATCTCCGATTTTTATTTTTTTAGGAATAGAAAGTTTACTTTCACAAAATCCACCTTTGTTACTTCTGCCATTGAAATCAATTTCAACAATTTTACAAGGACATTGAGCATTTATAGTCTCGAATAAAAAAAATATACAAATAAAAGAGACGAGATTTTTTTTCATAAAAAACAATTATTTTGTTCTCATAAAAGATTATGCAATGGTTTTACAAAATGATTGCATGGTAAAACAATGCGGGAGGTACATTTTTAATGCTTCAAGTCAAATAGTTTTTTTATAAATATAAATAACTTTGAATAAAAAGCATATCTGCATTCTGTTTTTTTCTAATTATGAATGAAAATGGCTCTACCCCTCTCGTTTTTTGCGCTTTTTTTGGCCTTTACAGGAACCGAAACCACACAAACTGATAAGGTTTATATTTTGAGAAAACAGATAAAATTCCGCTTCCAAATTGCAGGTTCCCAATGATGGAAACAGATAATTTGAGTACATTTATTCTACCATGAAAAAATATATCCTCCTCCTGCTCACCGCTTGTCTGTCAATAGCACAGGCACAAGAAAAAATAAGTGTGCCCGCAAATAAGCAGTCGG
>NZ_JBMOGV010000162.1:0-3693 GCF_049318185.1 Flavobacterium sp. | reverse complement strand
CCGAAATTAGAAACTTTGGAAAATGCTTTGGCACCGAAGATTTTAAAGAAGGAACGACTGCGTTTTTAGAAAAAAGAAAAGCAAATTTTTCTGGGAAATAGTTAGTCATCAGTCGCAGTCATCAATCTCATAATTACAACTGAAAACTGCTGTCTACTTTTTTCCTTCCCATTCCGCATAAAACTGGGAAAGGAAATTTTCCATGTATTGATGTCTTTCTAATGCAATTTTTTTTCCTGTTTCTGTATTCATTTTGTCTTTCAAAAGTAAAAGCTTTTCGTAAAAATGATTTAGTGTAGGCGCTTCCGAGTTTTTATATTCTTCTTTAGTCATATGAAGATTTGGTGCAATTGCAGGATTGTATAAAGCACGGTTTTTAAAGCCACCGTAATTAAAAGTTCTGGCAATCCCAATGGCGCCAATGGCATCTAATCTATCTGCATCTTGAACGATTTGCAGTTCTTTTGAAGTAGATTTATTTTCGAAATTTCCTCCTTTGAACGAAATGTTTTCAATGATATTTATAACGTGATTAATTATTTCTTCAGAAGTCTTTTGAGATTCTAAAAATTCTCTCGCTACTTTTGGTCCGACGGTTTCATCACCATTATTAAATTTACTATCGGCGATATCATGAAGCAATGCCCCAAGTTGAACAATTTCCAAATTACAAATTTCATTTTGAGCAATTAGCAAAGCATTTTTGTATACCCGTTCGATATGAAACCAATCGTGTCCGCCCTCAGCATTTTCTAATTTTTGTTTTACAAAAAGAATCGTATTATCTATTAATGGCATAAGTTATTGATTTAAAAAAATCCTTTCTTTTTTGGGAAAGGATTTAATCTATTTTCTATTATCTAACTAGAGCTGGCTGTACCCATTTGAAAATATAATTTTCATCTGGCAAAACCAATCTTTCTGAAATTTTAGCCATTCTTCCTGGAAGTTTCATTAGATAATCTCTAGCTTTTTCGGCTTCATCGCTTAGATTTCCTATCTTATCAATTTGCCACCTATCAATTAGTTTTTGCATGATTTCTACATAATCATTAGCCGTGTAAACTCCTAATTTTTGTGCAGAATTAGAAAATTGTTCAAAAGCTACTCCAATTTTTTCACCTGATTCTCTTAAAAAAAGAGCAGGCATTGTAATTTTTTGCTTCATCATGTACTGAAAAGCCAACATCATTTCGGATGGATCTACTTTAAAAATTTGATCTACAAATTCACAATAAGCGTGATGATGGCGCATTTCGTCACCTGCAATTAGTTTACAGACTTTAGATAATTTTTTGTCCCCATATTCTTTAGCAATTTGTGAAACTCTATTGTGTGAAACATAAGTTGCTAATTCTTGAAAACTTGTATAAACAAAGTTTTTATATGGATCACGACCTGTACCAATATCAAATCCATCGGCAATTAAATGCTGCGTAGTAATTTCAACTTCACGCATGTTTATCCTACCCGATAGGTATAAATATTTGTTTAATAAATCACCATGACGGTTTTCTTCACTAGTCCATTGACGAATCCATCTCGACCAACCGTTGCGTTCAACATTATCAATTCCTTCTACATCCATTAACCACGATTCATAAGTAGGAAGTGCTTCTTCTGTGATGGTATCGCCAACCATTGCTACCCAGAAATCATACGGTAACTCTTTGGCTATTTCTTGAATTTCTTTAACTTCTTCAAAAAAAGTATCACTTTGTGCATCAGGCAAAAAATCAGAAGGTTGCCAAATAGTTTCAATTGGAATTAAAAATTTATCGACAAATTCATCGACTTTGGAATCTAGAAATTGCATCACTTCAAGACGAATGTTTTTAATAGACATTATGATTATAGAATTTTTAAATTAGGGTTTAGTAATTACTCTAAACACAAATTGTAATTATACTTTTATCGAGTTTACCACTGCGCTTTCCGTTTTTTTTATTAATTCTTCAATCGAAAAGTCTGCAACTGCAATTGGTTTGTGAATTATAAATTGCAAATGATTTCCTAAACCCATTGGAAACGCACCAAATTTAACCATTTTCCATGAATTATTTATACTTATTGGAATAACATAAGCAGATGGAGCATATTTACATAAAATTTTTAGCCCACTTTGTACGAATTCTTTTGGCTTTCCGTCTTTACTTCTTGTTCCTTCGGGAAAAATTACAGCAGATCGTTTATGCTTTTCTATATATTCTGATAATCCTTTAATTAATGGAATAGCTTGTTTTGGGTCTTTCCTATCGATTAAAACAGAACCTCCATGTCTTAAATTATAAGAAACACTTGGAATGCCTTTCCCTAATTCTTTTTTACTAACAAACTTGGCATGAAAGCGACGCAAAAACCATATAATTCCGATTACATCATATAGACTTTGATGATTAGCGACAAAAATTATTGGAACATTTTCTGGAATTAATTCTCTGTTTTCAAACGTATAGGTTGTTCCTAAAATAGTTGTGCATTTGGTCAAACAAAAGTTCAAATAGTCAACGCTTTTTTTGTGAGCTTGATATCCTAAAACATTGAAACAAAACCACTGAATAGGGTGAAAAATAACTAATGTCAACCCAAAACATAAATAATAAACTACTGAAATTGGATAAGAAATAATTTTTTCCATACTATAAAAATAGAAAACAAAAATAGAAAATATATTTGTCTTGTAGATTGTTTATAATTTTATAAATTGGTTTGAATTTACAATAAAAAAACATTAATTTTATACCAATAAATTTTTTAAAAAATGAGTTCGGAAAAAGAAGCTAAATTAAAAGCATTACAATTAACACTTGATAAATTAGACAAAGCCTACGGAAAAGGAACCGTAATGAAAATGGGCGATAAAGCTGTAGAAGAAGTTGAAGTCATTCCTTCTGGTTCGCTTGGTCTTGATTTGGCACTTGGTGTAAACGGTTATCCAAAAGGAAGAGTTATCGAAATATATGGCCCAGAATCCTCTGGTAAAACAACCTTAACATTACATGCCATTGCAGAAGCTCAAAAAGCAGGTGGAATAGCTGCTTTCATTGATGCAGAACACGCATTCGATAGAAATTATGCTGAAAAATTAGGGGTTGATATTGAAAATTTAATTATTTCACAGCCCGATAACGGAGAACAAGCATTAGAAATTGCTGAGAACTTAATTCGTTCTGGAGCCATTGATATTGTAGTCATTGACTCTGTTGCAGCTCTCACTCCAAAAAGTGAAATTGAAGGAGAAATGGGGGATTCTAAAATGGGATTACACGCTCGTTTAATGTCTCAAGCATTAAGAAAATTAACCGGAACTATTAGCAAAACAAATTGTACTGTATTCTTCATCAATCAGTTGCGAGAGAAAATTGGTGTAATGTTTGGAAATCCTGAAACTACAACAGGAGGAAACGCTTTGAAATTTTATGCATCGGTTCGTTTAGATATTCGTCGTTCTTCTCAAATTAAAGATGGTGAAAACGTTATTGGCAATAGAACCAAAGTAAAAGTAGTAAAGAACAAAGTAGCGCCACCATTTAAAACTGCAGAATTCGACATTATGTATGGCGAAGGAGTTTCAAAAACTGGAGAAATTCTTGACTTAGCTGTAGAGTTTGAAATCATCAAAAAAGCAGGTTCTTGGTTTAGCTATGGTGAAACAAAATTAGGACAAGGTAGAGATGCTGTTAAAGTGTTAAT
>NZ_JBMOGV010000161.1:0-3703 GCF_049318185.1 Flavobacterium sp. | reverse complement strand
TAGAAGTTTTTCAAGAACAGTTAAACTAAAAATTAGACAGTTATTAGTTTTATACTTATTTTTTTTCTTTAACTATTAGTGTTGGATAGTCGAAATAGCAGTACTTCAAAATTCAGCCGTTTCTTGTCAGTTGCAAACTGCTGAACTTTTTATTTTTTTTTATGATAAATTTATTTCGAAAATGAACTTGCAGCAAAATTCGCAATTACTTTTAACCCCTGTTAACTTTGTTATTATTATCTGTAAGCTAGTTGAACCATTTTGATATGATAGGAACTATCAACAGACCAGTTGGAATGGCTATTAGGCAACCCACCAAAAAATCACTTAACCAAAGTTTGAAAAAGTTATCGCAGTAACCAGAATGCACATATAGCATTCCTGCTGTCATGACAATCGTCATCGAAATAGAAACCAAAATATTCGATAATAGTTTGGTTTGTTTTATAGATAGTTTCATTTACATTTATTAAAAAGAAAAGGTTGTCTTTTTGAGACAACCTTTAAATTAAAGTTTGATTACTTTATGATATTTTAAATCCTATTTCAATGTCAAAATGACGCAAATCCAGACAAAATGAGTTTATTTAAAAATATATTTGGTGATTCAAATGAATCAAACAACAGTTCAAAAGTAGCATGGATACCCTTAACCAACCTTGGACAGTTGAACGAAATCATACACGAGTCCACATCAACACCAGTAATTATTTTCAAACACAGTACACGCTGCAGTGTGAGCCGAATGGCGTTGAAACAATTTGAAAACGAATTTGATTTGCAGTCTAAAGTTACGCCTTATTTCTTAGACTTGCTGGAGAATAGGGATATTTCGAGCGAAATAGCTTTACGTTTTGGTGTTGTGCATCAATCACCACAATTGATTTTGATTAAAGACGGGAAAGCTATCTATAATGCATCGCATAGCGATATTGCTTCCGAAGATTTGGAACGATTGCTATAATGAAGAGCTTTGATTTAGCTTTTTAGAAAGGTTTTAAAATCCTCATACGTACTTATTTTGACACTAACTTTATCCTTGTGAAGTACACTTTCAATTTGAGTTGGAATAGGCAATTTTAAATCCAATAAAGGCTCCACCGTATCCAAGAATTTTATAGGATGTGCTGTTTCCAGAAATACGCCAACACTGTTGGGTTGCTTTTTCATTTCTTTTTTCAATCCCAAATAACCTATAGCACCGTGTGGTTCAGCGATGTATTGCGTTCTTGTGTAAATGTCTTGCATTGCAGCTTCTGTTTCAGCATCGGTATAGCTATAAGAAGAGAAATCTTTCTCAAATTCATTCAAATCGTTGTGGTATAACTCCTGAATTCGGATGAAATTACTAGGATTACCCACATCCATCGCATTAGCAATGGTAGCTACAGATGGTTTTGGGTCGTAGTTCCCTTTTTCTAAAAAGCGTGGCACGGTATCGTTAGCATTGGTTGACGCTACAAAATGGGCGATAGGCAATCCCAAACGTTTGGCCATTATACCCGCACAAATGTTGCCAAAGTTGCCACTAGGACAGGAAAGAATAATCGGTTTGTTGTGTTTCTTTAGTTGTTGGTAAGCAAAGAAAATATAGAACATTTGGGGCAACCAACGCGCTATGTTAATCGAGTTGGCCGAGGTTAGATTCTTGTGCTTCAAACTGTCATCCAAAAATGCTTTTTTAACCATGTCTTGGCAATCGTCAAAGAAACCATCCACTTCTAGTGCTTTTATATTTTGACCTAATGTAGTCAATTGACGTTCTTGTATTTCACTCACTTTACCTGAAGGATACAGTATAATTACTTCAACGCCTTTTACACCTAAAAAACCGCTTGCAACCGCACCACCAGTATCACCAGAAGTTGCTACAAGAACAGTTACTTTCTTATCATCATTGCGATTGAAATAGGCCAAACAACGTGACATAAATCGGGCACCAACGTCTTTGAATGCCATAGTGGGTCCGTGAAACAATTCTAACGAATAGACATTGTCTTCCACGGGCACACACGGAAAGTCAAAACAAAGCGTTTCGGCTATGATGCGTTTCAGTTCCGTTTCTGGAATTTCATCGCCTACAAATTGTTGGATAGCTTCAAAAGCTATTTCTTCGTTAGTAAGATTTTCAATATTTTGAAAGAAAGAATCGGGTAGTGGTGTGATGCTTTCTGGGAAATACAAACCTCTATCAGGTGCTAAACCCAATACTACAGCTTCTTCAAAGCTAACTTTTGGTGAATTATGATTTAAACTATAATATTTCATTTTAAAGTACGATTTATGAATTACGAGACACGAAGTACTATATACTTTTTACTTCGTATATCGTACCTCTTAGTTCTTATTTGATTCTTACTCCTTCAGCATTCACGCGTGACACATGAATATCAAAAGGGATTCCAGTATCTAAATAACTATTGCTCATGGCGAAAGCAACTTCTTCTGCGCTATTTTGTCCTTTGCATAACGCAAAAATAGAGGGACCAGCACCAGAAATTCCTGCACCCAAAGCACCAGCATCATGAGCGCTATTTTTTACTTGGTCAAAATTTAGAATTAATTTTTTACGTAACGGCTCAATAATTACATCTTGCAAGGAACGACCAATGAGTCCGTAGTCTTTGGAATATAATCCAGCTATTAATCCACCAAGATTTCCCCACTGCGTAATGGCATCTTTCAAGGCAATAGTTGGTGACAATACAGCACGTGAGTCTGAAGTTTTTACTTCGATGTGTGGATGTAAGACAACAGCATAAATTTCGCTTGGACTTTCCATTCTAATCACATCCAACGGATTGTATCCACGCACTAGTGTAAAACCACCCAAAAGACATGGTGCTACATTATCGGCATGTTCAGAACCACTCGCTACAACTTCTCCTTTCATGGCAAATTCAACCAATTCGTGACGTGTAAATGGCCTGCCTAACAATTCGTTGATACCAAAAACAGCCCCAGCGGCGCTAGCAGATGAGCTTCCAATGCCGCTGCCAGCTTTTATTTTTTTATGGATTTCAATTTCAAAACCAAAGTCAGATTGTGTGGCTTTCAATAATGCTAAAGCAGCAACTCCAGCTACGTTTTTCTCGGTTTCTAAAGGTAAATCGGCACCCGTTATTTTGGTTATTCTGATGCCTTTTTCCGCAACTTTTCGGATTATCATTTCGTCCCCAATACCTTCGAGGCACAAACCCAAGACGTCAAATCCGCAATTGAGATTGGCGATAGTAGCGGGGCAGAATATTTTTATTTCAGTCATTTTTAAGGTTTATGGTTTATGGTTTGTTGTTTATGGTTAAAAATTAAAACTATAAACAACAAACCACAAACATTTTTTATACATTCCCAATTCTAATTACATCAGCAAAGATACCCGATGCGGTCACAGCAGCGCCAGCACCAGCGCCTTTGATAATTAAGGGCTGATCAATATATCTATCGGTATAGAATTCTACAATATTATCTTTTCCTTCTAGATTATAAAATGGACTTTCTTTAGGAATGAATTTTAGCCCAACACTTGCTTTTCCATTGTCAAACGAAGCTACAAATTTTAATCTACATTCTTTTGATTTGGCTTCTGCCAAAAGATTTTCAAAATGAGTTGCATGTTTGGTTAATGATTTAAAGAAATCTTCATTTTTGGTGGTTTCCATACATTCTTTTGGAAGGAACGAATTGTTTTCTATTTTTTCCA
>NZ_JBMOGV010000160.1:0-3741 GCF_049318185.1 Flavobacterium sp. | reverse complement strand
ATATGTTTTTATAGATGGTAATCTCGAGAAAGATCCTTGGCAAACCATCGAGAACTATTTGAAAACAGGTGAGTATAAATATTTTGGTTCTACAGTAATGCCTGGGCCACAATTACGTCAGGCAATTCCTTTTACCAAAAAAATTAAAGAACAATTTCCTGAAATAACAACTATCTGGGGCGGCTATTTTGCTTCCAATCAGTATAAGGTAAGTTTAGATTCGGGTTATGTAGATTATGTTATCAACGGTCCTGGCGATATTGCTTTTCCATCATTGATTACGGCATTGGAACAAAACAAAAAAGCAGAAATCTTTCTCATCAAAAACTTAATTTATAAAGATGAAAAAGGCGAAATCATCAAAACCGCTGTCGAAGCTTTACTTGACCAAGACACGTTACCGAAGTTTCCATATGAGTATTTAAACTCATTTTATCCTGTGCAAAATTATTTGGCCAAAACCTTTATGGGTAGTAAAACCTTGTCATATCATTCGAGTATGGGCTGCCCTTTTTCTTGTTCCTTTTGTGCAGTTGTGCCAATCTTTAATGCGAAATGGAAAGGCATGTCAGCAGCGAGAATCTATGAAGATGTCAAATATTTCAAAAATAAATACAATATCGATGCCGTCGAATTTCACGACAATAATTTCTTTACCGCTAAAAAAAGAGTTTTGGAATTCTCAGAACTAATTTTGAATGACAAAATTAGTTATTGGGGCGAAGGACGCATTGACACCATCAATATGTATTCAGATGACGAATTAAAATTGATGCGAAAAGCAGGCTGTAAAATGATTTTTTTAGGCGCAGAAACCGGAAATGATGCCGTTCTAAAACAAATGAATAAAGGCGGAACGCAAACCGGTCAAATGATAAAAGATTTCGTTTTGCGAATGAAAAATGCCGATATAATTCCCGAATTGTCTTTCGTGTTGGGAATGCCCGCTGAAACTGAGAAAGATGTTTACGACCAAATTTTATGGGATATCAATTTTATTAAAGAAATCAAACAGATTAATCCCAATGCAGAAATCATTATTTATTTATTCAGCCCAGTTCCTACGGTGGGTTCCGAATTGTACCAACAGATTCTCGCCGCTGGATTCTCTTTTCCTAAACTTTTAGAAGATTGGATTTCTCCGAGTTGGGAAAACTTCGATTTGAGAAAAAACCCACTAACGCCTTGGTTGAAGCCTTATATGATTGATACGATTAAAAATTTTGAAACAGTATTGAACGGTTATTACCCAACAGTCTCTGATTTTAGAATTCGCGGATTTAAGAAAACCATTTTACGGTCGGTTTCGAGTTGGCGCTATAAAACTGGGATTTATCATTATCCATATGAAATAAAGGCTTTGCACAAGCTATGGAAATACAGACAACCTGAGATTGAAGGTTTTTATTCGGAATAATTCGATATAAATCTGAAGGAAATTATGATTGAAAAATAAACCTGTAAGATTTGCGGCAAATCTATTGTGTAAAATAGAATATATGAGACATTTATTGAAGAAAATATCGCATCCTTTTTTGAAATTTGGTTTGAGTCTCTACTATTCCAAACCGAGGAATTTTACTTATGATGATATTAAAATCAAAATCCATCCCGATGTTTTTCCGCCTCAGTTTACCTTTAGCACCAAGATTCTGTTAGATTTTATCCAAGATTTGGAATTGGAAAACAAAACCTTTTTGGAATTGGGTTGTGGCTCGGGCATCATTTCTCTTTTGGCTACAAAAAAAAGGGCTGAAGTCACCGCTTCTGACATCAATGAAATTGCTTTGAAGTATTTAAAAAAAAACGCTCAAAAAAACAATTTACATTTACAAGTAATATATTCTGATTTGTTCGACAAAATCGAAAATAAATTTCTAGATTATATAGTTATCAATCCACCATATTATTCGAAAAAGCCAAAAAACATAAAAGAACAAGCTTGGTTTTGCGGAGAAAACTTCGAGTATTTTGAAAAACTGTTCAGACAGTTACCATGTTCCTTATCATCCAAAACCATATGTTATATCATTTTTTCCCAAGATTGTGATTTAGAAAAAATAAAAGCAATAGCATTAAAAAATAATATGACTTTTGAACTTGTATTTAAGAAAAAAGAATTAATAGAAACTAATTATATTTTTAGAATAATTTCTTCGTAGAATCACGCTGTCTTAATTCAGTCTTGATAGTAGTTGTTGAAAAAGTATAGGTTTCATCTTTACTTTCTAATTTATTGATAAGCAATTTTGCGGCAACTTCACCTATCTCCGGTCCGTGTTGGCTTACCGTTGATAAACTTGGTGTCATTCTTCTTGACCAAACACCATCTGCAAAACCTATTACAGAAAGATCTTCAGGTATTTTTAGCCCTTTTCTCAAACCTATCTTAATGGTGGAAGCAGCGGTATGCTCATTTAAAGCAAAAACACCATCTATCAGATTTTTATCAAAAAAATCATTAATTTTTGTGTCAAACTCTTCTACATTATCAGTCAAAATAATTAAGTCCTCATTTACTTTTAATCCTTTTTGCTCAAAAGCTTTGTAAAATCCACGGGATCTTAAATTAGAAACACTTGATTGATTTATTGTTGAAAACATAGCAATGTTTTTACAACCCGTGTCAATTAAATGATTTGTTGCATTTATAGCACTATCAAAATCATCAACAATTACTTTATCACAATTTACCTCATCGGCTATTCGGTCAAACATTACCATTGGAGTTCCTTCATTAACAATAGATATGAAATGATCAAATTGTTTACGTTTTTGTGCCTCTTTAGAAATCGACAAAATAAACCCATCTATAGTTCCATTACTCAACATTTCAAGCGTATTAATTTCTTTCTCTAACGATTCATTTGAAATACACGTAATTACTTTATACCCCTTTTCATCAGCTACTTTTTCGATACCACTAAATACTTTAGCAAAAAAAGAATTTAGAATATTTGGAATAATAACTCCAATGGTTTTAGTACTTCTATTTTTTAGATTTAAACCAATAACATTGGGTTTGTAATTTTTTAATTTGGCGTATTCCTGAACACGTTGCTTAGTAGGTTCACTTATCTCTGGACTTCCGTTCAAGGCTTTAGAAACAGTGGAAACAGAAACGCCCAACTCTTTTGCAATTTGTTTTAATGTTGCTTTCGATTTCATTTTATCATGGTTAAAGTGTAAAAATAGCAAAAAAAATGCTGTATTGTAGTGCAAAAGCATGAAACTTCAATAAAAAAAAACAAAATCGCAACTCCTATTTTATCATTATTTTGATTAAAACAACCTTCTTAAGACCTTTAAATAATAGGATTTTTACAAAAAATAAAGACTTAAAAAAATTATTTAAAAAAACGTATTTGCTTTATTGATAAATAATTGTACTTTTGCGCTCCCTTTATTGGGAATGGAATGTTTAATTAAAATAAATTATTGTGAACACATTAAGCTACAAGACAGTTTCAGTTAACAAAGCCAATGCCGACAAGCAATGGATTGTTGTAGATGCTGAAGGTCATAACTTAGGTCGTTTTGCTTCAAAAGTTGCGATGCTTTTAAGAGGTAAATACAAGCCAAGTTATACGCCGCACGTTGATTGTGGGGATAACGTAATAGTTATCAACTCTGAAAAAATCAACCTAACTGGTAACAAGTTGGATGACAAAACGTACATCAGACACACAGGTTATCCAGGAGGACAAAGAAGCTTGACTGCTAAAGTAATGCAACAAAAAA
>NZ_JBMOGV010000159.1:0-3742 GCF_049318185.1 Flavobacterium sp. | reverse complement strand
ATAGTATTATTTGTCAAAGATTTAAAAGTTAATTTGGGTCCAAAATTGCCATACATACGAAATGCAAAAAGGGAGGAATTAGCAACAGTAACAAGGTAACATTTGTTTTTAACGGCATAGGAAATAATAGCCTTTTGAATAACTTTATCAATACAAACATCATGATGGCTAATTACCTCTACCACTCTTAGTTCATTAAAAAAACGATGTTTTTTGACATACATGGCAACATAGCAATCTGATGTGGAATAAACAAAGTAGGTTTGTAAAGGATTGACCTCATAACGCCATTTCAAATACAGAGCTGACTTTGGGGTAAACAATACATTTTTTGAGGAGAATTTTTTATTGTGAATGGCACATAAATTTTCAAGTTGTACAAGTGATAGAATACTTTCAGAAACTTTTCTTGAAAAAAGAAACTTTAAGGCATAAAAAAAAGTGGGAACCAAAGCCACTTTAATTTTTTCCACTTCTTGCCAACCCATTTTTAAGTAACCAGGGCGACTTTGATCATTTGGCGTGTTAAAAACAAAGCAGTCTCCTTTTTCATGTATTTTATCAAGTGCTTGCAATGTCAACTTTTTAAAAATGCCTTTTCCTTGGTGATTAGGATGTGTCGCAGTATCAACAGCTCTGTAGGCGTTCCACACTTGATTGCCCACTTGCCACCGCCAAGTCATAAAAGCCCTTACACCTATTAAGGCTGAGTCTTCTTCGGCTAATAAAACGGTTGACTCTCCAAAAGGATTTATAACATGCTTGAAATTCCATATTTCAGCCGATTTTTTGAGTAAACTTTCTCCTAAACTGGCTTGAAGTAAAACGACAATAGAATCGATATCCTCTTGCTTCGCTTCTCTTACAATCATATAATTTGTGCTAAATATAATTTTTCTAAGGCATTGACCATTACTTCAATGCTAAAAGAGTCAACCACTCTCTGCCTTGCAAGTGATTGGTATTCTTTTAATTTTTGGTCGTCTTCAGCCAATACAACTATTGATTTTGAAAGTGATTTCCAAGCATCAACTGACACTACAAAACCATCTTTATCAGGTCTTAAAACTTCTTTGATTCCTCCAGCATCGGTCGAAACGATAGCACAACCCATACTCATAGCTTCCAATAACGCAATGGGCAATCCTTCAAAAGAAGAACTCATCATGAAAATATCCATCGCTTCATAATAGGGTTTTACATTGGTTTGTAAACCTGTAAAAAATACTTTTTCTTCTAGACCTAATGCTTTATGTTTTTCTTTTAGCAGCGGCTCTAAAGGGCCGGCACCAATTATAATACCATATATTTTAGGATTTTGTTTGATAGCTTCTGCCATAATTTCGAGCCATAAATCCAATCGTTTCTGAAAACGAAAAACAGCTACTGTTCCAACTAAAATAGCATCATTTGGGATTTCAAATTGCTCTCTAATTCGTTCTCTTTCTTGAGGATTTTCTCTTTGAAAAGTAGTCGTAGTAACACCATTTAAAATAGTTTTTACTGGAATAGCTGGACTAATATTTTTTTGGATGGATTGGGTAACATCTTCAGAAACACCTATGCCGAGAGTTTGCCAATTAAAACTCAATTTATTGAGTAATTTAGTAATAAAATGATACCGCTCTTGTAAATTATGCTCGGTATAAAACAAGGGAATACGAGTTGTTAAATGCACTAATCGAGACACAAAACCAGCCCAAGGCAAATGCGCATGGATCAATTGAATTTGATGTTCTTTACAGTAACGAACGATTTTGGGAAATTGTAGTAGTAGTTGAATATTATTGTTTGCAGGAAAACAGGTTACTTTACCTCCAGCCTTTTCTATAGCTTCAACTAATTGATTTTTCCATGGTAAAAAATAAATATAATGAAACTCAAATTGGTCTTGATGATGAGATTTTAAAGTTTCAGGCAACAGCATTTCAGCACCACCGCGACCGAGAGATTTTATGATATGGAGGATTTTGATTTTCGCTATCAATTTATTAATTAAATTATTACGTTTTGATAAAATTTTAAAAAACGCTTTGCTAAAATTGCATTTGAATAGTGATTATATACCAATAAATAAGCGCTTTCTTGAAGTGTTTTTTTGTTATCTGAAAAACATTGTTTTATAGCTTCATAAAATTCAACCTCGTCATTTTTACCGATAAGATAACCAGTATTTTTGTCCAAAACCACCTCTTTTATACCACCTACATTATAAGCAACAACCGGTAACCTAGTAGCAAATGCCTCTAATATTACTCCTGGAAGACCCTCTATCAAACTAGGTAATAAAAACATATCACAGCAAGGCATTATTTTTAAAACATCATTTCTCTTTCCTAAAAAGTGAAGATTATTATTTAGATTTAGTTCTTCGGCTAAAGTTTCTATAGAAGATTTTAATTTTCCTTCACCTATCAATAAAAGTTGAGCAGAAGGATAATCAACCAATAATTTTGAAAAAATACGTAATAAACCCTCATGATTTTTTTCGGGAACAAAACTCGCAACATTTAATAAAAATGGACCTCCTGAGGTAATACCTATTTCAGTTAAAGAGCTATAGGATGTAGGAATTTCGAGATTAACCCCAATTGGCAAACATTCAATAGTTTTAGAAAACGAAGGATAAACAGTTATAAAATCCTGAAGGCATTCATGACTAACCGAAGCAACGGCATCTACTTTCTTCATTAATAGTTTATTTAGAGCTTTTTTAGAAAAAGTAGTCATAAAATCACTTATCTTATTGGCGTTTCTATATACTAATTTGGATTGCCAACCATGAATAAATTTAGAAAACACAGTATATTTAAGAGTATCTGCAGCATTGGCTTGAACAACATCATAATTGCCTTTTGTAATGATTGTATTTAGCTTTTGATAAGCTTTAAAATCCCAAAAACGTCTTTCTATTGAAGCATTTAAATGAATAAAATGTAAAGGATAAGGCAATTTTTCATCATCAGTTCCAAATAAAAAAAGGACATCTACTTCATGGCCTAAGTTCTTTAATTCAACACTTAATTGGCAGGCGAAAGTTTCAGCACCCCTGAATTGTGGTTTTTGAATAACTTGAAGGATTTTCATTTTTAAATTGCCAATAAATTTAGATAGGTTTCATTATATTGAGCGACTACAGTAGCCAACTCAAATTTTGTCATAGCTGCTCTTTTGGCTTCTATTGCCATAGATTTATATTCTTTTAGATTATTTAAAACTAAATTAATTTTTGAGGTTAATTCTTCAATGTCATGAGTTTTAAAAAATAAGGCTTCATTCTCTGAAACACACTCTTTGTTTTCACCAATATCAGAACAAATAATTATTTTCTCAGCAAACATGGCCTCCAATAAAGCACCTGGCAAACCTTCATAGTGCGAAGGAAAAACAAATACATCTGCCATGTTGAGCAATACAGGTATGTAATCTACATTACCTAATAATAGCAACTTTTCTTTTAATCCCAGTTTTTCAATTTCTGTTTCTAGTGTAGTACGATACATCCCTTCTCCTGCAAATAAAAGAATAGTTTTAGGATACTCTTTTAAGACCTCAGCAAAACTTTTAAGCAAATCCATTTGACCTTTTCTGTCAAGAAGTCTGCTAACATTCAATAAAATTTTTATATCGGTTTTTATAGTCAGTTTTTTTCTTAAAACTTGAACATCACTATCTGAAATGGCAGCAAAATTTTTGGAAGAACGTCCCCTGTAAATTACTTTAACTTTGTCTTTTTTAATAC
>NZ_JBMOGV010000158.1:0-3746 GCF_049318185.1 Flavobacterium sp. | reverse complement strand
ATTTATCAAGAAAATAAAGTGATTTTATCACAAATCAATCTTGAAGTTCAAAAAGGCGAATTTCTATATATTATAGGTAAAACAGGAACTGGAAAAAGTAGTTTTATGAAAACGCTTTATGCTGATTTACCTTTAACCGAAGGTGAAGGCAAGATAGTTGGCTATGATTTAGCTCATTTAAAAGAAGATGAAATTCCGTTTTTGAGAAGAAAATTAGGTATAGTTTTTCAGGATTTTTTATTGTTACCAGATAGAAGTATTAACGAAAACATGCTTTTTGTATTAAAAGCCACAGGCTGGACTGATGTTGCTTCTATGCAAAATAAAATTGACGAAGTTTTAGAAAAAGTAGGTCTTATAGGAATTGCTAAAAAAATGCCGCATCAACTTTCGGGTGGCGAACAGCAAAGAGTTGCAATTGCAAGAGCTTTGCTTAATGATCCCGAATTAATTCTTGCAGACGAACCCACCGGAAATCTTGATCCACAAACTAGTGCTGAAGTATTAGCTGTTTTGAAAAAAATCAACGAAAATGGTAAAACCGTTATCATGTCAACACATGATTATGCTGTAATCATGAAATTTCCAGCCAAGACATTAAAGTGTGAAGACAATACTATTTTTGAAGTAGTTCAAAAAACGGTTTAGGTTTTTTTCTAGTCTACCTCTAAATGAAATAATATGAAAACTATCTGATTCTTGTAGGGGTTTTTCAGAAAAATCATAATTGGAAACATAACATCAGCATCCGTCAAAAGCAACTGGAGAAACAGGTTACAGTGAGTTATTATGAGTTTCCATCACTGCCAAAAGGTTAAATTAACTGTAAATTGCAATCTGTTTTTCATTCAATCCATTGGGCAATAACTCTAAATTACCTATATTCTGATTCCCAATCTGGTGTTACATACTACAATAAATTCAGCACCCACCAAAGATTACGATCTTTGTCATGAAAATTAACCAAATGCGGATTGAAAAATTGATTTTTAAATTGTTTTTCAACAAATCTTTCTGAGTATCTAACTAAAATTAAATTAAATCGATCACATCAATTCTGCTTATAAAATCTATTCTATTAGATAAAATATATTTTCTTTGCATATTTACAAAATATAGTTATTAATGTTATCAATACTTATTCCTTCCTATAATTACAATGCCTTGTCTTTAGTATCTGAAATTCATGATCAGGTTAAAAGGTCCGAAATTCCATTTGAAATTATTTGTTTGGACGATGCTTCTACTAACTTATTTTCAGAAAATGAAAAAATAAATCTTCTAGCAAATTGCAACTATGAAATGTTAAAAAAAAATATTGGCAGGAGTAAAATCAGGAATTTATTAGCCTATAAAGCCCAATATGACTGGTTACTTTTTTTAGATGTGGATGTTTTTCCTAAAGATGAGGATTTTATTGGCAGATACGTTCCGTTTTTGAATGATGAAATTAAGATAGTTAACGGAGGAATTTTGTATCAAAGTGAAAAACCCGAAAAAAGTAAAGTTTTGAGATGGGTTTATGGCAAAAACAGGGAATCAATACACTTTACCAAAAGACAAAAAAATCCTTATCTAAGTTTTTTATCTTTAAATTTCTTGATTCATAAATCTTTTTTTTCGACAGTATCTTTTAACGAATCCCTACCAAATCTGAGACACGAAGACACTTTGTTTTCTTATAATTTAATGCAAAACAAGTTTACTGTTGAGCATATTAACAACCCAATTTATCACCTAGGATTAGACGATTTTGAAGTTACTATTAAAAAAGAAAACGAGTCCCTAATTGCCTTGAAAAATCTGATTGACAATAATTTACTAGATCCTGATTATATAAAAATAGCAAAAGTGTTCGAAATAATTAAAACCCTTAAATTGGTTTTTATTTTTAATTTGTTTTATAAAATGACACGAAGCATTATATTAAAGAATCTGTCGAGTAACAAACCAATATTATTTTTGTTTGATTTATACCGATTGGGGTATTTATCTAGTTTACAAAGAAAATAAATCAGGATTTAACCAAACCTTCAAGAAGCT
Organism: Flavobacterium sp.; assembly: GCF_049318185.1. Taxonomy (GTDB): domain Bacteria; phylum Bacteroidota; class Bacteroidia; order Flavobacteriales; family Flavobacteriaceae; genus Flavobacterium. The sequence goes on along the minus strand of NZ_JBMOGV010000158.1, from coordinate 1,703 downwards.
CATGCCAAATTTGCATGATAGTCTTTATATCGTATTTTTTAATATTTTCCAACGAATTATTACCTAATTCTCTTCTTAGGTTTTCATTTTCAATTAGCATTTCAACAGCTTTTAAATAATCTGTTTCATTACCATCTTCTATCAAAAAACCATTTACATGATTTGTTATAATACTTCTTGGCCCACATGGGCAATCATAGGCGACACAAGGTAAACCACAAGCCATTGCTTCTATCAATACCATACCAAACGCCTCTGATCTTGAGGTCATCAAATAAAAGGACGATTCAAAATAATGGTTTTGAATTTCTAATGTTGGAGCAATAAAATTCACATTTTTAGAAATTTGCAAATCAGTTGCCATTTTTTGATATCGTAAATCTTCATCCCATTGTCCACAAATATCAAGTTCCCAATCGGGATGATTTTCAATTACTTTTTTCCATATCTCTAATAACCTATCAATACCTTTTTCATAACTGTGTCTTGATACAGCTACAGCTTTTTTATTTTTTAAATCAGATTGTTTCGGCAAAATAAAACTAAGCGGATTAGGAATTACTTTACTATTTTTTAAATTCCATTCGTTACTGCCTTCCTGAGTTTCAAAAACAACCCTGTCAAATTTCCTCTTCGAGTATAATTTAATTGATTGTACAAGGGCAAATCTTAATTTACCAAATAACCCTTTAAACCAGATTTTTCTTAAAGATGTGGATACATGGGTTTCAAAAATTATAGGTGACTGTGATTTTATGATCCAAGGTAAATAACTCCAATATAGCGCATCACAAATAATAATTACATCTGGTTTTATTTTTGAAATTGTTTCATTAATATAACGAATATAATTATATAAAAATCGAAGTGAATTTCCAAAATGGGTAATTGAGTACCAATTTATTTTGGAATCAAATTCATAAAAAAAAGAGGCATCAGCACTATTTGGCGCAAGAATATGTACTTCATAACCCAAAAAAGTTGAGAAATAATTTGCTTTTAAAGCCATTACTCTGGCAATTCCTCCAGAATTTGTAAGCTCAGGAGCGATATACAATATTCTCATTTTTTTGATTTCAAATATTCTTTAAAATTCCGAATATAATCTTCCTCTTTATAAACAGCTGATGCCAAAACAAGGCAAACGGCACCAGAGGAAAAATTCTCAAGTTCGCGCCAGATATTATTTTTGATCAATAATCCCTTATCGGGCTTATTCAAAGTGATTTTTTCGCTAGAAATTCCATCCTTTAAAATAACATCAAAACTGCCAGATATGGCAATTAAAACCTGTTGAATACTTTTATGTGAATGACCGCCACGTTTTGCAGAACTCGGAATATCATATAAATAATACACCCTCTTTATTTCAAAAGGAACGGTATTATTTTCTATTATAGCAATATTACCTTGCTTCTTTTCATTTTTTGGGATATCAATAATTTCTATATTCATAATTCTGCCTAATTTTTGTCGTGAAAATCCTTAATTTTCATCAAATCTAACCATTGTTTTCCAATATTCTCTAAAGACAAATGCTGTATACTTTGCAATGTGTTCTGTTTACAATATTGATATAATTTTTTATCGGTAACCAAAAGATCGATTGCTTCGGTCAGTTTTTCCACATTCTGGTCTTCTACCAAAAGTCCGTTTTTATTATCAATAATGATTTCCCCAGGACCCGATGGGCAATCAAAAGC
>NZ_JBMOGV010000157.1:0-3761 GCF_049318185.1 Flavobacterium sp. | reverse complement strand
TGAAACCCTCCACTTGATATGATGGCTTTCTTTTTTTTCTTTTGAAATGAATATTCTTCGCTTCCAATTTAAAATAAAATTTGGCGAAAAAAATTTATAGGTCGAGCATCGCGAGGCACTATAGTATTTCAGCAGAAAACCAGCGGAAAATTGAAAATCTAACCCATTTTTAAATCCGAATGTTATGCTAAATTTCATCATCAAAACCCACCGAGTTGGAACGATTTACACAAAACCCCATTTGTTTGTACTTAACAAGGGAATGAATAGCGGAAAGCCCCAAAAAGAGCCATTTACGAACAGTTTTGTTATCATTTTTCAAAATGAAGAGGACTGCGAAAGTGTTTTTTTTATTGCGTATAGTTTATGGCAAACAAAATTCTGGCATCAGTATTTAGTAGGTTCGGTAATTCCGTTTTTGCGTCTTCCAGATTTTAAAAAAGAGTTTTTCCCAAAAGCAAAAATTATGATGGAAGAGCACGAGCAACATGTTAAGCATATTGCAGCACTAAAGCTTCTAGAACAAAAGGAAAAGCAATTTCACGAGAATATCAATCTCATAAACGATATGCGAAGAGTAATTTTATACCGCTATTGTAATAAGTAACAAATTTTCGATATATTTGAATTAGTATAAAATCTGACGGTTTTAGAACCTATCTACCCAATAGTTGGAGTATAAATCTGATTTTGACATACATATAAGACAGTTGCCAGCAAGCGACTCGCGAAACAAAAACCGAATAAATCACAATATAATTATGGGAAAAGCAAAAGATCATTGGATTGAAATGCAACAAGTTTTAGAAGATACACGATTAGCTGAAAAATTGGGTTTAACATATGACGAACTTGAAGAAACAAATTGGCATATCGAAACTGAAACTAGTCGAGATGGACTAGTTTACGGATATGTTGTATATTTTGATGAAGATTCACCGCAACACATTCTTAGCAAAATAGTTGGACTAAATTCAGATAATCAAGTATGGTTTAATGCATCAGATATGAATGATGATGAAGATTATTATGATTATCAAGAACAATATGAAGCAATAATTGCAAATAAACATTACTATGATAGTTTTCAAAAAGAAATTCTCAACATAAGAAGATTAAACATTCTTGAGTTGGGAGATTTGGAATTGAATCTAATATTAAAAAGGCAATTATATATTTCTGCAATTGGAACACTTGAAACTTTTCTTTCAGAAACTTTCATCAATCAAACCGACGAAAATCCTGAATATTTTAGAAACTTCATAGAAACATTTCCAAATTTTACTAAACAAAAATTTCAACTAAGTGAAATTTTTTCTGAATATGAAAAACTAAAAAAAACTGCGCAAAAAGCAATGTTAGAAGTGATTTATCACAATTTAGACAAAATACAAAATATGTATATAGCAACTTTTAAAATTGATTTTCCCGATATTGAAGATTTATCAAAAGCTGTAGTGAACAGACATGATTTAGTTCATAGAAATGGAAAAACTAAAGAAGGCGAAGAAGTATTAATTAATATGGATTTGATAGAAGAATTATTAGTGAATATATCAACTTTTGTCGAAGATATTTCAGTTTCATTAAATTTAAAAGGATAGATAAATGCCTGCTGGTAACAAATACTAAATCTCATAGCTCGGTTTTTGATAAATTTTTCGTCCCTTTTTCTTAACTTCGTTCATCGGTTATGTAAAAAAACATTACATAATCCGCCACGAGCTCTAGCTTGAGAACATTTGGGGCAAATTTATAATTTGCGTGCTAATGTTAAGCCAATTTCAAATTAACGCAGCATTCGTTAACATGATATATAATTAAATTACAAAATTTTATTTTTGTTTCTGCGTTTCTCCGAATAGCGCAAAGCATCATTAACTACTTAAAAAGCTTATTATGGAACACGTTGCAGCTATCCTGATAAATTCAGGCGAAAAAAAGGTTCAAGAAGTGTATATATCAAATTCAGTGAAAGAATGTGAGTTCTTTAGTGAAGCGTATAAACTAATGGGGGTAAAAATCGATTATGAAATACCTGAATTAGATCTTTGTACTAACCTTTATAATGAAGATATTAACTTTAATCCAAATCATCATAATGTGTTATTCAATCCATGGAATCATGGTTGGGGTCCGCATGTTAAGACAAATAATCCTGATATTTTTATTACTGACTCCAAATTAAAACATACATATCTTTATAGAAATATTTTGATTATTGGTGAGGTTTTAATCGGAGATGACAAAACTATCTTAATAAAACCATTGAAATTTACGGTTGAAGAAGTAGCAAATTCATTGGAATGGCGTTTTAAAAAGAAAGAACGTCAGTCAAGAATGTCATATTGGGAGGCTCAGGCTGATGCAGAAGAAAAAATAAGAGAAATTCAAAATAATGCTTACTACTGCAACCATCCCTAATTTACAAGAATAGGACCAGAATGGGCAGTATAAAAGAAATTCAAAATAATGCTTAATACCAGTTAATGAATGAATCTTTTGCAAAATTAAAAAACTATTTAATTAAATGAATATGGATTGACCATTAACAGATGATTTATTTCAAATAGCTTTTGAAAGGTTACAAAGTGAAATTATTAAGAATAAAAAAAGCCTGGTCTACGACTAGGCTTCTTAGTTAATCCAGTAAAGGTTACCACACGAAAACTGGATTTATGTTGTACTTTTTTCAGTACTGTTTATTTTTAGATTTTGTCAAGCATTTTAACAAGAGCGAAACTGTAAAACTAACAGAAGCTCCCAACGCTGCTAAGATAATTGTTTTTACAACATCTTCAGAAAGAATATTGGGTAAAATACTCAATACGGTTCCTGATGCAGTGCCAGCTTTTAAAGAAATATTAGTTTCCATCACGTGCTTTGTTGAGGTTCTCAATTTCTTTCATGGCTTTATCATCAACTGTTATTTGGCTAATTGCAGAAATTACACCACCTGCCACGGCTACATATCCTGCTACAGTAACTACTGCTGCAGGTAGCAGAACAGGAGCGGCTACTATTGAACCACTAATACCCAATAATACCAATCCAATACTTCTCAATATCTTAAAAAACTTCGGAGTTGGAGCTTTTGCTCTTTCAACTATATTCATAAAACACCTATTTAAGATTTTACAATCAATTCAACACTTTCTTTGTTGTCTAAAGCTTTATAAACCATCGATTTTAAACTTATAAAAGCTTTTCGGGACATCAACCCTAATCCTGGTCCAGAAAGTTTTGTTACTGGAGCAATACAACCGTTCAATTCTAAAAGAGCATTATTCGCAGGATGAAACAGAATCAAACTTCTATTTTTCACATCCAAAACCTCCAAATGCCATTGAAATTTTTGACTGTATCGTTTTTTAATAAAATATTTCCCTTCCGGAATACAAGAAACTCTTGTTTCGTTTTCTCTCCATGGTAACTCAATAGTATTACAAATGGATTTTCCTTTACATTCGAGTTTTCCGTTAGTTCCGTTAGGGAAATAAGTTCTGGTCAATTGAAGAACCATTAAACTCCGCTATCTACTTTTACAACCGATAACGGGTTGAAAGCGCCATTTTTAAGCGGGTACATTTGTCCATTAACTTCTTGGAAAAACTCGATTCCTAAAGCCAAAAACAATGGTTTTGTACTTGCAGCTGTAACCGCATTGGTATGAGTTATCGCCACCGTCGGTGCCGAATTCCATGGTAAAATTGCAGTTTCTGAATGCGTTTCTACAAATGTTTCCGCTTCAAAATCTACTT
>NZ_JBMOGV010000156.1:0-3765 GCF_049318185.1 Flavobacterium sp. | reverse complement strand
ACTCTGTAGGGTGGTGGTGTTCTACCGAATTGGGCGAAAAGGTGAATGGGCAATACCAATATAAGGAATGATAGGATACTTATTTTCATGCTAACACTGTTGAAAAGACCATGCGTCTATTTTATTGGCGCATGGTCTTTTGATATTAATTGTGTTTTATTTTGCTAGTGTATTTCCTGCCATTGTGCCAGCCGTCGTGGTCAGATTCATGTTTTTTAAATTCATAATCCTTTGCAGGTTTAAAGCCTAGTTTGCATTTGTCAAAGGATGGGATAGGAAATTTACAACCAATTTGACCGGTATGCCAAGAATTTGCAGGCCAAAGTGATTCTACTTTTTTTGTTGATAGTTGATCTTTTCTGGTTTGTATTCTGTTATATGGATAATTGGTATATATGAGTCCCGAGGGATATTTGGTAGAGTAATATCCCTCACCTTCAACACTCAATCTTTCAGCTGTGGTATTCCACCAGATTCCGAGGAACTTCCTCTGTCGCCTGCTTGTCATACCAACAGAAGAATAAACGCCAAGATTTTGCGCATATACAGTTGCAATAATTCGATTTCTTTTGTCCATTTGTATAATATCACAATCTTGCAATTGGCCAAAGCCATTTCTAGCAAGAGTACCCTTGTTGCAGGATGGCTTCACATTGTATGTAGGTGGATTTTTAAAAAGTTCGATATCCCGGTTCAGCAGATATATATCAGGGAGCAATACTTGCAATTCGATTTCGTCAATCGTTTCATAGGATGTATAATTATTCTGCAAAGCATTATCAAAAGGTGAAGTTTCATATACGTTTTCGAAATTCTGTTTGTTGGGTAGTTCGTATGCAAATACCCCAAATTCTGTATTGCGAATAACAAGGTCTGCTATCATAACTTCCCGGTAATTATTCAATACGGCTTCATAAAATGGATCGTGCACTAGAAAATCGTCATAATATATGGTTTCACCCGGTAATAAAACATCATCTTCTTCAGATGTACTATTAGTCTGTGAGGTACTTATTATTTGTTGATCTTCTTTCCATAGTGCTTTATTTAATCTATTGATATCTTCAATATCAGTAGGCTTGATTTCGATAAGTCCCTTAAAATTTGGCAACTGTCCAATCATTTTGTGGGTCTCTTCAATTCCGATATTATGAAAATAGTTCATTGCATCTTCAAATGCAGTGGAGTTTTTAAAATAAATGATGCCATCTTTTACCTCCAATTTAGTTGCCGAGGTTGTACTTTGTTGTTCAACTGAATTTTTGTTACATGCCTGAACTACACAAAGGCTGCAAGCAATGAGAAGGAGAATGAATTGCCTAATTACGCGGGGGGGGGGTGAGGAGATAGATACTGTTTTCATAAATGATTGTTTTGTTTAATGCGAATTAAGCGGCTTTCCGTGCAGCTAATTTGCACGGCTGTTAATAAAAAGTTAAATGCCGCTTACCAGGTTTCGAATTGTAATACAAATCTGCCATTTGTTGAGTAACAGTAGGAAGTTGCTTTTCTACTATAATAAATAGGAGCACCCAATGATTTCATAACAGCGATAAATTCCTTTGCTGTTCTTTCACAAACATTGAGGCGTTGCGCAAGGACGGCTGCATTTCCGGTATTTCTTTTTTGTATCAGCTGATCAATGATTTGCAATCTTGTAACGAATGTTTTTGGCATGACACAATTTTTTATATACTAAAATTACTAATATTTTGATTCGTTTCAATTAGTGATTTTACTACTTTCCACAACCCCAGTTGATACTATTATAAGTATTTCTCCTAATAATCAATTTTACCCCCTCCCAATACTTCTAAAAGTTCGATGTGGCTGCAGCCATACCGACATGTTATTTCTGAAAAAGCAATCTAAATACAAAAGGCCGACTTGTTAAGGGCGGCATTTTTGTTGGGTGGAGTGGATCTCGAACAAGTCAAAACATATACTTCATGGAAGAAAAACCACTCTTTCCCCAAATGTTAATCTTTTTCCTGCGCCTGGCTTGGGCTTTGCCAGTTGAGGTAATCGAAGCCCTGCAAAGTGCATGACACGCGCAATAATCTAAAAAACAAAAGCAGAAATGAGCCGAGGATGCGATATTCGCGAAGCATTCGCACCACAGGATCATGTATGCACATTATAAACAATTTATAATGTGTTTGAGGGCGTAAAATCCGGATTTGCGAAGTATTAAAATTTAGTTATTAAATGATCAGAAAAATTGGTAGCCGAAATGGAATTTTCCACTTCTATTTGCAATCAATTAGCCCACGCCCCCTTCTATTGAGCATAAAATGTATTTGGTTCCATTTAATAACTTTTTTTGAAAATTTTTTATTGTAAAGCAAGGCAGTTATAGGCTAAGCTCAACCCACTAGCATCACTAATTGACTGACTATAAATAATTTAGATGATATAATTTCACCTTACCTGCCGAGTAACCACCCAAAGACCAGTGTAATAACTTAAAAATACCTCCCACACAACCATATTATTATGTAATTTCATATTATATTTATTCCACATAAACATAGAAAGTAAATTGATTAGTAATTATTAGCAAGCTAAGAAATGAAATAACACAGATAAGAGTGTGAGCATATATTGAATCATCTTGAATGTTATTATGATGCAAAAGGAATAGTATTTACACTAAGGGTGGAGTCCAGATTCCACTATAAAAAACGGGGAGATTCCGAAAAGCCTTACGAGTAGGAAATTATAAAATTAATAAAATCATGAAAAAATTAATCTTTTCGGCGGTTGCCACAATTTTTATTTTCGCGAATTGTCTTTCACAAGACGTAATCACTAAAAAAACAAGTGAAGACATTAAAGCGAAAGTTCTTGAAGTAACAGCAACTGAAATTAAGTATAAAAAATTTGAGAATCAAGATGGTCCTACATTTACTCTTTTAAAGGCAGAGGTATTAATTATTCGATATGAGAATGGTTCTAAAGACGTCTTTAATGAAACCCAAAACACTTTAAATATAAACACTTCAACAAGTGATATGGCATTTAAAGGAAAGCAGGACGCAACAGCTAACTACAAGGGTAAACATTCAGGAGCTGGCTGGACTGCTGCTACAGCAATCGTTTTAAGCCCTGTATTTGCGCTAATTCCAGCCTTAGGTTGTTCATTATCTGAACCCTCTGACAATAACTTAAAATATAAAGAACCAGAATTAATGAAGAATTCTACTTATAATCAAGCATATACAGAACAGGCGCATAAAATTAAAAAGAAAAAAGTATGGACTAATTATGGTATTGGTTCAGGAGTTTGGGTGCTATTGATTTTATTGTTATAAGTATTTAATAAAAACCAATATCATAACCCATCAAAAAGTCAATATCTGAAAAAATATTTTATTGTTAAAGATTCGAAAAGTTGGAGAAATTTCTCCAACTTTTTTTATTAAAGTATTAAGTTTTTCTAGTGCAAAAGCCTTCTTTTAATTTTCTATTTGCATAAACATTTGAGCAAGTATTTTCTCATTTCTTCATCAAGGCAATAAAACGATTTAAAAAAACAATTGAATTAGGTGTTGAACATAAGTAGAAAAGAGTTTAAGTGCTTTTTTGCATTTTGTTTCAAAAATTACACTTATATATTGAATTCAGCTTACGGCTTTATTTTTTTTACAAAGTAATCAGCAGCTGCCTGATATACTGAAATTGCGTTTTCGTTATTCATCCAGTGATGCGTATCGTCTACAATCATCTTGGTTTCAAAAGGAATTTTTCTTTTGGTTAAGCGAT
>NZ_JBMOGV010000155.1:0-3783 GCF_049318185.1 Flavobacterium sp. | reverse complement strand
CACAATTTTGGAAACGTAAAAAAAGGTGCTATTCAAACTGATTTACTACCTAGCTTGGCTTCAAGAGTTAAATTTGATTTACGCATAAAAAATCCAAAATGTGTTTGCTATGATATGCTTTTTGGTTGTCCAGGCTGGGTTGAAGGTGTCATACAAGCACAAGCTTTTATCAAAGCTGGAATGGCTAAAAAATGTTTAGTCATTGGAGCAGAAACCTTATCTAGAGTTGTTGATATTCATGATAGAGATAGTATGATTTATTCAGATGGTGCCGGCGCAACTATATTAGAAGCTACTGAAGAAGAAGGTGGAATTATAGCTCATGAAAGTGCCACTTTTACTTATGATGAAGCTTATTATCTTTTCTTTGGAAATTCTTTTAACAAATCTCATGATCCTGATGTGCGATACATCAAAATGCATGGAAGAAAAATATATGAATTTGCATTAAGCCAAGTTCCAAAAGCTATGGCGGCTTGTCTTGAAAAAAGCGGCATTGATATTAGTGAAGTAAAGAAAATATTGATACATCAAGCTAACGAAAAGATGGATGAAGCTATTATTGAACGTTTTTATCGTATTTACAAACAGTCCACTCCAGAGGACATAATGCCTATGAGCATACATAAATTGGGCAATTCTAGTGTGGCAACTGTTCCAACTTTATATGATTTATTAGTAAAAGGTAATGTTAAAAATCATTCAATACAAAAAGGAGATGTAATTCTATTTGCTTCTGTTGGAGCAGGAATGAACATTAATGCTATAGTATATAGAATGTAAAAAAGTTGAAGTTGGAAGTTAGAAGTTGGAAGAAAAAATTAGCTTTGCATTTTAATTGTCATTTCCATGTACGAGAAGACCTATCCGAGTAAAAGATTTAACATTACTCTTGAGTTTTTAAAAAAACACATTACAACTTCTGAAACTATTCTAGACTTAGGTGTTTCAAATCCTTTTTCCAAAATAATGGAAGAAAATGGATATACTGTTATAAACACTAAAGGTGAAGATTTAGACAACAATCAATCAGGATTGCAAAATGAAAACTATTCAGTATTCACTGCCTTTGAAATTTTTGAACATTTATTGAACCCTTATACTGTATTAGAAAACGTAAAATGCGATAAACTATTAATATCCATTCCATTGCGTCTATGGTTTTCATCAGCTTATAGAAGTAAAACCGACAAATGGGACAGACACTACCACGAATTTGAAGATTGGCAATTAGATTGGTTGTTAGAAAAAACTGGATTTAAAATTATAGACCGGATTAAATTTACTCATCCAGTAAAAAAAATTGGCTTTCGACCTTTACTGAGATTTTTTACCCCAAGATATTATATTGTTTATGCAGAGCGAAAATAGTTTTCAGTCACAGTTTTCAGTATTCAAAATATGAACTATTACATCGTCATTCCATCGCACAATGAAGAAAAATTTATTGCCCTAACCTTAAAATCATTAGTAGAGCAAACATTTTTACCTTCAAAAATTGTTGTTGTTAATGATAATTCTTCAGACAGAACAGCTGAAATCGTTAGAGAATTTTCAGGAAAACATCCTTTGATAACGTTGGTTAATAAAACTTCTGATGCTATTCATTTGCCGGGAAGCAAAGTGATACAGGCATTTCAAAAAGGATTAGAAACGTTAGATGACGATTATGATTTTATTGTAAAAGCCGATGCTGATTTAATTTTTCCACTTAACTATTTTGAAACTATTATATCACATTTTAAATCGGATGACAAAATTGGAATGGTTGGCGGATTTGCCTACATCGAAAAAAATGGTGATTGGATTTTAGAAAATTTAACAGATAAAGACCATATTCGTGGTGCCTTTAAAGCGTATAGAAAAGCAACTTTTGAGCAAATTGGGGGTTTAAAACCTGCCATGGGTTGGGACACTGTTGATGAGTTATTGTGCAAATTCTATGATTGGAAAGTGGTCACCGATGAAACGCTAAAAGTTAAACACCTTAAACCAACTGGTGCCAATTACAACAAAAGTGCTCGTTACAAACAAGGTGAAGCTTTTTATAGTTTAGGTTACGGACTTTTTATCACTGCAATTGCTTCTCTAAAACTGGCCTTGCGAAAAGGAAAACCATTATTATTTCTTGATTATATAAATGGTTTTTGGAAAGCAAAATCAGCTAAAAAACAACTATTAGTTACAGCAGAACAAGGCAAATTCATTAGGAATTACCGCTGGAAAAAGATGAAAGAAAAGTTGTTTTAAAGCTAAAACTCAATACTGATAAGTGATAACTGATAACTTCTTACTATTTTTGACAATATTTTTAACTCATGATGCTACTCCGCTATTTATCGCAAATAGGAAAGTATTTCCTAATGTGGAAAGAGATTTTCAACAAACCCACAAAGTGGTTAGTCATGAGAACTCTAATCTTCAAAGAAATTGACGATTTAATAATTGATTCCCTTGGTATTGTGTGCTTCATTTCTTTTTTCGTGGGTGGCGTAGTTTCAATACAAACGGCTTTGAATTTAACCAATCCTTTAATTCCGAAATATCTTATAGGTTTTGCTACAAGACAATCAGTAATATTAGAATTTGCTCCCACATTTATTTCCATTATTATGGCTGGAAAAATGGGTTCTTTTATCACTTCTAGCATCGGAACCATGCGAGTTACAGAACAAATTGATGCTCTTGAAGTTATGGGGGTAAACTCTCTGAATTATTTAGTTTTTCCTAAAATAATAGCACTCTTACTCTATCCATTTGTAATTGGAATTAGTATGTTTCTAGGAATTTTTGGCGGTTGGATTGCTGCTGTTTATGGTGGATTTGGGTCTAGTAATGATTTTATAACAGGATTACAACAGGAATTCATCCCGTTTCATATTACATACGCATTTATTAAAACCTTTGTATTTGCTCTAATCTTGGCTACTATTCCATCGTTTCATGGTTATTATATGAAAGGTGGTGCACTCGAAGTAGGAAAAGCAAGTACAGTTTCTTTTGTATGGACTTCGGTAACTATTATAATGGCAAATTATATTTTAACTCAATTACTTTTGACCTAATGATAGAAATAAAAGACATAGAAAAATCTTTTGGCGATTCTAAGGTTTTAAAAGGAATTTCAACCCTTTTTGAAACAGGAAAAACAAATTTGATTATTGGACAAAGTGGTTCTGGAAAAACAGTTTTACTCAAAAGTTTACTAGGAATTCATACTCCTGACAAAGGAACCATCTCCTTTGACGGTAGAATTTATTCTAATTTAACTACTGATGAAAAAAGAACATTACGAACAGAAATTGGGATGGTGTTTCAAGGTAGTGCCCTTTTTGACAGTATGACTGTTGAGGAAAATATTGGTTTTCCGCTAAAAATGTTTTCTAATAAATCAGCAGCTGAGATTAAAGAACGCGTAAACTTTGTAATTAATCGAGTAAATTTAATTGATGCCAATCACAAAAAACCTTCCGAAATTTCGGGAGGAATGCAAAAACGGGTAGCCATTGCTAGAGCAATAGTGAACAATCCAAAATATCTTTTTTGTGATGAACCCAACTCAGGATTAGATCCAAAAACTGCGATTTTAATTGATAACCTTATTCATGAAATAACTGTAGAATATGATATTACTACAGTTATTAATACACACGATATGAATTCGGTGATGGAAATTGGAGAGAGAATAATTTTTCTAAAAGAAGGCATTTTAGCTTGGGAAGGTTCCAAAAACGAAATCTTCAAAACAGATAACGAAGCCATAACTGACTTTGTTTACTCATC
>NZ_JBMOGV010000154.1:0-3790 GCF_049318185.1 Flavobacterium sp. | reverse complement strand
TTTTTTACTTCTGTAATCAATCGATATGAAGCTAATAATTCGTTGGAGTCTAGAAATGCCCTCTGAAAATGTAATGATAGTTTTTTTTAAAAAATAATAATTAATAGACATAATTTGTCTGTTTTAAACATAAATTTGAACTTAAAATTAGAAAAAATATGGCAGATTTCCCAAAAATAGATTATCAATATTGGTTTAATAACTACTCATGGGAAGGATTTTCTTCAATGAGAGGGATGATTTCAACCATGATAAATAAACAATATATTGAATTAGACATAACCGAGCTTAATATAACAGAAAATATTGGAAATAAAATTAAAAAGTATAACCACAAACAAAATGATGATTTGTTGTTTGAAATTTTTAAGCTTATTCAAACTTGGGGAGGTAAAAGTGCTGGTCGACATACTTTGAATATTGTGGAAAATTGGAATGATTGTAGTGTTTACAAATACAAAACTTTTGTCGAAAAAATTAAAAATAATGAGGTTGAAGAGTCATTTGATTATCTCGTAAAAAGAGAAAAAATTAAAGGGCTTTCATATTCTTTTGTCCCAAAACACATTTGTTTTTGGTCGGGAAATGGTAACCGAATAGAAGGATTTCCAATTTTGGATGACGTAATTGCTAATTTAGTTTACAATACAAATAGCGCAAGAAATGTTTCTTATGAAAAATTTATTGAAGATATTTCAAATTTCACAATGGAATTAAACAAGGTTTTGGGTAAAAATCAACAATTAAACATGGCTAAAATTGAAATGGCTTTATTTGCTTTTTCTGGTTTTTATTGGAAGACTAGAAAAACTGGCACAAAAGATTTTAAAATAAACGACATAGAAAATCATAAAGATTTTGAAGAAGCCATAAGAATTTCTAGCAGATAAATAAAAACTGAAGTAAACGAAAATCCAAAAAAAAGAATAGTAAAATTAAATTAATTTAAAAAATGGAAGAAGTTAAAATAGGGAATCAAATTTGGATGAAATCAAATTTAGATGTAGAGACTTTTAAAAATGGTGATGTTATAATTCAGGCAATTTCAAGAGAACATTGGAATGAGTTGAGAGAAAGTGAGACTCCTGCTTGGTGTTTTTATAAATTTGACTCCAATAATTATGAAAAATGCGGCAAATTATACAATAAATTTGCACTTATTTACTCAAGAGGATTAGCGCCAGAGGGATGGCACATACCTTCAGACGAAGAATGGAATTTACTTGCTGAAACTTTAGGGGGACAAGATATAGCTGCAGACAAATTAAAAGCGTTAAATACTTGGGAAGGCTATGAAGAAACAGATGACGATGATAATCCTACAGGGGTTTTTATTTCAGATAATGCAAATAACTTATCAGGATTTACAGCATTACCAACTGGGCAATGTCATTTTCATGGGCAGTTTTTTGATAAGGATAATGCTTGTTACTTTTGGACTTCAGATTTAGGTGATAATAATCATCCAATATTCAGAGCAATTTATTGTGGATATAGTGATTTAGTAAGGGACAACGAAAATTCTGTTTATGCAGCCTCTATCAGATGTGTTAAGGATAATTAGTTATGAAAAACATGAAAGTTGACTATATCACAATTGATTTTACAGATGATAACTTTGAAAATGAATGGTCATATATAATGGGTTATGACTCTGGTGATGATTTTACAAAACCAGAAGAAATGATAAATAAAATTGATGATAGTATTTTGGAAAAAATAGAAGAAATTCGAAAATTATGTTTCCCAAAAAATTAGATTGTATATCATAAATAAATTGTTTTTCAGATTAAAAGATAAGGGAGTTTGACTTTTTTTAGACTTTATAAAATAAGTAATATCTAAAGTCATAAAGATTTTGAACAAGCGATAACAATTTCAAACAAATAAGTGATAATTGGAGTATGCGAAAATCCATTAAAGAGTAGCTAAATAAAAAAAATAACACTATGTCACAAGTAAACGCTTTTCTGAAAATGGAACTTTTTTCTGCTAAATTAACTGATGAAGATTTAGACTCAATTGAACTTGAATTTAAAAATATTGTCAATAAAATACATCCTGAAGCGATTGTTGAAATAAATTCAGAATTACATTGGGAAGATGATGAATTTTATAGTATTGATAATATTATTATAAATATTGGTAAAGTAATTTTTAAGGTTTGGTATGATGATGCTGGAAACCCTTGCGTTGATATTTTAGATAAAGATTCTGTTTTTCTTACAGTTGAATATCCCAAAAATAAAGAAGAATTAGAAAGTTTATTCGCAAAGTATTAAATATTGGACACTATCCTAAAAACGACACTATCCCAAAAGTGTGTAATTTATAAATAATTGGGTTTTACTTTACCTAGAGATAAACCGTTTTTTTATAAAAAAGAGAGCTGGTTGTGGATTTTTTATCAGTTTTGGATTTAAAATATAATAAGCAATAATAATTGGAGTAAGCGAAAATCCATTAAAGAGTAGCACTTAAATAAAATTTAAATTAAAAATGGAAAAAAATTATTCTGGAGAGATTTTAACTGATTCATTGAGCTTGTATGAACATATAATTGCTTTTAAAGATGCAGAAGAAGGTTATGCAGACAGTGAATTTTGCATTATAATTAACTACGATAATACAGAAGATTTAATTGAATTAGTTGAACATCTAAAAGATTTTTATGGTGATTATGATGGAGATGGATGGGTTGCAACTGTTATGGGCTATATTTGGGATGAAGGGTTTTCTATAACAACAGAAGAACAAGAAAAAATTCATCAGAATGCCTATGATTACTGGAAAGAAAAAATTGATAAAAAATAATAAAACTAGTTTTTAAGGAAACAGACCCAAAAATTGTTAATTTAGAAAATATAAGGGTTTGACTTTTTAATCAAAGTTGAACCTTTTTTTTATTCTCCAACCATCAAAAACATCTTATTACTTTTTTTATCCCAACAATTGCTATACGTTTTCCCATTAAATTCAAACACATTTATAATTTTATAAAGTTCGTTTTCAAATCCAACTGTAATGTCTGATGGTTGAATTTTAAAACTAATTGCCTCAATTATACTATCGTTTTCACATCGGTAGCCCTCATTTCTTTTATATTCCAAATCAAACCCAAGTTCTTCTTTGATTTGCTTTAAATCACGTTCTAACGTTTTATAGGAGATTATAATATTGAAAGTTCTAAGATAGGCCATGATTTCTTTTTTGCTTCTATAATCAATCGATATGAAGTCAATAATTCGTTGTAGTCGAGAAATACCCTCTGAAAATGCCATGATAGTTTTTTTCAAAAATAATAATTAATAGACATAATTTGTCTTTTTGGCAAATAATTTTGGGTTTATATTAAAGCAATTAACTTTGTCATAAATTGACTATCCACTATACTATTTTTGTATAAATATTAAATAAAATACCTATGGTTTTAAACTATGCCAACTGCGTTTCTAAAATAATTTGTATCGATTTATTAAATTCTTCTTGGGAGGACATTCAGAACTTCTGTTTGATTTCCAATTCGGCTAATGGATTAAAAATGTATTTGAAGCATTTATACAATTCACTGCATAATGATTTGTTTAATAAATCAAATCCACATTTAATTTACATTGAAAACGATTATGTTATAGGAACCAAACGTTATCAAACTGATGTCACCCAAATTATGTTAGGCGGAGTTGAGATATTGCCAGATACGAGTGTTGATAAACTCGATAAATCAATCTTTAGCACTATTGAAAATGAGCTAGCATCAACAAATTCATTAGTGTTTTCAAACAAAATG
>NZ_JBMOGV010000153.1:0-3829 GCF_049318185.1 Flavobacterium sp. | reverse complement strand
CCATTACTGGAGTACTTACTTTATAAACTACTGATTTTTTATCTTTTGAAATACCCAATGCTGTTACTCTATTAAGTTTCCAAAGAGTCTCGGGAGAAAGTACTTCTTGCGCTGATGTTACTATACTCATGGTGCTAACGAATATAAAAAATAATTTTTTCATGTTTTGATGATTTTTAAAGGCTAAAAATAGTGAATTCTTATCATAAAAAAAGCCATCTTAGAGATGGCTTTTATATAATTGAATATTGCTTTTACTAATTTACAGTAATATCATCAATGTGTATTGTTGTAGTTAAATCTGGATCAAAACTATATCCTCCTGTATATTCAAAAATAATGAATCCATTCCCGATTAAAGATGTAGGAAAATTATAAACTCCACTATTTACAAATGGTTGTGACGCACTCCCAGTATTTCCTGAAGAGATATTGAAATTAAAGGTAATATTGTTTAGTGTTGCATTGGCATTATTACCGCCAGGAACATAGTCAGTAGAATAATATACTTTTAACACATCGCCTACATTGAAACGGTCTTGAGTCTTGAATGACATACCATTAGCAGCAGTAAAATTGACTGGAACTACAAAATATGCTTTGTTATTTTGTTCTTGATAGTTTGAATTGCTACTGAATGCAGAAAGTTTTAGATATTTATTCCCACTAAAAGACTCTGTTGCCCAATATCTAGTTCCTAATAGAGCATCATTGATATATTTTGGAAAAATACTTGTGCTGGCAGGATAAGTTTCGAAATTTTCAGAAAAAGCTCCAAGGTATTGGATTGCAGTTCCGCCCAATGCAGGTGTCAAATCAAAACGACCTTGATCTAATTTAATATCACTTTGATATCTAACAATAAATTGGAAATCGGTATCATATTTAGTTAAAACACCTCTTATTTTTCCACTTGCCGATGGCACTTGATTAAATGTAAAAGGGCAAAAACTACTGAAACGGATTATTTGTGCAGTACCACCATTTGTTGATGAAATAGTATGATTTGTAGCACCACCACCAGAATCAATGTCATAATAAGTTCTTCCTAAAGATGAATCTGAAAATTGAACATTATTTAATTCAACTAACGTATTTTGATTAGCATCTGTATACGCATCTGACAAACTCAATGTTCTTACCAATGCGCTTTCTGGTTCTATTGTTGCAGAAGGGAATAAATGATTTTTCCATTCAAATTCTGAAATTCTGCCAATCGTTCCGTTATATAAAGAACCTATTTGCAATGAACCATAAACAATAGCACTATATAAACCATTCAATTTGATATATACTTTTCTTCCTGGTATAAATCCTTCACTATATAAGGTAGTTACATTCAAAGGCACGCTAAATCCAATTGGGTTAGCGCCTAAAGTTTGAAAAGATATTGACTTGTAAAAAGTTCCTTTTTCATCACTTGATGTTACGTATGCTTCTATAATCTGATCTGGATCTGTTGTAGTTGGAAAAGCAATAGGAACACCAGGATTAGTATTATTAGCTGCAACTGCATCAGCATTAACTGACTGAACAGTTCTTGTTGTTGTTAAATCATAGGTTACCAAAGCATTATTTGGAGTTGTGTAATGATCATCATTAGCGCAACCAAAGAACAACCCAGTGGTTAATGATACTAAAAGTGCGGATTTTAAAATTATATTTTTCATTTTTAAAAATTATTTCTTGTCAAAAATTCTAATATTATCAACTTCATAAGTTCCGTCTAAAGAAAAATTAGTTCCAGAACCTTTGCATTTAAATGCAATATAAATATTACCTGTATAACTAGACAAATCAATTAAACCCGAACTAAAGAATTGAAATCTTGTTTCATAAACTAAAGGAGGTGTAGAAAATGGAATGGGTTGCCAATTAGCACTCATTACATTTGTTCCGTTATAATCAGTTGAAATAAAAAGTTCAATTGAATTAGCTGCTGAAGAAACATAGGCTTGAGCCACATCAAAAGCTAATGTTTCATGATCACGAGTATCCATATTTATAGCTGGTGAAATTAACCAAGCAACATTTGTAGCTTGTCCTGAAAGATAGGATGTGAATTCAGCATATTTGGATCCACTATAGATACCTTGTTTCCATTTTACGGTTCCAGTTTGAGCATAATTTGTCCAACCTTCTATATTGATATCATTACCATCAACGGTGTTTGATAAAAACTCTTGGAAAAAAGTATAATCTGTAGATTCAGCAATTTTTATATCATTTTCTGGAGAACAACCTGTAAATGGCAATAAAGCTATAAATACAAGTGCTATTTTTTTATAATTTTTCATAACTTTAATAATTAAAAATTAATATATAAATTTAAGAAATATGTTCTACCATAACCGTAGAAATATTTTGGTGCAAATGAAGGAGTAGCTACTAAATTGGTAATACCATCATTAGGCGTAATGTCATGAAGAGTTACATCTTGATTTACTTCTCTATAATTTGCATTTCTTGATTGCTCAAACCCTCCTGTTTTATAAGTAACATCTAATACATTGTTGATACTTGCGAAAAAGCCAATTATTTGATTTCCAACTTTCCAAGATTTACCACCCGTTAAATTTAACAAATAAAAATCATCAAATTTTTCTTGTTTTAATAATTCAGCCGCTCTTTGTGGAGTTATTTCTGGAAAATCTAATCCTTCTAAATCATTTGGATTTCTAAAGAAATTAGCTGTTCTTAATAAAGATGAAATGTTTAAATAATTGTTTGCCAAATAATTTACATTAGCACCAACCCACCAGAATTTAGGGTCTCTATACTCAACTCCGAATGAAGCTGCTGATTGTGGTCCACCACCAATTCTGTAACCTTTTAAATTGGCTCTGCCAAAATCAGCCACTGGATTTGTATTGGTTGGTGTCGCTAAATTATCGTTATTCAAATAAACATTTGGATTATTGTTATAAGTATATTCTCCGTATGCTCCAGAAAGAGTTAATTTAATTGTAGATGTAATTTGATATTCCGTTCCTAATTCTAAACCAACGTTTTGCTTTTCAACATTGGCTAGTGTTTCTGCTACAAAGGCATCACCACCGTCACCTCCATCATCTAAGAAAATACCTTCTCCATAAAAGAATGAAGTTTCAGTACCATTTTTCACATTAGAATAAAAAGCTGTTAATCTTGATTTGAATTTTGGAGCTTTAATAATATAACTAACATCACCACTTGTAATATTTTCTGATTGAAGACCAACAGAAGTATTATCATTAATACGAGCATTTGGGAAAACATTTCTTAATGTAGGTGCTTTAGTCATATATGCTGCATTCAAATTCAAGAATTGTTTACCTGAAATTTTATATGTTAGGCCTCCTTTAAAACCGAAGTTTTCATAAAGATATGTTTTGCTTTTTCCAAAAGAGTTGGTTGGATAAATTCCATTCTTGTATAATCCTTCTCTTTGATATTGGGTTCTTGAGAAAGACTCTGCTAAATAAAAATCAACTTTTTTATAAGTAAATTTAAATTGAGTAAAGGCATCAACCGTATTTGCTAATAAGTTATAATTATAAGAAAATGTCCCATCGCCATGACGAACCTGATATTCATTGATTTGTCTGTTTGGATTATTTAAATCAGATTGTTGTTGGTCAGCAGAATTTGTGAAATAATTTTTATCATCAAAATAATCTCCACCTAATAAATCTAAAATATTAGCAAAATTATGTGACTTTAAATTTCTAAAAGTTACACCCGCGTTCATATTAATATTATCTGCTAATTGAGAACTTAATATTGAATTTGCTGTCCAAACTTTATCGTCAGTTCTGTCTTCGTATAAAATATAAGCACTATGCCCATC
>NZ_JBMOGV010000152.1:0-3843 GCF_049318185.1 Flavobacterium sp. | reverse complement strand
AGAGTGCTAATTGGTTCTGCACCTGATAACTTAACTAGATTTACAGAAACTAGAGGTAATGATATTAACGGTAGTGGATTAATTTCGCCATTCGGGATCGGGGTTTTAGGAACCAATACAAAAACTTTAAATGGTGAAGATGCTTATTACAATTCTTTTACAAAAGATTCTTATTTATTGTTTGATGCGGCATATAGAAACGGTCCGCCAGAAGGCTTAGCAAATGCTGCAGCTTTACTAGTAAAAGCAAATGTAGATTTAGTAAAACCAGAACAAGTAAAAGCATTTGATTTAGGATATAGAGCTAATGTTAAAGGATTCTCATTAGACATTAATGGATACTATAATATTTATAATGATTTCATCGGTAATTTAAATGTTATCACTCCTTATTATGGAACGGCTGTAAATAGCCCAGATATTTCAACTAACAATTCGGCTGCAGCTCTTGCAAACAGAGATTCTAGGGAGTATCAATTATATACTAATACCGAAAGAGAGGTAAAATCCTATGGTTTTGGTGCAGGATTAACTAAGAAAATTTACAAAAATTTTGAATTTAGTGGTAACTATAATTATTCAGCGTTTGAATTTGACCAAGGAAAAGACCTAGATTTTGAAGCAAGTTTCAATACTCCGAAACATAGAGCGAAAGCAACTTTAAGCAATGATAAATTATTAGGAAACTTAGGGATATCTGTTAGCGGAAGATGGAATTCAGAATATTTATGGGAGTCTACTTTTGCCGATGGTATGATCGCCGAAGCGACTGTTATAGATGTGCAGGCTAATTATAATATTAAGTCATTGAAATCAATCCTAAAAGTTGGCGCAACAAATATTGGAGGAAAAGAATACGGACAAGTAATAGGAGCAGGGCTTATTGGACAACAATATTTTGTTTCTCTTACGATTACACCATAAAAACCAATTAAATATATAAATTAAAATATTATGATAAAAAATTTCAAATGGCTATTATTGGTTTCGTTAACCTTTGTAGCATGTAACAATGATGATGAAGTATTTATTAATCCAGATTCATCGGATGGTTTACCTTTAACTGCTGGGTCAGCCGATTTTTCTAAATATGTTGCGCTTGGAGATTCATTTGCAGCAGGGTTTAGTGATAACGCCCTATTTATAGAAGGACAAAAAGGAGCATATCCTAACATTTTAGCACAACAATTTGCTCTTGTTGGTGGAGGTGCTTTTACAACTCCTCTAATGGCAGATAATGTTGGTGGTTTTTTTGGAAGTACTACTTATGCTCCGAGATTGTATTTAAAACCTCCAACAACCCCAGGAGGTCGTCCTAGTCCATCTTCTGTTGCGTTGCCACCATACAATCAAACATCTTCAACTACTTTTGCTTCTTTAGGTGGGTCTTATAATAATATGGGAATTCCAGGAGCAAAAGTTATACACTTAGATTATGCGGGTTATGGGAGTTCTTTAGGAAATCCTTATTTTGCAAGATTTGCTTCAACTCCAATGGCTACTGTAGTTGATGATGCCGTAGCTATGAATCCTACTTTCTTTTCTTTATGGATTGGCGGAAATGATGTTTTGGGTTATGCTTTGTCAGGAGGCTTAAATTCTAGTCCAATTACTCCACCGGCAACTTTTGAAGTTGCTTATAATGGTTTGATTACCAAATTAACAGCAAGTGGAAGAAAAGGAGTTATAGCTAATTTGCCATACGTAAATGCATTGCCTTATTTTACAACTGTTCCTTATAACCCTGTTCCTTTAGACGCTGCAACAGCTTCTTTATTGAATTCAGGTTATACAACTTATAATAATGGATTATTGTATGCTCAGTCATTAGGGTTATTATCAGCAGCCGAAGTAGCTCAAAGAACAATTTCTTTCACAGCATCAAGCACAAATAGAGTAGTCATAGAAGATGATTATTTAACCAATTTAACGGGGGCAGGAATTCCATCGTATCGTCAGGCAACTAGCGAAGATTTAATTGTTTTGCCCGCATTAAACTTTATAGGCACTACTGTAGGGGGAAATCCGACACAGATAAATGGTGTTTCTATACCTTTGTCAGATCAATGGGTTTTATCTAAAAAAGAAATCGAAGAAATAAAAATTGCTACAGATGCTTATAATACAACGATTCAAAATGTAGCTGATGCATACAGCGATCAAATTGCTTTAGTTGACACTAAAGCTGTCATGAATCAATTAACTACTTTCGGAATATCTTCTAATGGTTATACACTCATTTCAACTTTTGTAACTGGCGGTGCCTTTTCTTTAGATGGTTTTCATCCAAGTCCTAGAGGTTATGCTTTAATCGCTAATAAATTTTTAGAAGCTATCAATGAAAAATTCGGATCTAATTTAAAAGGAGTAAAATTCTCAGATTACAGAATAATGTTTCCTCCGGTATTATAAAAAACATCTTTTATTACAATCAAAACATCCTTATTCTTAGGGATGTTTTTTGTTTACAGCAATGAAGAAAAAAATCTTCCTTTTTTATAAAATAATTATTGATAATTCAATTTTTAAAAATTATCTTTGCGCTCTGAAAAAGGAAGTGTTTTTTTCAAATGAAAACAGCTATTTTAAAAATACATAAACAATGTCAAAAGCAATAGGAAAAGTTTCGCAAATCATCGGTCCCGTAGTAGACGTAGTATTTGACAACAAAGATGTTGAGTTACCAAAAATTTATGACTCATTAGAAATCATTAATAAAAATGGTTCTATATTAGTTTTAGAAGTGCAATCCCATATTGGTGAAAACACAGTTCGAACAATATCCATGGATTCAACCGATGGATTAAGTAGAGGAACAGAGGTGAAAGCTACTGGTGCTCCAATTCAAATGCCAATCGGTGCTGATATTTACGGACGTTTATTTAACGTTATTGGTGACGCCATTGATGGTTTAGGGGATTTGCCTAAAGATGGAGCAAACGGAGTTTCTATTCACCGTCAGGCACCAAAATTTGAAGACTTATCAACCTCTACAGAAGTGTTATTCACAGGAATTAAAGTAATCGATTTGATTGAGCCTTACTCAAAAGGTGGTAAAATTGGATTGTTCGGTGGGGCCGGAGTTGGTAAAACTGTATTGATTCAGGAATTAATTAACAATATCGCTAAAGGTCACGGTGGACTTTCTGTATTCGCAGGAGTTGGTGAAAGAACACGTGAAGGAAATGATTTACTTCGTGAGATGTTGGAATCAGGCATTATAAAATATGGAGAAGATTTCATGCACTCTATGGAAAATGGAGGATGGGATTTATCTAAAGTGGATAAACCAGGAATGAGAGAGTCAAAAGCTACTTTCGTTTTCGGTCAAATGAATGAGCCACCAGGAGCAAGAGCTCGTGTTGCCCTTTCAGGATTGTCTATTGCAGAATATTTCCGTGATGGAGCTGGTTCAGACCAAGGTAAAGACGTATTGTTCTTCGTTGATAACATCTTCCGTTTTACACAAGCAGGTTCTGAGGTGTCAGCGTTATTAGGGCGAATGCCATCTGCGGTAGGTTACCAACCAACATTAGCAACAGAAATGGGTGCGATGCAAGAAAGAATTACATCTACAAACAAAGGTTCGATTACATCGGTACAAGCGGTTTACGTTCCTGCGGATGATTTGACTGACCCTGCTCCTGCAACAACGTTTGCTCACTTAGATGCAACAACGGTATTATCGCGTAAAATTGCGGAGTTAGGAATTTATCCTGCAGTGGATCCACTAGATTCTACTTCAAGAATTCTTACTGCTCAAATCTTAGGAGATGAACACTATGATTGTGCGCAAAGAGTAAAAGAGATACTTCAAAAATACAAACAACTACAAGATATCAT
>NZ_JBMOGV010000151.1:0-3884 GCF_049318185.1 Flavobacterium sp. | reverse complement strand
AACTCTATTTGCAACGCTTCTTCAAAAGAAAGCTTAGGATTTTTTTGCCATTGCTCTTCTATGGCATTCGCCAAATGATCTACTAATTCTGTTTGCAAATCATAGTATTCTACAAAATGCTGGCGTGTGAACTGGTATAATCGTTCTATTTGTTCGGCGGATAGTTTCATATTATAACCTTATCAAAGTGTTTACAAAATTGATTGTGTTTGTAATAACTATAAAAAGCTATTGGTGAGTAAGCTACAATCATAGCATTCCAAATTATAATAGGAGAAATTCCAATTAAAGAATAGAAAACAACATTCATAATCCAAAATAAAGATACCATTTTACAAATTCTATTGAATTCATAAGAATAGCTAGTTTCTTTATTTTTTTTGTAAATCAAATAACGAAACCCTAATAGTGTTAAAACTATAATTGAAATAAATCCAAACATGATTCCAGACAGAAAATCTGTATCAATTTCTTTTCTATAAATAAATTGTAACAGAAAAAACAATAAAATTATTGGTATTGCTATGCTGTTATAAATATAATAGCGTTTACGAATTCCGTTTAAAACAAACAACGAAAAACTTCGCTTATTACTTACCCAAATGCTACTTTTTAATAGCAAATTGGGTTCCCATTCTTTCAAAACTAAAAGCAAAGCTTCTTCAAAATTAATATTTTTTTCTTGCCCTAATTCTTCTGTTTGGCAAGCAATATGATCTTTGATTTCAAGTTTGAAATCGAGAAAATCCAATCCTAATTTTTCAAGAATTATGTCAATTTTTTCTATTTGTTCTGGGGAAAGTTTCATGATTAAGTATAATTAAATCGGTGACGGTTGAATTTTAAAACTTCTTTCGTTAAAAAAGCAACATAACCAAAAAGTAAATACGAGAAAACAAATAATGTTGTTTTAGATATAGTTTCTATTTCATGATATCTAAGAAAAAGAAGCTGAAGCCAATAAATGAGAACGAGTATGCTTCCAGTTTTTTCAACTCTATAAAATCTTTTCTTTAGATAATACCTAAAATAAAAAAATTGAAAAGCAAACAAAAAAACAATTAGCATCAAAACCATTTCTTTAAATTCAAAATTTGGAGAAAAAATCTGATTGAGTTTGAAATAATTAAAAAATAAAAATAAAATTACACCAAATACTAAAATGATAGGCGATACTAAAAACAATAAAAATTGTTTGACTACATCCCAATAAATAGTTCCGCTTGTTTTATTATTTCTCAAAATTTCAGTTTTATTTGCTGCCATAAAATCTTTGAACGCATCATAAAAAGCTAAATCTTCATTTTGCATTTTCTCCTCAACTCCAGTAGCAATATGATCAATCATTTCATAGCGAATGTCTAAATAAATAACATTATGATTTTTTAAATAAGTATCAATAAATACAATATCTTCTTTTGCTAATTTCATCGTTTAAATTTATAGTTTCAATAAATTATTTTCTTTAAAATGTTGTCTTACAGAGAAAAAATACATATAATAATAAGCTAAAGCTAATGTCATAAAAAATGAAAATATGCCTACAAAATAGAAAACATCTGCTTTTCTTATAATATGGATAAAGATGAAAAGATAGGTCATTAAAATAGTATTTGTAATTCCAGCAAAAGGAAGAATGTAAGACTTTCTTTTACTAGAAAATATTTCATAAAGAAGAAAAATTGAAATAGGCGCAGGAAGAATTATTGGCATAAAGTCAAAATATTCTAAAAACCATTCTTTTCCTTTTAAAGAAATTAAGTTGTAAGAAAAGAAAACGACAACTATAAAAGTCAAAAGATATTTTATAGAAAAAATATTTTTAAATAAAACGATCTTACTCCATCTTGAACCTGCATTGTTTAATTGAAGATTTGTTTCTTTTATAAAATCACTTTTGTTATTCAAAAAAACAGGGGAAATCTCTTCAAAATCGCCTTCCATCTGCTCCAATTCAGAAGCTAAATGGTCAACAATTTCTAGTCGAACATCATAGTAAAAAACGCCAAATTTTTTAAAAAGAGCGTTATCAATCTGTGATATGTTTTCTTTGCTTAATTTCATATTGTGTCTAATTTAGGCTGTACTAAACTTTGCATATTTCTGATAAAATCTTCTAATTCTGTTAATCTATTTACAGTTTCAGTAGTGCCTTTTTCAGTGAGTTTATAATATTTTCGCAACCGATTATCCACGTTTTCGACCTCGACTTCTAAAACTCCTTCTGCTTCTAATTTATGCAACGCAGGATACAAAGCGCCTTCGGTAATTTTCAATTCGCCTTTGGTAATGTCTTTTACTTTTTGGGTAATTTCATAGCCATACATTCTGCCGTTTTCCTCCATTAGTTTCATCACTATTGTGGTTAAACTTCCTTTATATAATTGTGAATTTTTCATTTCATTTTAATTTTTTGAAAAACAAATATACATAAGTTTTTTATATACATAATATTCTTATGTAATAAATTTTATATTTCTTTAAAAGTGATTCGTTTGTTACCTTTACCAAAAAATAGTTCATGTCATCGTTTTATAAATTACACATCAAAGAAGTAAAACACGAAACACCCAATGCTGTTTCAATTGCTTTCACACTTCCTGCTGAATTAAAATCTACCTATCAATTCATTGCTGGTCAGTACATAAACCTAAAATTAACACTTGATGGAGAAGAAGTTCGTCGTGCGTATTCCGTTTGTTCTTCGCCTAAAAGTGATGAACTGAGAATTGCTATTAAATCAGTAAAAAATGGTCATTTTTCAAAATTTGCTAACGAAAATATAAAAGTGGGTGACTTACTAGAAGTTAGTCCGCCAGAAGGCCGATTTACTTTTGAACCTCATGTTGAAAAACAAAAAAACTATGCGGCTTTTGCCGCCGGAAGTGGCATTACTCCTGTAATGTCTATCTTGAAATCGGTTTTAGAGAGTGAGCCAAAAAGCACTTTTGTTTTAGTTTATGGAAATAAAACAACAGAAGAAACCATTTTTTACAGCGAACTTCATGAATTACAACTAAAATATGTAGGCCGCTTTTTTGTGCATTACGTATTCAGTCAAGCTAAAATAGAAAATGAACTTTTTGGTAGAATAGATAAGTCGGCGATTAACTTTGTTTTAAATAATAAACACAAAGAAAAAGAATTTGATACGTTTTATTTATGTGGACCAGAAGAAATGATACATCTAGTTTCAACTGTTTTGGTAGCACAAAATGTAGCTGATAAAAACATCAAATTTGAATTATTTTCCACTTCTACAAAAGAGAATTCTGATGCAGCTTCACACGAAGGACATACCAAAATCACCATAATGGTTGACGATGAGGAAACCACATTTGAAATGTCACAAAAACAAACCGTTCTCGAAGCCGCTTTAAAACAAGGTGTCGATGCTCCTTATTCTTGTCAGGGTGGCATTTGCAGTTCTTGTTTGGCTCGAATTACAAAAGGTTCGGCAGAAATGAAAAAGAATTCTATTTTAACGGATGGCGAAATAGCCGAAGGATTAATTTTGACCTGTCAAGCGCACCCAACATCGGCTGAGATTTATGTGGATTATGATGATGTGTAAAAAGTGGACAGTGTTCAGTAATTAGTGTTCAATTTTTTAAGAATTGATTCTACTTTAATCGTTCTCATCACATCTTCATAACCTTCCACTTTTTTATTACCATAAACAGAAGTTGGTAGCAATGGGTGCTTTTCTCTATCAGCAGTTATACAATTTTCTAATGTTTGATTGAATGGTGCGAATCCGGCGAAAGGATGTGTTGCGCCCCAAAGCGTGACTACTTTCACACCAAGCATTGCCGCAATATGTGAATTCCCACTATCCATAGAAAGCATAACGTCAAGATTAGAAATTAATTGGAGTTCTTGTT
>NZ_JBMOGV010000150.1:0-3898 GCF_049318185.1 Flavobacterium sp. | reverse complement strand
AAATAGATGGCTTTGCTCAACTAAATAACAAAAAACTGAGTATATATACAAGTTAGGTGCAAGCGTAGGACGACCGAAAGTGCAGACATAAACCCACAGAAACGGACGACAAAATGCCTACGCTTCGCAAAATTAAAAGAGCTGCAAGCCGTAACACAAGCCAACGCTTTTGCAGCATATT
This sequence comes from Flavobacterium sp., assembly GCF_049318185.1. Classification (GTDB taxonomy): domain Bacteria; phylum Bacteroidota; class Bacteroidia; order Flavobacteriales; family Flavobacteriaceae; genus Flavobacterium. The sequence continues at coordinate 3,717 of NZ_JBMOGV010000150.1, read as the reverse complement.
TAATTTTACCCAACCGCACCCAAAGCCCACCCACCACCCCACTTTTAGACAAGCGTTACGACTGTTAATAAATTTTTCAATCAGACCGTTGTATAATTCAAAAAATCATTCTATATTTGCCAATATATGACATGTCAAAATAAGTAGAATGAATCAATTCGGGGAAAAAATAAAAGAGCTAAGAGAACAAAAAGGTTTGCTTCAAAAGCACATTGCTAGCCGACTTGACATTGACACTCCTATGTTGAGTAAGATTGAGAGAGGCGAGCGAAAAGCGAAACGACAACAATTACCAATACTTGCAAAAGCACTTTCAGTAGATAAAGACTATTTGCTTTCTCTTTGGCTTGCAGACCAAGTTTACGATGTTGTTAAAGATGAAAACATGGCTCTGAAAGCGATTCAAGTGGCAGAGGAAGAAATAAAATACGAAATAACTCAAAAAATAAAATAAATTATCATATTCAGATATGGAAATAGCTGTAAAAAATATTACAAAAAATAAATTTGGGCAATACTTTACCCCAGAAGTGGTGGCTAATTTTATGGTTGAATTGGCTGACCTGACTGTAAATTCATCAATCCTAGAGCCATCTTGCGGAGAGGGTGTTTTTTTAAAACTATTGGGTAACAAAGGATTTAAAAATTTAACAGCTTTTGAAATTGACGAGGATTTAGCACAAGAATATTCTGGCGTTCGTTATGAAAGTTTTATTTCTGCAAAAATTGATGAGAAGTTTGATTTAATTATTGGTAATCCGCCATACATCCGCTGGAAAAATTTAGAAGCGGAGTTAAAACATGAACTTTCAAATAATCCAATCTGGAATAAGCATTTTAATAGTCTTTGCGACTATTTGTACATTTTTATTTTAAAATCTATTGAACTACTTAACGAAAACGGACAGCTAATTTTCATTTGCCCTGAATATTGGATGAATACAACTCATTCTATTTCATTACGAAATTATATGGTTTCAAATGGTTATTTTGAAGAAATTTATCACTTTAATGAAACTCCAATTTTTGAAAAAGTAACTGTCTCCATTGTTATTTTTAAGTTTGTAAAAAGCAAACAAAAAAGCACGCAAATAAAAGTTGCTAAATTTTATGCGAATCAAAAATTAACAGTCGAAACACTTAATAAACTAAAATTTCAAGAAGATTTTAAGGATGCTGAATACTTAAAAGTATCACAATTTAAATATAATGAAAGGTGGCTTTTACAATCAGATGAAGTTAGAAAAGAACTAAGTATTTTAGAAAATAATTGCTTGAAGAAAAATCAAAATTCGTTGTTAAATATATTTAATGAACAACGCTTAGAGTTTCATACGATAGGTGATTTTTGTGATATAGGTAATGGTTTGGTAAGCGGTTTGGACAAGGCATTTCAAGTAAACGGCCATTCCTTAAATGAACAAGAGAAAAAAGCAACAATAGATGTCGTTAAGGCAAAAGATTTAAAACCATTTTTCGCAGAAAGCATTACAAAATATATTTATATTAAGGAAGGATTAGAAGAATCTGAATTTTTAGAAAAGTACCCCAATTTTTATACTCATTTTCAAAAACATAAAGAAGATTTGAGTAAAAGGTATCAATACAACCGAAAAATAAATTATTGGGAATGGGTGTTTTTGAGAAATTTTAATCTTTTTAGCAAATCTGAAAAAAGAATATTTGTTCCTTGTAAAGAAAGAATTTCCAATAAAAATTATTTTCGATTTGCACTCGTGGAAGAAGGTATCTTCCCAACACAGGACGTCACAGCTGTATTTAGAAAATCAAATACAAAAGAAAGCGTTGAATATATATTGGCTTATCTTAATAATCCTATAATATTTGATTGGTTAAAATGTAATGGAATTGTTAAAGGCAATATTGTAGAGTTTTCGGAAAAGCCAATTTCAAGCATTCCATATAGGGTAATAGATTGGACTAATTCAGAAGAGGTAGAATTACACGAAAAAATTACTACGAAAACAAAACAATTTATTAAAAACAAACAAGAAAAATACTTAACAGAAATCAATCAATTATTTAATCAACTTTTTATATGATAGTAAACTATACCGAATTAATCAAAAATGTGAAAGGCACTTCTGTTCAAAAACCTCTTTCAGGTACATTGTCTGGTCATGCGGCAGGCGAACCTTTTGACAAACACGTTTATGACGAAATAAAAAAACAATTTCCAAAGAATACATTTAGGCAGTACGAATACTTAAATGATTTGTATACTCAAAATTCGGAAGTTATAGGCTATGCAGCTAGAGAAAAATTATTTAAATCTCCTTCGGTTCATTTCTTACTTGCAAGAGGTAAAGATGTTACGAACAAATGGAATACAGATAATCTATTTGACGAAAAGCAAAATGATACCGCGGATATTTTAGTAGTCAAAGATGATTTCTATGAAATTATTGACACTAAAACTCGCAACATTTCTAAATCAGCTCAGCCGCCAAATATTATCTCTGCATTCAAACTAGCGCAAGTATGCGCTAAAATGCTAGACAATAAAGAGTTTAACGACTTTACAATAAACTATTTTGAAGTTGATTGGGAATTAGTAGCTGATAAATTGATATGTACAGACGCTCATGTTGCCTGTTTATTTAAGGCAAAACCAGAAAATCTTTATATAAATTGGGCTGCTGCCATGCAAATTCAATTTCACGTTTGTGATTTAGATCAATCTTTCAAAGGTACGATGGAGCAATGGACAAGAGCGTATTTAAAACATTTTGTTGCTCAAGTTTATAAGCGTTCGGAATATATGATAAATGAATTTGCGAAACCATTTGAAAAATATATCATTTAAATTATTTTAAAAATGAGCAATAATAATCCTAAAATATTTTTAGCCCCAGTATCAAGTTCTGATTTATATAAAAATTATCAACGGACAGTTATGGTTGGTATTGAAAAAACAGATTTTCTAAAATATCCAAATGGAAATCAATATCAAAAACTATTGACACAAAATCATACTGTTAGAATTTGGGGGATAAAAAGTACAAAATTGACGCCTTTTAACAAAGCATCAATAAATGACATTGTGCTATTTTATCATAAAGGTTTTATGGTTGGTAGAGCAACTATAAGTTTCAAAGACAATAATCAAAATTTATCAAAAGAAATTTGGGGTTACGACCAAGACAAATTAGACGGAAAAATCGAGTATTGGGAAAATTTAGTTTTTCTAGAAAACTTTGGTGTTATAAATATGGATTTCAGAGTTCTCATAGACTACGCTTCATTTAGTCCTAAAGCAAGTGTAAGAGGGTTTAATGAATATTCACAAGTTGGGACGAGTGCATTATTAAAGGAACACGGTACTATTGAAAATTTTTTAAGCAGACATAAATAAAAGACGACTTTAAAATTGCTCACGCTTTTGGTAGCACATTTGCATTTTTTGCCAACGCAAAAGCCAAACAAAAAAATGCAAAAGAGCTACCAAGCCAACGCACAAAGACACTGCAAACAATGGACAACAGAGCAACGACAGACAGAACGCCAGCACCTAACAGCACCTACCCAAAAGGCGGGGTTTCGTGTTCCAAAGACAGTTTTGTGGTTAATCAAACATTAGTTTTTCAAATCAAGTTTTGTGGTAAAAGTCCCGCCCTTCGGGTAGCTGCAAACCGTTAGACACTTACACTTCTAATAATAATATCAAGAAAGGGACTCATTAATTTTTAGTTTAAA
>NZ_JBMOGV010000149.1:0-3981 GCF_049318185.1 Flavobacterium sp. | reverse complement strand
CAGAAAGGGGTTACAGCTAATTTAAACCCGACTTTAGTCGGACAACAATGATTTTCTTTCAATAAATGAAATGAAAAATTACAGTAAGAATGGAATTATAAAAAAAGATCTTTATATTATAAAAGCTGGATTTGATTATGACGAAAATTTTGAAACTCAATTCAGAGTCAAATTTATTAATCTAACAGATGAAGTTATTGAATCTGTCCAAATTGGAGACATTGAAATTGAAACAAGGTATCCATACACAAACAAATATTTTAAAGAACATGTTTTCAATGTATCAGGCTGTATTATTATGCCAGGGGAAATAAAATTCGTGACTTTTTCCCCCAATAAAGAAACTACAGAAGAAAGAATGATGCAATATCAACGAGGCGTAGGAGCAAAAATTTATAATCTTGATTATATAAAAGCAAATGGGGAACATGTTAATGCCAATAGAAACATTTCTACTAATTTAAAATGGACAACTAAAAAAGGAATTGGAATTCGTTAATTTGTGGAGTAAACTACCATTAACCATATTAAAGTTTTCAAGCTCGATTCTAATTTCTATTTTCTATTAATATTAGATAACTAATTTTTCCTATTTATATTTTTTTTATTTTATACTAGGTACTTACATATGGATGTAAGGTATAGGTACTTTCATTTTACCCCCCCCTGCTTTTAAATGTAATAACGAAGCCCCCCTCAAGTATGGATGGAAGTTTATTATTAAAATAGCGTCCATCCATTTTTATTGTATGTGTGAATCTGCTAGGGTCCTCCAAGCACAACCCTACCTCAAAAATGGGGTCGCATCATCCCCCATCATTATTTTTTTAAACATTTTAAAACCTTTAAAAATGGTAAGAGTTATCGGCGCAAATTTGCGTACAAATGAAAAAGGAGCTTATGTTTCCTTAGAATTACAAGGGGATATCATTATGATTCAATCCCAAAAGACTGGTCGATTTTATGCAACGGCTCGTAAATGTTGTGTTTACAGTACGTTTGACAAAAGAACAGCGGATTCACTGATTGGTTCACAAATGCCTGGTACTATTGAAAGAGTACCATGTGATCCTTATGACTTCACGATAATCCAGACTGGGGAAGTTATCAAATTATCACATACTTATGGATATTGTCCTCATGAAGGTGCAATTCCTAGTTATGTTACAACTGCTACTCAAGGAGAAGTGGTTGCCTAATAACTTGATAGGTTAGTAAACAAGTAAAGTGAAGAAGCAAGGCATTTGTCTTGCTTCTCGCTTTATATCCAAACATTAAAAATTATACATCATGCAATTACAACAAGCAAGTAGAAAAAATGCTAAAATTAAAATGGCTCTGCAAGGGGCTTCTGGAAGCGGAAAAACTTACGGTGCTTTATTATTGGCTTTTGGTCTCTGTGGCGATTGGAGTAAAATAGCAATAATCGATTCTGAAAATCATTCATCTGAATTGTATGCCCACCTAGGTCGTTATCAAGTACTTCATATTGAACCTCCATTTACCCCTGAACGCTATGTAGAAGCTATTAAAGTTTGTGAACAAGCGGATATTGAAGTTATTGTAATTGACTCCATTTCTCACGAATGGGTTGGTATAGGTGGAATTCTTGATGCACATAGTAATATGCCTGGTAATTCATACACCAATTGGGCTAAGCTTACACCTCGTCATAATTCTTTTGTACAACACATGCTTCAAAGTCCTATTCACATCATTGGTACTATACGCTCTAAGCAAGAGTATGTATTGTCTGAAAAAAATGGCAAGCAAGTTCCAGAGAAAGTTGGTATGAAAGGAGTCACTCGTTCAGGAATGGATTATGAGTTCACCCTTGTCTTCAATTTAGATATGAGGAATAATGCCATTGCTACTAAGGATAGAACAAGCATATTCAGCGGTAAATCTGAATTTAAGGTCAACTCTGAAATCGGTAAAATGATTTTGGATTGGTGTAATGAAGGGATTCCAACTGCTGAGTTAGGGCAGGGTGAGCTACTTGAAAGAATAAATGGATGTAAAAGTCTACCCGAACTTTTGGAATTGTATTATGCAAATCCCAAACAAAAGCAAAAACTTAAAAGTGCTTTCACCAAAAGAAAGGCGGATTTAGAAGCCAATCAAGCTGATTCACTAATCAATAATTCAAATTAATATGGAAACATCAAATGATCAGTCGGTCACTGAAAATGCAAGTATATTGATGACCGACCAATTATATACACCACAAATATCATCTAACAAACCTTTTATTCAAGCCAATACAGTTGAATCTAGTCTTCAAGAATTAAAAGAGCATCATATCATTCCAGTTTTCATTAAGGACAATGAGCCGGTTATTAGTCACACTGATTTTATTGAAGTAACCGCTGAAGTAGTTGCAGATATATATAGTACTGAACAGATTTTAAGCCCCAATATCAGGTTATCACATCCAGTTAAAGGAAGAATTCCAGAAGCTAAACAGAAGCCTGCAATTCAGCTCTTAGAGCATGAAAAAACGCTTTATTATGAACGAATGGCTTTTGTAATTGAAATACCAACTGTTTATGATGAAATTGATGGTAATACTGTTTCCTTAACAGTTGGTGGAGTAAAAGCATATAATCTCGATAACTTATACAACAAGAAAGGTGCTGATGAACATTTTAAAATATTCATTGGGTTTAAAAACACTGTATGCACTAATCTATGTGTTTGGTCAGATGGTTATATGTCTGATTTGAAGGTTAAAACCTTAGGGCAATTAAAAGCGTGTATTAGAACCCTTATTGAAAATTATGATGCTCGTTACCAGTTAATGCAGATGGAAGAAATGACTAAACACAACTTATCAGAACAGCAATTTGCGTTGTTGTTAGGAAGATGCAGAATGTATCAGCATTTACCAAATCATCTGAAAAATGGGATTCCTCAAATGTTGCTGGGCGACAATCAGATTGGAATGATATGTAAGGATTTCTATAGGGATGAAAGCTTTTGTAAATCAGAGGATGGTAGTATTAACCTTTGGAGATTATACAACCTATTTACTGGTGCAAACAAAAGCACATACATTGATAATTTCCTCGACAGAAGTGTCAATGCTTACCATTTCATTGAACAAATTCGCTTTTCTCTTCAAAACAAGGTATTCAATTGGTACCTGAATTAATATCACTAACTCCTGTTGGAAAAAATCTAACAGGAGTTCATTTAACTTCTATGAACCAACCACTGCGATTAAAATATGTTACGGACGGTTGCTTGCTGCTAATAAATCCAAAAGGAAGAATAAGAGTCTTATATACCCCATTTCGTGTTCAAACTATCATTTCTTCATTTGGAATACCTGAAAACACCTGGGTTTATGTAGAAGCAGTTTTTGAGCACCAAGAATATATCATTGGTTATTTAATCAATGGAGCTATACACCCTTTTAAGAATTTTAAAATCAATGTTTCTTATTAAAACTGTTTATATGAATCCACTTAAAAATAATATAATACCAACAGTATCAGAAATTGAAGTAAGCTATCGTCCTGCTATTTCAAATAAACCAATTATTACCTCAAGCTTAGATGCTTATACAGTATTAAAGGATTTTATTTCCCTTAACACAATTGCATTACAAGAACACTTTGTAGTAATGTACTTAAACAGAGCTAATCGAGTATTGGGAGTTTATAAACTTTCAAATGGGGGTATTACAGGAACAGTTGCTGATCCTAGATTAATACTAGGGATAGCCCTTAAAATTGCCGCAACAGGTATTATATTAGCCCATAACCACCCTTCTGGTAACCTAAAGGCATCTAGTGCTGATTTAGAACTCACCAAGAAGATTAAGACTGCTGCATCCTTTATGGATATAATGGTAACAGACCATATTATTCTATCAGTTAATTGTGAATATTTCAGTTTTGCTGATGAAGGTTTAATTTAAAATCACTATTGTCCGACTAAAATAGAATAAAACTGGCATAAAAAAGGGCAGTTCCT
>NZ_JBMOGV010000148.1:0-3982 GCF_049318185.1 Flavobacterium sp. | reverse complement strand
AGTCTTTTTCAATATACAAATGACCTACAGGAAATCGAAAAAATTTGGAATCCCAATCTAGTTTTGTAATTCCCATTTTTTTATTAATTTTCATAGATTTTCAACTATATAAATATAGGTTTCTCTTTTTCTATATTGTAATTTACTTTATTAGTTAACAAAATTTTTAACTATTAACTTTTTAAGTCTAAATTCATTATATAAATCTTGAAGCAAACTTCTATTATGATTTCTTGATACATCATCTAATGGATAATCTATTTGTTCTTGCGATATAGATTCTAATTCAAAAATAATTACACCAAGTTTATTTGCCCATAAAAACAAAGGGTTATGTTTTGGGAGAAATACTTTTGCCCCTAGAAATATAGAAATTAAAATATTTCCAACTGCTTCTTGTCGGAAATTTCCATAAATTGCAATTCCAAAACTTAACATTAAATTATTGTATTCTTTCAAAGGTAAAAAATTCTCCATTGCATTAAAATTACTTCCAAAATATTCATTCCCTTTGTTTTTAATTGAATCTATATATTGCTTTGTACCAGAATAACTTACAGGAACGAAAACTTTTTTATCAACTACATTTAATTTTGATAAAAATCTCATGGCATATTCATGATTATTTGTAATTGAAGCTGAATTTCCTATTTGTATGTTATTACCTTCAACCCATTTTTGCGATAACTCTTCACCCAAAATAGTCTCAATTGGATAATAAAAAAATTCTTTCCATAATTTATTTCTGAGATTTGGATAATATTCAATCAACATCTTGTAATCAACTTTTGTGCTATCTGTAATTATATAATCTATACGTTTAGAAATAAATTTTTCAATTTTAATAGTTTTAAAATTAGCGATTATCTTATCAAAAATATTATTAAAAAAAGAATTTTTAAATTTTTTATAATAAGTACTCTCTCTATCATATAATTCAAAACCTTTGGGATAAAGTAATTTATTATACAAATCATTCCCCCAAATTATCCAATTAACAGGAATGTTTTTGTCAATGTATTTATTAATAAATCTAATTTTTCTGGAATTTAAAAAGTGTACAATAACAGATGAAAAAACTGTTTTTGAATGTTTCTTTTCAAATTCTTTAAAGAGAATTACATTGTCAAGATTAGTTACATGTTTTAATTCATGTCTTGTAAAAACAACAAATAAATTATTTTTAGGAGCGACTTCTTCAAAAATAGAAATAGTTCTATTTATTATTTTTTCGTCATGCACCAAATGTAGTATCATATGAATTTATTTGTTATTTTTTTTTAATACTTATTTTTTTACTTTTTATAGGTTTGAATCAATTCCTAGGTGAGTTTTAATGACTTTATTTTTTCTTGTATTTTCTCGGATTGCAAAATTCTTCTCCCAGGTTTCTTTGTTGACATAACCACGTTTATGATCCAAGTGAACGCAAATAGCGGAATATCTTATTTGCTTTGATTTAAGACCTTTATTAAATAATCTTTCTCCAAGTTCTCTATCTTGTCCACCATATTGCATTTCTTGATTAAATCCGTTGACAGCGACCAAATCCTTTTTCCATCCAGAAGAATTATGACCATTCCATGAAGCATTCGTTGGTGTTACAAAATTGAGGGCTTTACTCAATAAACCACTAGTGATAAATTTAATGTTCTTAAAATTCCTTTTTAATCCTTTTGATTTTAACCATTGCAAATCAAAACAACGTTGATGAAAAATATCATCCTTAGTAATGGCTTTTGAAATATCCATTGGCAATTTAAAATACCCCCCGGAAAGGAAATAACCTTCTTGTCTGTATTTAAAGTGTACTTCCATAAAATCTTTTCTGGGAATACAATCACCATCAGTAAAAATTAAATAATCAGAAGTAGAAGAAAGAATAGCTTTATTTAATATTTGCGATTTTTGAAAACCATTATCTTCTTGCCAAACATGTATGATTGGAATATCAATTTCTACTCTTAATCTATCAATTAAATTTTTAGTTGACTCACGAGAACCATCATCAGCAATTATAATTTCAAAATCTCTGAAAGTTTGTACACTGAATCCTAGTATGACTTTTTCAAGCCATTCTTCTGAATTATAAGTGCTGAAAATAACTGTTAGTAACATAGGCGTAATCCTTAATGGTTGTAAAATTAAACATTATTTAGCGTTTAGCAATTCCAGTTGGAATCCAAGTAATTTTATTTTTTTTGTTATATTTTCTAATTTCTAAATTAAATTTTACTTTTTCTTCATCAATATAGTTTCTAGAATGATCTAAATGAACACAAATAGCACTGTACCGAATTTGCTTTGAAAATATTCGATTGTTAAACAAACGTTCTCCCATTTCTCTATCCTCACCACCATAAGCAAGTGATTCATTAAAACCATTGATAGCCAAAATATCGGATTTAAATCCTGAGGAATTGTGCCCATTCCAGGAACGTTTTGTTGGCGTAACCCAATTCATAAACGCAGCAAAATAATGATTATAGACAAGCTTAGTAATTTTAAAATTGAGTTTTAATCCTTGTTTTTTAAGCCAAGATGCGTCGAAACATTTTTGACCTAAAATATCGCTATCGGTAATTGCTGTTGAAATTAACATTGGAAGTTTAAAATAACCGCCGGAAAGAAAGTATCCTTTTTCTTTTTGCTTAAGGTGATTGGCAACAAAATCTTTTCTCGGAATGCAATCACCATCAGTAAATAATAAATAATCACTGTTCGATTTTATAATGGCATGATTAAGAATTTTACATTTTCTAAATCCCTTGTCTTCATGCCAAACATGAATAATTGGATACTTAAATTTATCCTGAAATTGCTGTATAACTTCTTTCGTTTTGCTTGTTGAACCATCATCAGCAACTATAATCTCAAAATCTTGCAGAGTTTGAATAGCGTAGCCAAGCAACACTTTGTGCAACCATTCTTCAGCATTGTAAGTAGAGATTATTACAGATAACTTCATACTCCACAAACTTAAAGAAATATTTGGATTTTCAGCAAAAGTTACTGCTTCGTTTTTGGACTCCGAAAAAAAAGCTAATTTTACGAAAAATTTCATCCATGTTTAAACATTACTTGATTACCCGATTCAATCTAAGAGCCGATTATTGGGATGTTACTAAAAACAATGAGCAGTTATTAACTGATGAATGGATGAACAACCGCATGTGGTTGTTTGAAAATTTTTGCTTTCCATCTGTGGTTGGACAAACCAATCAGAATTTTGAATGGTTGTTGTATTTTGATACCAATACTAAAGAAGTTTATCAAAACAGAATTCAGGAATTAGTTGCGAATCAGCCCAATTTTAAAGTGTTTTTTGTAGACGCGATGCCTTCATTTATGCCTGAATTACATAATTATATTACCAATGAATCCAAAGATAAACCATATTTAATTACTACAAGAATTGATAATGACGATAGTATACATATAGATTTTATCAATGAAGTTCAGAAACAATTCAACCAACAGGAATACCAAGCTATCGATTTTATAAAAGGCTATTCGTTGCAAATTGAACCAAATTATATTTTGGGAAAAAAAGAGCAACTTTTCAATCCTTTTATCAGTTTGATTGAAAAAAACGAAAATCCAAAAACTGCTTTTCATCAAGACCACAGATTTTGGAAAAGAGATAAAAAAGTAACTCAGCTTGGGGAAAAAAGATTGTGGCTATCAATTATTCACCAGCGCAATAAAATCAACAGATTTGATGGTTACGGAAATGTGAAATGTGAAAAATTAAAAAATGTTTTCATTCTTTCAAAAGAGGCTAACAATTTGATTTCTAAAAAAATAATACCTGTTCACAAATGGATTTTTACAAATCTTAAAAACCTGATAGCACATAAATTGGATTTGAATTACAAACTATTAAAAAGAAAAATTGGATTTTATAAACTCAAATAAATTATGAGCGATATAAATTCTGAAGTACACAAAGCGTTCGAAGTAATACAAGATGGCGGAATAA
>NZ_JBMOGV010000147.1:0-4122 GCF_049318185.1 Flavobacterium sp. | reverse complement strand
TAAATCAAGGTATTTACTTCGCAAAAGTTACAGATTCAAATCTTAACGAAAAAACTATAAAATTAATTAAAGAATAATTTTTATTTATTTTATAAATAGACATCTCCTAGTGCGAAATAATTAATGAGTTAATAGTCACTTGATGTTGTAAAAAAAACATTCAAATGTTTAAAATAGTATTGATAAATTTAAATCATATTCATATGGTTTAATTGGGAAACTAATATTGATAAACTAATTTTACCCGAATTTGATGTGTATGAAATAATTAAAAAAAGGGACTCTAGATGAGTCCCTTTTTGTTTAACAATTACGAATTACAACATTAATATTATTTTTAAATCAATATTAAAGTTATTTGTTTTATCTCTCATAGAACTGACTGAAATCTTTATCATTATATAAATCTAAAGAGGTATGAATGGCTGATACCAAAGCATCCAAAATTTGTTCATTGTTTTTAAAATCTTCAACATCAATAGTGAAGACTAAGTTAAAGTTTTAGAATTTTTGATAATATATTTTTAATAATAAATATCATGAAATAATAAAAAACACTACCATTATAATAGTTTAAGCAACCATGTTGAATAAGAAAAATTAACTAGGATTAACTATCGATAACACCTATTGGGGGAATAATAGGGGAATATAAAAAATTAAAAACCCTCAAAACATAGATTTTAAGGGTTTTATAATTTGTAAAAGTGCGGGTAATAGGACTCGAACCTACACGCCTTGCGGCACCAGATCCTAAGTCTGGCATGTCTACCAATTTCACCATACCCGCAAAATTGATTGTATCAATAAGTGGGTGCAAATATAATCATATCTTCAAACTTTCAAAGTAAAATAGTTAAAAAAATCAGAAGCATTTTTTGTACTTTTGATTCTTATCAAACTTAAATCCATGGACAACATAAAAAATTACGTTCAACAACATAAAGAACGTTTTATCAATGAATTAATAGAACTATTAAAAATCCCTTCCGTAAGCGCAGATACCGCTTATGCTCACGATGTTATTGTTACAGCAGATGCCGTAAAAACTAGTCTTGAAAAAGCCGGTTGCCAACACGTGGAAATTTGTGAAACACCAGGTTATCCCATTGTTTTTGGGGAACATATTATTGACAACAACTTGCCAACGGTTTTAGTTTATGGTCATTATGATGTGCAACCACCAGACCCCATGGAACTTTGGACTTCACCACCCTTTGAACCTGTAATCAAAACAACTGAAATTCATCCTGATGGGGCTATTTTTGCTCGTGGTGCTTGTGATGATAAAGGGCAAATGTATATGCATGTCAAAGCTTTTGAATATATGATTCAGAGTAATTCGCTTCCATGCAACGTAAAATTTATGATTGAAGGCGAAGAAGAAGTGGGTTCAAAAAGCCTGAGTTGGTTTGTAGAAAACAATCAAGAGAAATTAGCTTGTGATGTTATTTTAATTTCAGATACTGGAATGATATCCAATCAACAACCAAGTATTACGACAGGTTTACGTGGTTTGAGCTACGTTGAAGTGGAAGTTACAGGACCCAATCGCGACTTACACTCAGGATTATATGGTGGCGCTGTGGCTAATCCAATCAATGTGTTGACAAAAATGATTGCGTCACTTCACGATGAAAACAACCACATCACCATTCCAGGGTTTTACGATAACGTAGAAGAATTAACCACCGCCGAAAGAGCCGAAATGGCAAAAGCGCCCTTCTCCTTAGAACACTATAAAAAAGCTTTAGCTATAGAAGATATTTATGGTGAAACTGGTTATGTAACTAATGAAAGAAATTCTATTCGTCCCACTTTAGATGTCAATGGAATTTGGGGTGGCTATACTGGCGAAGGTGCCAAAACAGTAATTGCTAGTAAAGCTTTCGCAAAAATATCGATGCGTTTGGTACCCAATCAAGATTGGGAGGAAATTACAACACTATTTACTAAACATTTTGAAAGTATTGCGCCAAAATCAGTAAAAGTAAAAGTTACTCCTCATCATGGTGGGCAAGGCTATGTTACTCCCATAGACAGCATTGGCTATAAGGCAGCTAATAAAGCATATACCGAGACTTTTGGCGTGCCAGCCATACCTGTTCGGTCTGGAGGAAGCATTCCAATTGTAGCGTTGTTTGAAAAAGAATTAAAATCGAAAACTATATTAATGGGATTTGGTCTAGATAGCGATGCCATTCACTCGCCCAACGAACATTTTGGGATTTTTAATTACCTAAAAGGCATTGAAACGATACCGCTGTTTTACAAATATTTTGTGGAGTTGAGTAAATAAATCAATGTAAGAAAGGCAATAGGGATAAGGCAAAAGGCATTAGCTAGGAATTTCTTTTACTTATCCCTTTTCTATTATCTCTTTTAACTCTTCTCAATTTCATCCCGAAGTTTTTTTGTCAACCCTCTGTAAACCATATCATAAGAGTGATTGATTAATTCACACATCATTTTATCGTTGACATCAGAATTAAAATCAACCGTATTCCAATTTGTTTTGTTCATGTGAAATCCTGGAGTGACACCTTCATATTCGGCACGAAGTTCCTCAGCACGTTCTGGATTGCATTTTAAATTTACGGATGGTGTTCCGTTTTCCCATTCTTTTAATGACGATAAGGCAAACATTTTTCCTCCGACTTTGAAGACCAAAGTATCTTCGTCAAAAGGGAAGTGTTCGGTAACACCTTTCTTGGAAAGACAATATTCGTAGAGTTGTTGAATATTCATTTTTAAAGTTTTCCGTTTCAGTTTTCAGTCGCAGTTTTGGTCACTGAGTCTAACAACTGAATACTATTTAATTTTCTCCATCATTTTTTCTGGATGTGCCAAACTTTTAAATCCAAATTTTTGATATAAAAAGTGAGCATCCGAAGTAGCTAAACGCCAAATTTTGATTTCTTGCAATTGGGGTTCTTTCATCATTGTGTCAATCAAGATGGAAGCATATCCTTTTCCACGATGGGTTTCTTCAATAAATACATCCATTACATAAGCAAAAACAACATAATCGGTAATCACCCGACAAAATCCAATCTGTTGATCATTTAAATAAATACCGAAACAAAAGGAAGCGTCAATTGTAGTTTGAACTTCGTCTATTGTTCGACCCGCTGCCCAATACACGTCTTTCAAAAAATTTTGAAGGAATAAAATATTCAATTTGCTTTTATCTGTGGAAACGGTTATCATTTTGATTTTAGATTGATGATTAACGATTTTTGACTGTAGATTTTTATTCTTAATTCAAAAATCTTCATTCTTCAATCTTATATACTATTGGTTTACTCGGCGAAGCATCATTTTCGAAAGAGGCGATTTGCAAATTCAAAATATAACTTCCGTCTTTGATAGCATCTGAAACAAAAATCATTTCCGTTATCGTGCAATGCAATCGTGCATCCGAATTTAATTCATCGACATTCTTCACATTCCAAAAAGCTTTGTGTGCCACTAATTTTCCATCGTCTTCTTCCCTATCTACGCTAGGTAAATCAATCAACAAATGTTGTATTCCGATATCCCTGATGAACTCAGCGGCTTCCTCCGAAAGATATGGCGGATTAGTTTTGGAATAGTTTTTATGCTTTTTGCTTTCCGAATTGGGCAAGGTTCTGATGATAATTGCCTCGGGAGTTTTGCCGTTTAAAGCTTTGTCTATTTGGTGTTTTGTAATAATTAAATCTCCATTTAAGTTTTCGGGCTCAATAGAAATCAACTCAGCTGTAAAGAAAAACTGTATCAAACATTGATTAATACTGTAAAACTCCTTGGTGATATGCCCCAAACATTCTGTATGCGTTCCGTGTCCGTGTGGATTGAAGAAAATATTATTGAAATTAGTTGAGCTTCCTTCCGAAACTTTTCCAACCCAATCACCAAATCTCACTGGTTCAATTGTTGGTTTTTCTATATACCACGCAATCGGATTAGCATCAGTATTAGACAATGGAATAGCTATATCAAGAGGTTTTGATAGGTCGATTTTAAAGGTATTGTTAATTTGTGCTTTCATTTATGCTGAACTTGTTTCAGCATCTTTCGATGCATTTTATTTTCCTATTGAACTTGTTTCAGCATCTTTCGATGCATTTTATTTTCCTA
>NZ_JBMOGV010000146.1:0-4144 GCF_049318185.1 Flavobacterium sp. | reverse complement strand
TGTTTTGGTATTTTTTATTTTGTTCAATAAAAGGAATTACTGTTTCAGCAACTTCTAAAACGGCTTGCATAAATTCAGGCTCGTTAGCATTTCGTTTAGCAACCAATTCGATAAATGAGTTAACACTTTGTGACATAAAATTATAGTATTACTGTTTTTAAGAAAACGTTTTCGTAAAATCGTACAAATATACATTTTATTGAAATATTGGCATAATTTTTAAATTCTATTTTTCTGATGGCAATTAAAATTAATTTCTTTATCACCGAAGAGTATTTGTGTTAATTTATGACTTTTTGGCTCTTAGGGTTAAATTATTTTTTTTTGATAGCTATTTTTATATATTTGCTTTTCATTGAGCTGAAAAAAATTCCATGTATAAGAAAATCTTTATAACGATTGTTTTAGTATTTACTACAGCAAGCTTAAATGCCCAATTCTTTGATCGTTTGTATGGAGAAATTGGTATAACGGCTGGAGTAGCAAATTTTAAATCTGATTTTGGAGAAAGAGGTAGTTTTCAAAATTATATTCAAAACAACGGTTTCATTGTTACAGGGGTTTATTTCTTATCTTTTGATAACAATTATTCTAATCTTACCGATTATTTTAAATTGAGATTAGAACTATCGTATATGAATTGTGATTTGAAACACTATGGTAAGTGGGTTGACGAATCTAACCAAGGTGTTTTAGCAACACAATTAAGTGCTATGAAAGGAAATGTTCAGGCAGAAACTTTTGGAGTTCAATTAGAGTATTATCCATTTGGTCAAGATGATAATACGAGAGAAGATGGATTAATTCCTTACGTTAGTTTTGGAGGACAAATAAGTAATTATTCAACTAACATAAGTTCTAGTTTAGGTTCATTAGATACTCCGATAAGTACTCCAATTAAATATTTAAATGGAGGGATAAGACCAAAAAGCAATGGAATAGTTCCCTCTTTATCAACTAGTATTGGGTCAAGGTATAAGTTAACAACCTATACTTCATTAGTTTTAGATTTAAGGCTACAATGTTATTTTTCTGACTGGGTTGATGGTATGAATCCAAATAAGACTCTTTATCCTGAAAACAAATCAAATGACTGGTTAACTTCGTTTAACGTAGGTTATATTTGGTATTTCAAATAATTTAATTTTCTACAGCATTCGCATAATCGGGGTATAAAAATTTATTATAAGGGAAACGTGTTATATGAATTTCTCTCACAGCTTCATAAACTTTTGCTCTAAATTCTTCGAAATTTTCTTTATTAGTTGCTGAAATAAATAAAGTATTTTTTTCTCCTGCATTGTTCATCCATGTTGTCTTCCATTCTTCAAGTGTATAATGTTTATTTGTTTTTTCAGTAATTAAGTCGTCAGATTCTATTACTAAATGTTTGTAAGCATCTATTTTATTGAAAACCATAATGGTGGGTTTGTGATTGCTTTTGATGTCCTCTAAAATTTGATTTACAGAATTGACATGCTCTTCAAAATCAGGATGAGAAATATCAATTATATGCAATAATAAGTCTGCTTCCCGAACTTCATCAAGGGTACTTTTAAAAGATTCAATTAATTGAGTAGGCAGTTTTCTAATAAAACCAACGGTGTCAGAAAGTAAAAAAGGTAAATTTTTAATAACCACTTTACGAACGGTTGTATCCAATGTGGCAAATAATTTATTTTCTACAAAAACGTCACTTTTGCTAATCACATTCATCAAAGTTGATTTTCCAACATTGGTATAACCCACTAAAGCCACACGAACCATTGCGCCCCGATTACTTCTTTGGACAGACATTTGCTTGTCAATGGTTTTTATTTTTTCTTTAAGAAGGGCAATTCTATCCCTTACAATTCGTCTGTCGGTTTCAATTTCTGTTTCTCCAGGACCACGAAGACCAATTCCTCCTTTTTGCCTTTCTAAGTGAGTCCACATTCCAGATAGTCTTGGTAATAAATATTGACATTGAGCCAATTCCACTTGAGTTCTAGCATAAGAAGTTTCTGCCCTTTGAGCAAAAATATCTAATATTAAATTTGTTCTATCTAAAATTTTACAATCTAAAATTTTGGAAATATTTTTCTGTTGAGACGGAGAAAGCTCGTCGTCAAAAATTACAGTAGAAACATTATTTTCTTTAATGTAATAGCTGATTTCATCTATTTTTCCGGTGCCTAAAAAAGTCTTTGGATTGGGTCTTTCAAGTTTTTGATAAAATCTCTTAATCACTTGACCTCCAGCAGTAAAAGTTAAAAAATCTAATTCATCAAGATATTCATTTAATTTATCTTCACTCTGATTTTGAGTAACTATTCCAACAATAACTGTTCGTTCAAAATTTAGTATCTCTTTTTCTAACATTTCATCTAATTAAGTTAC
The DNA here is from genome assembly GCF_049318185.1 of Flavobacterium sp. Lineage (GTDB taxonomy): Bacteria > Bacteroidota > Bacteroidia > Flavobacteriales > Flavobacteriaceae > Flavobacterium. Next base: position 1,765 of record NZ_JBMOGV010000146.1, on the reverse strand, counting down.
AAAAATAGCGATTTGAAAATGAAATAAATTAATAATTGTTTAACGAAATAATGATACTAAAAATTTTTCTTACTACAAAAATTATAGTAAAGGTTTCTTATTTCAGAAATTTTACTAAATTTGAATTTCAAAATTTTAAAAAACATAAAATCAATCTACTAAATTTTTATCGCATGAAAAAAATTATATTATTACTGTTGATATCATTCTTCTCAATTTCTGGCTACTCACAGTTGGCTTTGGAAGGATTTGAAAGCGGTATTCCTTCAACTTGGGCAGTATTTGACAACCTTGTTGGTACAAATCAAAGCTGGGGAATAAATAACGCTGTTGCTACTCCTCCAACAGTGTATCAAGGAAACAATGCTGCTTATGTCAACAGAGAAAACTTGGGCACTGAAGGACTTACATCTCAGGATTATTTAGCAACTCCACTAGTTACAATTCCAACAAATGGTCAACTTCGTTTTTTTACAAGGAGTTTTGCAAATGGTAATCAAGGAACTAAATATCAAATAAGAGTAGCTCAATCAACTGCATCACAAACTAATCCTTCGGCTTATGCTTTTGTAGAAGAATGGGATGAAATAACATTGAATGCTACATTTAATATATATGAAGAAAAAATAGTTAGTTTATCTGCTTATGCAAATCAACAAGTTTATGTATCATTTGTTAGAGTTCATACCCAACTTGCAGGGGGTATTAATGGCGCAGGAGATCGTTGGCTAGTTGATAATGTTAGTATTGTTCAACAATGTTTAGACCCAACGGGACTAGCTGCCAATGGAATAACACAAACTTCAGCAAATTTAACTTGGGGAAATCCCAGCGGTGCCACTTCATGGGAAATTGAAGTTATTCCTGCAACAGGTACTCCAACTGGTATAGGAACTGTTTATAATGGAACATTACCATATACTGTAACTGCCACAACTGCTGGAGCTGCTTTTACACCTTCAACTGATTATAAATACTTTGTGAGGGCTTTGTGTGGTTCAGGTGTCAGCAGTGTTTGGGTGGGTCCATTTCCATTTTCAACATCAACACCAGGAATAAGCTGCTCGGCTCCAATTATAATAGGAACATTACCCTATAGCACAACCGACAATACAGCAAATTATTCTGACAACACGGCTATTGAAGGTAGTCCGGGAGCATCTGGATGTGGTTCTACAAGTGGTTTTTTAAATGGTAATGACGTTGTATATTCTTACACGGCAACTACAACAGGAGTCATTAATGTTTCTATGACACCATCTGATACCTTTTCGGGAATTTTTGCTTACAACAGTTGCGCAAATATTGGCGTTAGCTGTATTAATGGTGTTGCAAATAGTAATACAGATGTTAGAGCATTTGACTTGCCAGTAACAGCAGGATCTACTTATTATTTTGTAATTTCAACTTGGGCTGCTCCACAAACAACGCCTTACACATTAACAATTCAACCAGTAAATTGTGCTCCTCCAACAACTTTATCAGCATCATCTATATTTCAAACCTCTGCTCAGTTATCATGGGCAAATCCCGGAGGAGCTACTTCATGGGAGGTAGCTGTTCAAACTGCTGGATCGGCTATTCCTTCTGGTTCTGGTGTGACAGCAAACACAAATTCAAATTATTTAGTTAATGGTTTAACTCAAAGCACAGCCTATCAATATTATGTTAGAGCTAATTGTGGAAATGGAACATTTAGTGCTTGGGCAGGTCCATTTCCGTTCAAGACACAGTGTGGAGCCTTCAATGTTCCTTTTCAAGAAGG
>NZ_JBMOGV010000145.1:0-4145 GCF_049318185.1 Flavobacterium sp. | reverse complement strand
CAGCTGCTGCATTGATCCGATATAGGTCGCTGGAATCAGAATAGGTGGTTAATAAATATTCAATTTCCTTAATGTGATTAAATCCCTGTTGAATCCACTCATTGGCAAGTTCCTCCTCATCAGCTACTAAACTGATTTCAAATTGGTTTCCCATTAAGCGTGCTGATTTTTTCCAAATGAGGCTCATTTATATTGTATTGAGAGGTTTAATGAATTATAAATATCAAATAAAATTTGTAAAATATTATTTATCTGATTATTAGTGCTTAATTATATGATAATCAATCTTTTAAGTCACTGTGAATATGTTTATAAAATAAAGATTTCTCAAAGTTATCCACAAAAAACATAATAATTAACAATTCATCAACGTTTAGATGTAGAGCAAAGCAAATATGCTACCTAACCTTAAAACCAAACTATATGTCAACCTTACTCTTCAACCAGTCCAACAACTTTTCAGAAATGAAAATTTCTATGAATGGGGTTCTTTTCAACCGCAAATCAATTGATCGCAGCATCTCTAATCGTGCCAGAGAAGCTTCGTATACAGGAATCTTTTGTTTTCTGGTACCAATGATGTTTACATTTTTCTGTATTGCAAAAGATATTTTACTCGATGCATTTGGTCTTTACACTTTTATTATGATTTCATCCGGACTGATGTTTAGAGTTATTGCTCATAAATGGGTTAGCAATTTGCTGTCGAAACAAAATAGCTCAGTGAAGATTTGGCAAATAATGACTTTCCTCGTTCCTTCTATTACTTTAATCGTATTAGGACGGGTGGTTCGCAAGCAGCCTTCATTATTTAATATGGAGAAATTCGGCAGGATGAAATCAGATGATGAAACAGTTATCGATTATGTGTATGAGTTAGATGAACAAACTTACAGACGAGCGATTTAGTAATATAGTTGATATAGTAAAGGTGGGATACCCTGGTACAGATGTACTGGGGTATTTTTTTATTATAAGGCTAATCCAAGTGGGATTGTCTGATTATCGTGATAATTAATAAACAGGCATGTGGATGCAGAACAGTTAGCAGCAAAACTATTTCCCTTTCTTACCCGATCCAGTTTCAAATTCCGTCTGCTTGTAAGATGCCAATTTATTAACATTTATTTCAGTTTTTATCGGTAATGCAGGCTACTTCTATAATGGAGCGAAATAAAAAAGCATAATTTTTTGTTTTACTAGTTACAATGTTTAAATATTTGATTATCAATGTTTTAATCGAATATTTCTTTGTTGTTACAATAAGGCAATTTACTAGAGGTATATGCATGCAAATATATGATAATCAAATATTTAGCACTTTAAGTGTTACATATCGTTTGCGAAAGGGGATTTTCCTAGTGAGGTGTGGGTGTTTTACTACACGACTACTTTTAAAAATTACAGAAGATTAGTAAAACAAACTATAAAAACCGGATTTCGATTGGTGCAATTTTACATTGTTAAACGAAACAAACAATTTTAAAAACTGATATCCTAATCCCAAACCTTTAAAAACAAATCTTATGTCAACTTACTCCCTCAACCAATTGTTAAACAGTTCAGTTACCAATGTTAGTAACACAGTAACCGCTCCCCGGAATTATGCCCAAACCAACAATTATTATCAGCGTAATGAAGAAGCATCATTCGCAGGCATTTTCTGCTTAGTAGTTCCCGTAATCTTTACGTATTTCTGCATTGCTGATAATGTTTTCTTTGATGCTTTTAATATATACCTGAATATCATGATCACAGGAGGTCTTATTTTCCGCGTAATTGCCTTTAACTGGGTAGGTAATATTGCCGAGGAGCAAAATCGTTCCGCAAAGGGCTGGCAAATGTTAACTATGCTCTTCCCTTCTATCACTTTAATTACATTAGGGTATACTCAACGCTTAGCTCCTGCTAAAACTGTGGTAAGTCAGCAAACTACTGTACATACCGAGTACGAAACTGTTGAACATGTAGAAGTTGAAGAACAATTACTTAGAAAGGCTAGTTAATAATAAATTTAAGTTGTTACATAAAAGGTGGGAATACCCCTGTTACTTCAGTAGCGGGGGTATCTTTTATTTTTGTTGGGTCTGATTATTTTGATTCAGATGCAATACCGCAGTAGTTTTGCAACTATGCTTTCGGTTACAGAATTATCTAAATATATTTCCCCCGATTTCCAACTCTCTCCTATAACCTTCAATCAGGTACCTGGTGAAAACTTGGCCTTAATTGGAGTAAGTGGTTCGGGTAAATCTACCCTTTTACAGTTGATTGCTGGCTGGCAACAACCAGATACAGGATCAATAACTCTATTTTCCGAGCGTATCAAAGGTCCCCAGGAGCAATTGGTGCCCGGACATCCAGGCCTTGCCATTTTGGAACAATCATCTCATCTTCCGCATTACTATTATATCCGCGATCTTTTTCAATATGCCAATGTTTGGGAAACATCCCTTGCCCGCAACTTATTTTCGCTGTGTCGCATCGAGCACCTGATGAACCGAAAGCACCATGAGATTTCAGGTGGGGAGCAACAACGCATTGCCCTAGCACTTTTATTAATCACTTCTCCCCGCTGGTTGCTGCTTGATGAGCCCTTTTCGCATCTTGACCTAACCAATAAAAAAATATTACAGCAGGTTTTGGCTGATGTGACCCGTAAATTGAATATCACCTGTTTATTGTGTTCTCACAATCCCGATGATATTTTTGCATGGGCGCATCGATTGTTGGTTTTGGAAAATGGAAATCTGGTGCAGGTGGGTAGTCCGGAAGCAATCTACCATTCTCCCCAAAACTCTTATGTAGCAGGGCTCTTAGGCGATTTCTATCCATTATCCCCCGAATTGGCCCAGGTATTTTTTCCAGAAAAATTTGCATTGAATACGGCAAATTGCTGGATGGTACGGCCAGAACATTTGTTATTTCAAGTTGAAAGTACCCATCATGCTGTAAAAGCAACGATATTGCAAGTAACCCTCGCAGGAAGAGATTATAAGGTAGATTTGGAAGTGATGGAACAGCAATTGAGTTTTTATACGCAAACCAATAGCTTGAAAGCAGGCACGAAAGGATATTTACTTGCTACCAATGGCTATTGTTTTCCCGACTGTTAATGGTTTGGTGGGTATTTTTTTTGGCAGTAATTTTAAAAATGTTTTCAATTAATTGGCTTGGGTATGGATGTTAAAATAGAAGCCAGTTGGAAGGAAGTGTTGGAATCCGCTTTTAAGCGACATTCATTTTCTCAACTGGTTACCCACATTAAAGCAGAAACAGCTTCTGGAATTACGGTATATCCACCCGGTAATTTGATTTTCAATGCATTTGCCCAAACCCCTTTTTCGCAAGTGAAAGTGGTTATTTTAGGGCAGGATCCGTATCATGGTCCCGGACAAGCGCACGGACTCAGTTTTTCGGTACCCAATGCGGTTCCCTTTCCGCCTTCGCTGCAGAATATTTTTAAAGAAATAGTTGATGATGTGGGTGGAGAAATGCCAGTTTCTGGAAACCTTACCCATTGGGCTCAGCAGGGCGTATTGCTGTTGAATTCCGTACTAACTGTTAGAGCCAACGAAGCTGCTAGTCATGCAAACATCGGTTGGATGGAATTTACCGATACTGTAATCAGTACTTTATCTGAAAAGAAACAGGGATTGGTGTTTTTGTTATGGGGGAAATTTGCCCAGGATAAGCAGGTATTGATTGATGAAACCCGTCATTTTGTTTTAAAAGCTCCCCACCCCTCTCCACTTAGTGCTTACCGGGGCTTTTTGGGTTGCAAGCATTTCAGCAGAACCAACGAATTGCTGGTTCAACAGTCACTTTCACCGATTAACTGGAATCCTTCCTCTGTGCAAGGTTGAGGCTGCTGACATACTTATTTCGTTTTTTAATACATTCGCCTACTTTTATGAATAGCCTACCCAATATGGTTTCTTCAAATACTTCCTTTTTTTCTGAAAAGTTGCAAAATGTTCTTGGAAGAATATGGGCATTTTGGGGACTGATTTGGTTTGTATCTACCCTATTCGTTGCTATTATATTTTATTTGCCCTGCTTTGCGTTAAAAGAACCTTCAAAAGCCAAGTGGCATCGGATTGTTTCTCAAATCTGGATGCGGGCGTATCTGTTTATCATTGGAT
>NZ_JBMOGV010000144.1:0-4171 GCF_049318185.1 Flavobacterium sp. | reverse complement strand
TGCAACTTTCTCCAAGAGGGGGAGCAAAACAAAACCCGATACGAAAGTGTCGGGTTTTGTTGTGGACCTTTTTGGGCGAGTGGTTTATCTCGAAGTAACGAAGTGAAATCGGGAAGCCCAATAGGGGGAGCAAATGTTCAGCAGAAATGTTGGACTTTTTTTTATAAGTAATTCTCTAACTTTTTATTAAACTTTTTTCAATTTTTATTATTTTTACAAGATAATTTTATTATTTTAGTACTTCTTTTTCTACAATAATATTAGCCAACACTCTCTAAGAAAAAAGCATCTATTTAAAATTATAACATGAAAACTATAAATATGAAAACTAAAATTTTATCATTTACAGCTATTATTTTGACATTAATCTCTTGTTCAAATGACAACGAGGAAACTAATACACCAACAACAAATCCAAACACTATTATGGTTTTGAAAGTTGACTATAATACCAATCAGTTTGAAGGAGGAAAAGAATTATCTTTTCCTAATACTACCTCTAATATGACCTTAACTAATCAATATGTTGCACCTAGTGACTTTGGGAGTGTTAAAATTATTTATCAAGAATTAAACGAAACATTATTTGATGGAACAATTGTTTGGAGTGGTCTTGGACAAATGAATTATCCTCAAAATTTATTAAATGCAAATCAGTTTGATACAGTAATGACAACAGATTATGTTACACCAAGTGCAGGATTTGAAAATGTATTTAATCCAGATAATACAACATACAGTTATAATGAAGTATGGACTTCAGTACAAAGTTTGGTAAAAGTTAGACAATATTTAAATTCAAATCCGAACGCTAGTGTTAAACTATTTTTATACACTCCAAGTGTTGGAATTGGAAATCCAGCAGAATGGGATTGGATTATTTTTATGAAAAACTAAAAAAAAGCACATCAGGAAGTTACATAGCTTTAAGAAAAATTAATATAACTTCCTGCAATTTTGCACAACGTTCAGCCCTTCAATTTCCTTATAGTTATAAATGAAATCCATCTCATCAAAATTGTAACTTTCTCCAAGAGGTGGAGTATAAAAGAGCAACATTTTCATGTTGCTCTTTTTTTTATACGTGTTATTTTTGCTGAAAAATTTATCCCGATATAACAAATTGAAATCGGGAGGATAAAAAATTTTTCAGTATTTGCTTTTTAAGCATCGCCCCCACCAAAACCCAAAGCGATAATTTTATGTTGGTTAACATTCCAAAAAGCATTACAACTATTTAATAACGAAATAGATACGTTAAATTAACTTCCTTTTTTTATGTAAAAAAGTTGTAATATTTTAAAATTGTTTATTATTTTTGAGGAGTAATAATAAAAAATGAAAGCAAATGAAACAATTAGTTTGGATATTTTTAGTGCTAACATTAAGTGCATTTAGTCAAGTACCCGGGAATGGCGTGACTGATATTGATGGAAATCAATATAATACGGTTATTATTGGAACTCAAGAATGGATGAAAGAAAATTTGAATGTTTCTAAATATTCCGATGGTACCCCAATTCCTCAAGTAACTGATCCTACAGCTTGGTCAAATTTAACTACTGGTGCTTGGTGTTATTATAATAATGATACCTCGCTTGGAAACACTTACGGAAAAATGTATAATTGGTATGCTGTGGCAGGCATATGGCAGGCAGAGTCAAATCCTCCAACATCTGCAGAAATTGCAAGTAGAAAGTCATTAGCCCCATCAGATTGGAATGTACCAAGTGTTGCTGATTGGTCTTCATTATTTTATTATTTAGGAGGCAATAGTGTAGCTGGAGGTAAAATGAAAGAAGCAGGTTTAAATCATTGGTCAGACCCCAACACAGACGCTACAAACAGCAGTGGGTTTACAGGTCTTCCAGGAGGTTATCGCCCAACTAATACTATAGGACAGAACCTTACAGGTACTGGACATTGGTGGTGTTCAGATTATTTAGCACCATTTGCAGCTAATTTTTTCCAACTAACTTGGACTAATGGTGCTGTCGTTAATTCTACTTTTGATACTAGAACTGGTATTTCTGTAAGGTGGGTGAAAAGTTCAATAATAGGAAATGAAACATTTAGTAACCAGTTATTTGAAGTGTATCCTAATCCAGCTAAAGATCAGTTAATAATTGATTGGAATAACAATACAAGCTCAGTTGGTTGGAAATATAAAATTATAAATGCATTAGGTCAAGAAGTTCTTTATGGTGTTTTAAATTTACAACAAAACACCATTCAATTAAACAACATAAATGGTCAAGGTTTGTATTTTGTCAAAATTTATGACCGAGAAAACAGTTTGATTGAAACTAAGAAAATTATTATTAAATAATCAAAGTACTAACAATTTCCTTTGAAAAATTGAAAGGAAAACCTTTTATTAATTAAGTATTGCTCTTTTTGTTTCAAACACTCTTTATAACATAGGTAACAATACCCCAAATGATAAGTTCATTGTCTTCGGTAACTTTTATCGCTTGGTAGTCTTTGTTTTCGGGTAATAGATATACACCGTCTTTTTTGATGGCGATGCGCTTTACGGTAAATTCGCCATCAATGCAACATACGGCAATTTTGTTATTTTGCGGTTCTAGACTTCTGTCAATCACCATAATATCGCCATCGTCTATGCCAGCACCAATCATGGATGTTCCTGATGCTTTGGCATAGAAAGTAGCTTCTTGGTTTTTCACTAATACGCGGTCCAAACTGATTTTTGCTTCATCAAAATCAGCGGCAGGCGAGGGGAAACCTGCTTTGATACCGCTAGCAAAATAGGGGAGTTCGCGAGTGTTTTCCACATCGGGGATAAAAAAAGTAAGGTTGTTTTTTACTGACATTGTACTTCAAAAATTTGTTTAAAATCGGTGGTGTATTTTCTAGACAAATGGTTTTGTTTCATTTTCCAAGTGCGTTGCAAGTCTTGATTGCCCAATCGTATTTTTCGTTCGCCGGTTTTTTTATAATAATTGTCCATCACTTGCATTAGTTTCAAATGTTTTGGATTTTCTTCTTCAAACAAATGAAATTGCTTTTGGTTCTCCGGAATAATTTCGGTGACAATTACACCTGCTTTTTTATAAATTTCGCCTTCTTCAAACATTGATTTTAGCATCTTTACTGCCAAACTACTGAGGGTAATGGAAGAATTACTGGCAAACGGTAGCGTTTCCATTTTATAAAAATTATACCGTTGGCGTTCTACTTTGTATTTGTCTTTTCGCAGATAGACAATGACACCATAGCAACAAGATTTTTGTTTGCGGAGTTTCTCAGCGCAAACGGTGGCAAAGGTAGAAACGCGCTCTGTCATTTCATTAAGTGTGGTGATGTTTCCGTCAAAGCTTCTGGTAACGGCAATATTTTTTTTGTCTTTGGGTTCTTCCATTTCCAAAACCGATTGGCCTTCCAATTCATATTTCAACCGCAATCCTACCACACCCATCGTGGTTTTAATAAACGTTTCGTTGTGAGGCAACGTAAAATCATAAGCGGTGTGTATATTTTTGGCTTTCATTTTTTTGGTCAGTCGAAAACCAATACCCCAAACGTCTTCAATCTTGGTCCATTTCAAGGCTTTGATTAGTTTCTCTTCACTATCAATTATATAGACACCTTGCGTTCGTTCCTGATATTTCTTAGCGATTTTATTAGCTACTTTGGATAAGGCTTTGGTTTCTGCAAAACCGACGCAAATAGGAATGCTGAGCCATTTTTGCACTCGGCGTTTCATCTGCAATCCATACTCGTGATAGTCCTTGATTTTCATTCCGTCAAAGTTCAGAAAGGCCTCGTCTATGCTATAGACTTCTACATTTGGCGTAAAGCTTTCTAATATCTTCATCACGCGATTACTCAAGTCGCCATACAACGCATAGTTGGAAGAGAAAACATGAATATTTTTTTGTTTCAATTCTTGCCGAATTTTAAATTCGGGTGCGCCCATGGCAATGCCTAAATCTTTGGCTTCATAACTCCGCGAAATGACACAGCCATCGTTATTAGATAAAATAACAATTGGTTTTCCATTTAGTTGAGGTTGGAAAACACGTTCGCAGGAAGCGTAAAAATTATTGCAATCGACTAATGCATACATGGGATAAAATTACAGAATAGCTCACTATTTTGTGAAAGAACAAAGGTTAATTTTTGTCAATTGTTGATAAATAAAAAA
>NZ_JBMOGV010000143.1:0-4191 GCF_049318185.1 Flavobacterium sp. | reverse complement strand
TTTAGAAAATTGCGGTTTGTGATTCCTTAGGATGGTTAATATATTTTCTCTTGTTATCATTTAATAATGAATAACCATATATAAGTATCTTTTTTAACTTGAAATTTTTGAATATTACCGCAAACAGTTTCGGGCTTGGCGTAGGTGAGGATTCTGTTCGTTGAAATAGGAAAAAAGCTCGTTAGACTGCTTTGAAATGTATTTGTTTTTCATATTCATTATGTCAGGTTAAACCTGACATTTTACCTATAAAACATAATTATTTGTAAATGTTGCTGATAAAATGGCTTTTTTGTTAGCTTGGGTTTTTGTAGCATTCTGCTGCTTGCAAATTTGCCTATGTGCCGCTGGCTGAAATGTTTGTAGCCTGTTTAGTAGATTGACCTAAGACGAGTTGATTGTTTTAATTCAGATTTGAACAACAGACTATAAATTAAACCGCATACATTCAGGTCACCGCATATTTGGTTGATAATTACAGGTAAAGAGACATGATTTATCCGAAGCCGATTTATGGTGAACTTAAAATGGCATTATTTTTTTAAAAGTTTAAAAAGACGGCTAACAGTCACGCTGTTGAAATTTGTTATTCTGTTAATACGCAATACATATTTGATTTCTCCAAATACTTGATATTTAAATCTATGTATTTAGGATATTTCACTTTGTCAGCATATAGATTGTAGCCATTAATTAAGATTTGAGAGGAGGCAATATTTTTAGATTTGTATTTTAAGTTTACCGCTTCATTTAAAGGTTGTGAGATGATTATTGTATCTCTCAGCTGAACAAGGTAAATTCCTTCTAATGCAATAAACCCCATTTTTGAAATAACATCATTACAATGAAAGAACTGTATATGTTTTATTTTATTTTTTTCACGAAGGGTTTGAACATCCTTTTTTGTAAGTAGCATTGTGTCAACAGTTAAAAACAAAGGTTTAAAGTCTGGGTTAACAATACCTTTGTTCTTATATAGCGTGTCTGATTTTGAATTTATAATATTTCCGCATTCATCCCATCTACAAGAATTGCATCTAATTATACTATCTCCCAAATCAAATTCTTTGGTAATTGTGGTGCCTGCGCAATACTGAAGCGCTGTCTTCTTTTTAGATTTTTTTTGTCCGTAAAGAGTAAGACTCAAAAAAGTAAAAAAGGTTATAGTAAATAAGTTCTTCATAATAACTTGCACTTTTATCAGCTAATTGATAATGGGACTTTTACCAGAAATGCCCCATAAATTATTTTATTAGTAATGTCGGGGTGTTTTTATTTCATTTATTAAAATAGGGAAAGTTTTAGTTTTTTCTTTATTAGTCCAAAGACCAGTTATATAGGTTAATTTTTCACTACCATCATATAATGCAAACTCATCTTTCAAATTTTTATCCAATTCACTCCAATACTTGAATTCAAAATAGCCGGTTTCTACATTTTCAATTTTTTCTGTGAGCGTAATCTTATCATTTTGTTTAATACCGGATAAGGATATTTTTTGCAGTTTAGAATCATAAAAATAAAAGCCAGAAACTATTCCATTACTGGCAATATTAATTGCTAAGCTGAATGGATATTTTTTGTCTATTTTTCCAAAAACAAAAATATTTTCAGTGAGTTTAGTATTTAGTTTTCTGTTTTCTAAAAATTTCTCAAGAGGGGACTTCGAGAAATAATTACTTTCAAGTAACATATATCTTCCAACGTCATTCAAATATTGGCTGATGGTTGTCAGTTCAATTGATATAGAGAAGTAGGGTGAACATGCCTGCGCAACATGTGGAAAACAATCGGATATTAGTGAAATATAGACTTTCTTTTTATCTGCACTGTCTATTTTAATGTCGTAATAACTACAATAGGGCTCCATTTCTGCACATTTTTCTACTCCTTTAAATTCTTTTTTTACTCCAGCGAGCCAATATTTATGTATAAAGTCTACATAGCCCGACAATGAAAATAATGCCTGAAATGGAATCAATGGCATGTTAAGCATTTCTCCGGTTTGTAAATCAAAATAAACTTCATCATCAAGATAGCTTGGATAGGGGCCGTAACCTGATTCACCTTCAATTGATAGACAAAGGATATTTTGCTTTATCTCGTGAGAGTATTTTACATCATACCATTTAAATTCTTCTATTTCATTCTGCTTAAAGCTGTTAATCCAGAAATATTCAAGAATTTGTGAGTTGATTTTTTCAACTGCGGGGTTTTTTTGATTTTTTACATCCTTTATTTTCGGAATCTCAGAAATATTTTCCTTGTTAGATGTATTTCTTAATTTTATTTTTTGTACGATTATATCTTGTGATTTGCTGTTTGTGTAACCAAGCAACAATATTACTATGATTATATATTTCATTTGGAGATTGTTATTTGTGGAATCAATATAATAAGAGGTGGATTATCAAATAAGTAAATGGAGGCTCAAATAGCATAATGCGTTATGTTAGCTACTTAGAAATCAAGTGTTATGGCCATTAGATTCTTCCGGTTTTCTGCTTTTTAAGTTATCAATTAAAGAATTCAAGTTTTCCTTCTGTCTTTTTCTTAGGTTTTCCCGCTTTTTCTCACGTCTGACCTTCATTTCTTGGTTATAGTAATAAAAAATTACCAAAGACACGATTGCACCGAACAATAAACCAGGTATGGGTAGATTCATTATTTTAAAATATCATTAATAATTTCTAAATGATGATTGGTATGTATCTCCAGAAATTTTATCGTCTTGTTTAATCTCAAATTCCCAAAATAGGGGTGATCAAAATATTTGTCTGAACTCATGTTTTCTAACCCTTGAATTTTCAATGTTACAATTTTTAAATGTTCCAGCAAAGTTTGTTCATCATACGTTTTAGGAACAACCACTTTGGGTGCTTTTGCTCGCCCACGTGGAATTTTGTTCATGGTAAATACTACAATCCTTGGTAATTTAAAACTCCATGTATAATCGGCTGGATTTGATTTTTCTACTGCTTCAAGTATCATCTTATTTGTTAATAGAATGTGTTCAATATGCCAGCCTACATTCGATTTTGAAATCTCAGGATTATAATCTTCCTGGTTTGGAATTTTAGATTCAAGTTCTTTTACATAGTTTAGTAATTTATGCATCTTTTTAAGTTTAACTGATTGCTATTTGTAATTTTATGTGTAATCACTGTTTACGATTCACACTGGATCTGATTATTTTTTTTGTATATAATATGTCAAATATTCGTTTCGGGATTCTGCTGTTGTTGGTTTTTGGAGTTCTGGGGTTTGAAGAATTGTTTTATTACTTCCCAAAGGAGCGAAAATGTAAAAAAGAAAGCCATCCAAGTCGCATGAAAAACGTGATACTTCCATGAACGGGTTTCATCAAAAATGAATTGCTCGGCAATCAACCATGCGAAGAGCCAAAGAAACCAATTCAACATATAGGATACAGACCACTTTTGTAAAGGCTTCAATTCGCTAAACCATTTGCTATATTTTTTAATCATTGTTTTCAAAAGGTTACCTATTCAATTAATATGTTTTAAGTGTGTTGTTGAGGATGAACTTACTATAGTGTAATCATATTTTTGCCAAGTTGCCAGGATTTGCTTTAGTAATTTAAATTGTTTTTTTTAAGTTTTCTTGCCAATACTGCAAGGCCCGAACGCGAGTAGCTAAATTAAAATTTCTGAAGTTAATTGCCAAGAACAAAGCCCAAGCACCAAAGCCCATTTGCCAAAGACCAAAGACCAAGAACCAAAGACCAAAGACCAAAGCCCATCTGCCAAAGACCAACTACCAAAGACCAAGAACCAACTCCCAAAGACCAACTACCAAAGACCAAGACCCAACTTCAATTTTTTACCTAACCAGCTTTTCCGTAAAACCTCTGTTACCTACTTGTGCTCTCAATTAAAGCCACGGCTTCCTTTGGTGTTAAAATTGGTAATGAACTTATTTTAAAATCTTTTGTGTCTCTGGTAACAATGAGGTCTATTTTATTAATTGATTTTGCACAATGATATTGAATTGCATCTTCAAAATCTTTAAAGTCTGATGTAAGGGATTTATTTATGATCTCTTTAGTCAAATCAATCACATTAGTCCATTCACTTATTTCAGTTAATATTTTTATCGTTTCTGCATGGGTGAGTGATTGCCGTATGATGTAATAAATGTTATTATAAGAAACTGCTGAAATATAAATAG
>NZ_JBMOGV010000142.1:0-4210 GCF_049318185.1 Flavobacterium sp. | reverse complement strand
CAATTCAGAAATGTATTCTATTGAAGCTTTGTTTTTAAATCGGGCAGAAATTTTTGATTTAAAAAAGATAAAAGCTTTATTAAAAATATTACTTGCAAATAAATACCTTGAAACCAAAGTGCTTAGTGATAATCAAATATATTATAACATAACAGAAGAAGGAATTAAACAAGCAGAAACTTTACAGTCGCAATATTTTCAAAGAATAAGAGATTTAAATCACGAATTAAAACCATTAGTAACTCTTTCAAGCAGTACAATTAACAAACTTATAGAATCACATTTAGTACATGGCAAAAAGAATTAAAACATTAAAACTTAAGATAAATTATTTAATCTTAGTTGGAACTAACAAAAATTATGTGGTTCCTTTTGATAGTGGACTTAACATTATTTATGGTGATTCTGATACAGGAAAATCAAGTATTTTAAATCTAATCAATTATTGTCTGGGCTCATCTCAACTTGATACTTATGAAGAAATAGAATCAAAAGGTCATTACTGTCTCCTTGATGTAAATTTACTAGGAACCCAATATACTATAAAGAGAGATATTTTTAATACAAAGGCTAACATCGAAGTTTATCATGGTGGTTACGAAAATATTGATGATAGCTTCCCTAAATACTATGCTCCGAATTACAACCAAAATGCCGAAGATGGTAATTTTTCGGAATTTTTATTGCAAGCGATGCGTATACCACTGATAAAAATTAAAGAAGCTCCTTCTAAAGAAGTTACTAAAATGGTAAAACTAAGCTTTAGAGATATCTTCAAGTACAATTATCTCGACCAAGATAAAATTGGAAGTAAAAAATTATTTGGAGAAAATTTTGTTTTAATCACTAAGTTGAAAGAGACTTTCAAACTTATGTATAATGTACTCGATGGACAAATTACTGAACTTGAAGGGCGTATAAGTGTACTTCAAGCCGATAAAAGCACCCTTGTTTCGAAAAACAAATCTGTTGCATCTTTTCTTAAAGAAACTCAAGTTGAGTCTTTAGCTGAGCTTACTCTACAGAAAGAAATATTAGAAAATCAATTAGATTCACTACGTAATGCATTAAAAGAAATTGACATAGAAATTATTAGTGGAAGTGAAGAATTAAATCACTTACGAAAAGAAGTTAATGTATTAGAACTAGAAATTCGTCAGGCATATCAAGACAAAAGCTCAGCTGAATTGGAAATTAAACAAAATATTGCTCTTCGTAATGAATATCGCAACGATATTAGAAAAATGGAGGCAACTATTGAAGCCCTTGAGAAGTTTCCAAAAATAGCTGATAAAGAATTAGATTGCCCGCTTTGTGATACGGTTGTAAATGTCAGCAAGTTAAAAGAGCATTTTAATAATACCGATACTAAAAGTATACGTGGAGAACTGAATTCATTAAAACGTAGAATGCGTGACTTGGATGCTATTTACAAAACCCTTAAAGAAATTGAAAATCAAAAAGCTAAAGAAATAAAAGACAGCATTTCTCTACTTGAGGAAATGCGGATTCTCTTAGATAAACAATCTGTTGATATTGTTTCTCCATATCTTAATCAAAGAGATGCACTTTCGTATCAAGCTGGAAGTCTTCAGAGTGATATAAAGAATATTCAACACTTTTATAAAATTAGATTTCAGCAATCTATTAACGATGCAGAAATTGTTGAATTAGAACGAAATGTTGAAGAATTAAGAGAAACATTATTATCACTAAAAAAAGATGCTCCATCTCTTGAAAAGATTTTAAAGGATTTGGGAGATAAAGTAAAAGATATTTTAGTTTCTGTAGGTATCAAAAATCCAACCAATATATCAATATCTCCAAAAACATATTTGCCAATTATTAGAGGGCGTGATTATGATAAAATAACATCTGGAGGTGTTAGAACTGTAAGCTCAGTTGCATATTTTATCAGTCTTATGATTTATGCGATTGAAAATCCAGTCAACTATCCTTCATTTCTAATGATTGACACGATAACAAAATATCTTGGAAAAGTTAAAGAGCGAGATTTAGACTCAACGAATAGAGATGAGGATGAAAGTGAAGGAATGACGGATTCTGAAAAAAATGAAAATATTTACAAATATCTTCTAACACTAGAAAAATACAAAAACAGCTTTCAGCTTATTATTGTTGATAATGATATTCCTAATGCTCTTTTTGATGATTTAAAAGGATATATAAGAAAACATTTCAGTACAACCAATATACCAGACACTGAAATAGGTTTTATTGATGATGCAAGAGCTTCCATTTCTAATAATTTTGAACAGCAATTTGATTTATTTGATAATGACGATGACCGCTTGAAAGACGTGGATTGGGATAATGAAGAAACTCCACTTTTTTAATTAATATAATGATAGAAACGTTATTTAATAAACATCAATACAAAACAATAAAATCAGTAGCTGATTTACTACCTATTATAGACGAAGTACAAAATTTAAGAATGCATTTTGCTGTAATGGAAAATTATAGGGGTCATAGTTTAGAAAGCTATAAATTAAATTCAGGTTTGACTAGATTCAAAAAAGAAACTAAAGAGCTATTTGACATTGAAAAAAATATTTATAGAGATTTCTCCGAATTATTAAAATCCAAAGATGATTATATTCGGCAACCTTTTAAAGAAGATACTGAAAATTATGAATTGAGAAATAAATGGTATTCTCTTTTTCAAGCTCAACATATTGGCTTAAAAACGAGATTTATGGATTGGTCAATTGATTGGAGAGTTGCTCTAATGTTTGCTGTTGAAAATGAAGATTATTTTGGGCATAACGGAACCTTAACTATTTTCATTGTACCAGATGACCTATTATTTCATGATAAAAAACTGACTCCAGTAACCTCCTCAACCGACCCTTTTGTTGTCGAGCAAGATATGATGATTAACACTCCTACCTATATGTTTGATGATAAATTTGATTTTGTTGGTGAGAGAAGAATAGTAAGACAAAATGGGAGGTTTTGGATACAATCTATTGAAAATAGCAACATACCTTTAGAAGAACAAAAAGCTTATAAACCTTTATTACTAAAGCTCATTATTGATGGTAATTCAAAGCAAGGAATCAAGGCAGAACTTGAAGATATAAACTATACAATTGATTGGCATTATTACAGAAAAGATGAAGATGTGGATAAGGAAATAGTCTTAATTAATGAAAACAACTTAGGAAAATAATAATACTTTAGTTTATGGAAATATATGTCTACTTGGATTACGAAACGCACCCCGCTTCTAGGGCAATGGGAACATTTTATGTTATTGAATTAAAAGATGACGCAGGTAATATCTATTCTAACGTCCTAAGAGGAAATAAACTTTATAATTGTATGAATGAATTATATAAAGACGTTAATATGGGATTCGGAATGCCAACCACAATAATTGATGTTTATGAAGATGATTAAATTATTTATATTTGTTACA
This sequence comes from Flavobacterium sp., assembly GCF_049318185.1. Taxonomy (GTDB): domain Bacteria; phylum Bacteroidota; class Bacteroidia; order Flavobacteriales; family Flavobacteriaceae; genus Flavobacterium. The sequence goes on along the minus strand of NZ_JBMOGV010000142.1, from coordinate 765 downwards.
GATTAAATGTTGAAAGTTTCCAGTTCATTTGGTACTCTCGTTGGTACCTTGTAAAATATAACTTTGTAAAGCATTGAAAAATATTGGCTTGATACCGATAACGAAAAAACTTCTTGACTCATATAGAAGTGAATTAAAACCACGAAGAAGATAGAAAGCATATAGCTGAGAATTTTAACTTGTAAAAAAGATTAACATTGGTTTGACGTAATCTACTAAAGAGCTTTTTTCCAAATCAATATATAATAATTCATTAGTTGTTTACATTCAAAATATTTACGTTTTTTATTATTTTTATTCTAAAAAGTAAAAATCATGAAAACTCAAGTATCTATCAAACAAATAATTATAGACTTTATTTTTATCGGCAATCAATTAAAAGAGTTTTTTAAAGACCGAAAAGAATACCTACCTATTATTGAATTTATTAACGCTGAAAATTATCTTGATGAAGAATTACAAATTCCATATCCAAAGATGAAAGATATAGAAACGGCTACTGGATTAAAGACCCATATTTTAAGGAAATTTTTATTACAAATGCATTCTGAAATTTTCACTTATGAACGTAAATTAAATTTAAGTTTTAAAAATATTATTTATCATTTTTACATTAGCTACTTTGATTATCAATGTCAATTCTCAGTTGATTATTTAACCCATTTACCAAGAATTGGAGATAGTATGAGTTTACCGTTTGTTAGTGCTTTAATACCCATTAATTATTTCTATGTACAAGATATAAAACACGAACTTGAAAACAAT
>NZ_JBMOGV010000141.1:0-4263 GCF_049318185.1 Flavobacterium sp. | reverse complement strand
ATAAATTTACTATTTTTAAGTAACCAATCATAATTTTTAACTACGAATACTTTAATAATATCCTGTCAATTTATTGTGAATGAAAGCATTAATTTCTTTAAAAGAAAATCAATGAAAATTCAACCTAATTTAAAATTTGAACTTATGAGGTATAGTATACTTTTTTTTATTATTCCATTTTTTAGTTTTAAAACTGATCCCGTTATGGAAAACGAAATCTATTGTTATATCAAAAGCATTGGAATAAAAAATCCTGAAGTAGTTTTAAAGCAGGCTATATATGAAACTGGCCATTTTACATCACATGTTTTTAAAACTAAAAATAATGTTTTTGGATTCAGAAAAACAATGACCTATATAACCTTTAAAGATTGGAGAGCATGTGTAGATTATTATAAAGTATGGCAAGACAAAAAATATAAAGACACAACCCAAAATTATTATAAATTTATCCAGAAGATAAACTATAGTGGGTATTCAAATTTCGATTATTCAAAGGAATTAAAACGGATAAAAATCAGAGGTTCCTTAATTTGCAATTAGTTTAAGTAAGACTCTTAAATTGATTTTGATGAAAGAAAAAATGTTAATGCCTTCTATTATTTTAAGTATTACAATAGTACTACTACTTTGTTTATCTTTTATAAACTTAGAATCAATCAAATTTTTGAAACTTAAAAATGTTGATCTTTTAGCAGATTTAAAAAATATACCTCCTCAAAAACCCTTACAATTACCTAGAATCGTAGTTGATTCTAATGCTATTAATGGAAAATTTGTTCAGCCAACAATGTCTACTATGCTCATAGATTATGGAGTAGACTCAAGTGCATCTATCACAAACTTTTTTACAAAATTAGATCAAATAAAATCAGGCAATACAAAAATGCGGATTGCTTATTTCGGCGATTCATTTATAGAAGCAGACTATGTAACAAATGAATTAAGAAAAATATTTCAGGGGACTTACGGTGGAAATGGTATTGGTTTTATGCCGGTACAATCCATTGCGGAACAGGGATACAATAATATAAATTTTAGATCCCATAATTGGGTAGACAAAAATTTTGTAAATAGTGAAACTAACCCAATACTTGGTTTAACAGGACATGTTTTTTATTCAAATGGGACTGCTACCACTCAATATTCCCTTCAAAAAGGAGAAAATTTTAATGTCCTAAAAATATATACAGGTAAGTCAAAAACCGCTGAACCTTTTGTTACAGTCGGCCTAGATAATGTGAGTCAAGTTATTCCTTTGAGTGATAGTAATTTGGTTAATGAAACAATAATTTCCAATCGCCCTATTCATGATTTAAAATTAACAAGTGCCAACAGTCAATTACCTATTTATGGTATTAGCATTGAAGACACTTCTGGAATTTATTTAGACAATTATGGATTTAGGGGAAATACCGGGGTGTTAACTAATCGAATTTCCCTCGATATTATAAAACAATTTAATCAATATTTAAATTATGATTTAATAATAATTCATTATGGATTAAATGCAGTTTCACATGGTGATCAGAAATTTAATTGGTTTGAAAATTCACAAAATAAACTTATTCAAAAAATAAAAACTGCAATTCCAAATACTCCAATCCTTTTAGTAAGCGTAAGCGACATTGGATATAATCAGAATGGAACCTGGGTTACTGAGCCAGCTGTTCCCTACATGGTTTCTACACAAAGAAATATTGCCAAAAGAAATAAAATAGCATATTGGGATTTATATTCATCTATGGGAGGAGAAGGTACAATTGTTAAATGGGCGCAAAGTAAACCTAAACTAGCGGAAATGGATTATATTCATTTAAATGCCTCAGGCACAAAGATAATTGCTAAATTATTTTACGATAAATTAATAGAAGCAAAACTTTTTTATTCGAAAAACAAAATTAAATAAATTACATTGATTGATTATCATAAAATAATTGAGTCCTTTGTTTACAGCGAAAAAAATCCTTTGTTATTTAACAGTGGATTTTTTTTGTTTTTCTTTTGTTTTTTCTTAATGGTATATGCGATTTTTTTTAAGAATAGTAACACACGAATTTATTTCTTAACATTTTTTTCGTTATATTTTTTTTATAAAGCTTGTAATTGGTATGTTGGCTTTATTGTAATTGCCGCAATTATTGATTTTAAACTAAGCAATTTAATTTATCGTATTCCTTCGGGAATAAAAAGAAAAATATTACTTAGGACTAGTATTTTTTTAAATCTACTATTACTTTTCACTTTTAAGTATACGGATTTTTTTATTGGTATCATGAATGATATTGGAAATACACAAATTAATCTATTAAATTTAGCATTACCGGTAGGAATATCATTCTATACTTTTGAAAACTTAAGCTATACATTGGATGTATATGATGGAAAAGTGAAACCACTCAATAAATTTATTGATTATTTATTTTTCCTGTCTTTTTTTCCAAAACTTATGATGGGACCCATAGTTAGAGCAAAGGACTTTTTACCACAAATTGCTAAGAAGCCAGGAGTAACAAAAGTGCAAATAGGTGAGGGATTATATTTAATTACCTCAGGTATTATTAAAAAAGTTGTTATAAGTGATTTCATTAATGCCAATTTTGTTCGTATTATCTTTGACAATCCTAGTTACCATACTGGTGCTGAATGCTTAATTGCTTTATATGGTTATGCGATAGTTATTTATTGTGACTTTTCAGGATATTCCGATATGGCCATTGGTATGGCAAAATGGATTGGGTTTGAAATTAATATTAACTTCTTATCTCCTTATCAATCAAATTCCATTACAGAATTCTGGAAACGCTGGCACATTTCATTATCTAGTTGGTTAAAGGACTATTTATACATTCGTTGGCTAGGGGGAAATCGAAAAGGAAAAACAAGAACAAATATAAATTTAATCCTGACTATGTTATTGGGTGGTTTTTGGCATGGGTCAAGTTGGAACTTTATATTTTGGGGTGGGCTGCATGGGCTTGCACTTGTTGTTGATAAGAAATTCAACTCTTTTTTTGGCAAATTCATTCCCAAAACAAGATTTTTTAATATTCTTGGAGTAATTATTACTTTTCATTTTGTTTGTTTTTGCTGGATTTTTTTCAGGTCAACTTCTTTTTCAAATAGCTGGATATTTATTGAAAAAATAGTATATCAATTTAATCCAGTTTCATATTTTGAATTTTTCAAAACGTATTTTAGTGTTTTTGTTTCAATTGGAATTGGTTTTATACTTCATTTTATACCAATAAAATTCGAGGAATGGTATAAGAAGTTGCTTATCAACACGCCTCTGCCTTTAAAAATCATTTACTTGTTCATCTGTATTTTTCTTGCCATTCAGTTTAAGCAAGCCGACGCAATTAAGCCTATTTATTTACAGTTTTAGTTTACACCTAGCATTACTAGTTATGGTTTAGCGATTAAATATTTGGGTATTATTTGTGGGAATAGTGTATTTATAAAAATAAATTTCAGTAGTTTGAAACGCGATTAAATGTAAGCTCTCTCAAAAATGTTAGCTGTTCTCTGATTTAACTTCATATATAAATTTATTAAATTGATTTCTTTTTCTTAGCGCTTTAATTTTCGGAACACTTCACTGTCAACCAAGAAAAACTTTGATAGAAGCACAAAGATTGATTTAACCACTGAACCGCCACTTTTGGGTAGGTACTGTTAGTGGCTGGTGTTCTGTCCATTATTATTTTGTTTTAATATTTCAGTCATTTCGTCAATGGTAAATGCTGTCTTACGTTTATGAATTATTGAATGACAATTTGGGCAAACAGGTCACAAGTCTTTTATTGGGTCAACTTCATTGGTTTTTCCAACTGTCGCAATTTGTCGTAAATGATGAACGTGAATAAAGTCCTTGCCGATTTGTCCGTAAGTTTTTTCAAAGTTGAAACCACATACAATGCAAGAAAGTCCGAAATGTTCGATACATTTTTTTCTTGCAAATGGATTTCTTTCGTATTTAGTTAACGTAACTTGATTTGGAGTACCTTCTGTATAAGTTTTTTGAATTTCATTGTCTGCGGGAACAAAAGGATTGTGTCGAATTTTCTGTGTTGTTAGGAAGTCGAACCAAACTGCTTCAAGTTCGTCAACGATTTCAGGTCATATTGAAATGCCTGATGCTTGCGGTGTCCAATTTTGTTGAGATAAATTGCCTAGATCCCAGGTAGCACCACTAATGGTATTCTTATTAAAATTACCCTGTTCCAGAATTTTCCGGGATAATTCAGAATACCGAACCCC
>NZ_JBMOGV010000140.1:0-4397 GCF_049318185.1 Flavobacterium sp. | reverse complement strand
GCATGTTGCGGATAAAGCGGTATCAACATCACTTCGGTTACGCCTTTATCTTTCAATTCTTGTAATCCTTTCATGATGGTTATTGTTCCGTATCGCATCGCTAAGGCAACAGGAATATCTACTAACGATTGCACTTTTTGGTGCATTTTTTTAGAAATCACAATCAGTGGCGAACCTTCATCAGTCCATATTCTGGCGTAAGCTTCTGCCGATTTTTTAGGTCTAGTTTGAAGAATAACACCACGAACTAATAAAGCGCGCAATAAAAATGGAACGTCGATAACATATTTATCCATTAAAAATTCATCTAAATAAGGCTTAACATCTTTTGCGGTTGGACTTTCGGGTGAACCTAGATTGACTAATAATACTCCTTTCATGGTGTTTTTTGTTTTTTGTAAAAGTAAAGGATTCTTACTTTTCACATTTATTTTTTTTAATTATTGTTTGATTTATGTAACTGATTTGGTTAGGTATTTGGGTTTATTGACATCAAATATTTCTTTGGTGTTGTAGCAAATTTTTTCTTAAACGCTGCTATAAAATGACTCCCTGTGCTGTAACCAATTTTTAATCCAACTTCGTTTACATTATAGGATCCAGAATCTAATAGTTGACGGGCATAATCCATTTTGTAATCAAATAAAAACCCGTAAACCGTATCACCATAAATTTGTTTGAAACCCATTTTTAGTTTTTTCAAACTCAATCCAACTTGCTCTGAAAGTTCTTCTAATCCAGGAGGTTCAGCCATATTTGAAATAATAATTCCTTTTGCTTTTTTAATTTTTAAGACATTATCTTCATCAATTAAAAATGGACATTGTTCTGCATTTGGATCTTCTGAACGGTTGAAATACAAACTTAATAATTCATATCCTTTACCTTTATAATAGAGATTTTTTATGGATGGATTCAAATTATAATGAAACAATTGACTCAAAACAATGGCCATAGACGGACTAATGTCGCCTTCTTTATAATATTTCTTGTCTTTATTTTCTTCGCTTAAAAACGGAATGTGTTCAGAATCATTTGAAAACAATCCGTGAAATTTTTGAATGGAAATGATTACTGATATCACCCACGAATTTGGAGTTAATTCTAAATTCAAAGGCAATTCTTTTTGCGGATTGTAAAACAATAATGACTTTTCATCTTTCAATTCTAACGCATAATTTCCTTCGTTAAAAACAAATTTTGCTTTTCCTTTAATGCCAAAATGAAATTGAATAAGTCCTTGATTTACATGTTTTTTCACATGAAAATTTTCGTTTCCATCATTTTGAAAACGAATTAGTGTAAAATCATTTTCAATTGTTATTACTTCTTGAGAACCCATAGCGATATTTTTTCAGTCTGAATTCATTTCAGAGTCAGACTTTTTAAATGTTTTTATTTAGAATAAATCCATATAATAAATTTTATTATACTTAATTTCTCTGCAAATTTAAAATAAATAACGCTATAAAGTCGAAATTGATTTAAAAATTCTCAGAGCGATACAAAAAGTCCCTCTAGCGTTGTTTTTATGAAATGGATAGTAATAATTTTGTTGAGCTTTTCAGAAAAGTACCTTATGGAAAATTTTAATATGTCGAAACAAACTTCTTTTTATGCATTAGGATTAAGTTACAAAAAAGCAGACGCCGCTATTAGAGGAAAGTTTAGTTTAGACAATCAAGCAAAATCAACTTTGCTGATACAAGCCGAAGCCGAAGGAATTGAAGCACTGTTGGTGACCTCAACTTGTAATAGAACTGAAATTTACGGTTTTGCACAACATCCCTATCAATTAATAAAATTACTATGTGAAAACAGCAACGGAAGCGTTGAAGAATTTCAAGAAGTTGCCTACATTTATAAAAATCAAGAAGCTATTCATCACATGTTTCGAGTTGGTACTGGTTTAGATAGTCAAATTCTTGGAGATTTTGAAATTATTAGTCAGTTAAAAACTGCTTTCAACGAAAGTAAATCTAACGGAATGATCAACTCATTCTTAGAGAGATTAGTAAACTTGGTTATTCAAGCTAGCAAAAAAATTAAAACAGATACTGAAATTTCATCTGGCGCTACTTCGGTTTCCTTTGCTTCGGTTCAATATATTATCAAGAACGTAGTCGATATTCCTAATAAAAATATTTTGCTTTTCGGAACTGGAAAAATAGGAAGAAATACTTGTGAAAATTTGGTGAAGCATACCAAACACGATCAGATTACCTTAATAAACCGCACTAAAGACAAAGCTGAGAAACTGGCCCAAAAATTAAATTTAGTTGTAAAAGATTACGCCGATTTACAATTAGAGCTTCAAAAAGCCGATGTTGTTGTTGTAGCTACAGGAGCACAAAACCCAACCATTGATAAAGCCATTTTAAATCTAAAAAAACCTATGTTAATTTTAGATTTATCCATTCCAAAAAATGTGCATGAAAATGTAAAAGAAGTTGAAGGTGTAACGTTAATTCATCTGGATCATTTATCTCAAATTACGGATGAAACTCTAGAAAATCGTAAATTACACATTCCTGCTGCCGAAGCAATCATTGAAGAAATTAAAGAGGAATTTGTCGCTTGGACAAAAAATAGAAAATTTGCGCCAACCATTCAGGCATTAAAAGAAAAATTAAATGCGATTAAAGAGGGTGAATTAAACTTTCAGCGTAAAAAATTAGCCAATTTTGATGAAGAACAAGCGGAATTAATTAGCAATAGAATCATTCAAAAAATTACTAATCATTTTGTAAACCATTTAAAAGATGGCGAATCAATGGATGAAGGTATTGAATGGATTGAAAAAGTATTTCAACTAGAACAAGAGAAATCTTTTTTTAGTTAAGTTCGATTTTCTTCTAAATAAAAGAAATGAAAAAGACAATACGAATAGGAACTCGTGATAGTGAACTCGCACTTTGGCAAGCACATACAGTCCAAAAACAGCTTAATGATTTAGGTTATAAAACTGAAATTATAGCTGTAAAATCGCAAGGTGACATAATCCTCGACAAACCGCTTTACGAACTCGGAATTACTGGAATTTTTACAAAAACTTTAGATATTGCCATGATAAATGGGCAGGTTGATATTGCAGTGCATTCTTTGAAAGACGTGCCAACGACTTTGCCAATTGGAATTGTGCAAGCTGCCGTTTTAGAGAGAGCCACAACTTTAGACATCTTAGTTCACAAAGGGGACTTAGATTTTTTAGGATCTAATGGAACTATTGCTACAGGAAGTTTGCGTCGTCAAGCCATGTGGTGGAACAAATATCCAAATCATAAAGTGGTCGATTTACGCGGAAATGTGAATACCAGAATGCAAAAATTAAACGAAAGTGATTGGAGTGGAGCCGTTTTTGCAGCCGCAGGTTTAGAGAGAATCAACCTAAAACCAGATTATTATATCAATCTAGATTGGATGACTCCAGCGCCAGCACAAGGCGCCATGGTAGTTTTAGCTATGGGAAATGACAATTATACGATAGATGCGATTTCTCAATTAAATCATATTGAAACAGAGATTTGTACCTATATAGAAAGACAATTTCTAAAAACATTAGAAGGCGGATGTACTGCGCCAATTGGAGCCATTGCAACATATAACGAAGAAGAAGACACCATAAATTTCAAAGGAGTTTTATTATCTATAGACGGAAAACAAAAACTTGAAATAGAAAAAGTTGTTGCTATTTCAGAATGGAAAAAATTAGGATTTCATTCGGCAGAAGAAATTTTAGTAAATGGTGGAACCGATTTGATGTCGGAAATAAAACAACAATTGAAGAAATAATTTGTGGTAAAAAACCCTGTCATATTATCCACCAAAAAACTTTTACCCAATCAAAAGCAACTTTTGTTAGTTGCCAATATTTCAGTAATTGAGGAAGATTTCATCGAAACCAAAATCAAAAATTTTGAACTTTCAAAAATCAATGGAAATCTGATTTTCACCAGTCAAAATGCAGTTGAAAGTATTTTACAACATCCAAAATGCAACGAACTAAAAAGTAAAAATGTCTTTTCAGTGGGAATGAAAACCAAAGATTTATTAACTGAAAACGGGTTTAATGTTATAGCTTATACTGGTTATGCAGCTGATTTGGCTGAAATAATTTCACTTATTTATTCAAAAGAAAGCTATACTTTTTTTAGCGGAAATTTACGTCGAGACGTTTTACCAAACACATTAAAAGAAAACGGAATCACATTTAACGAAATTGAAGTATACCAAACCAACATAACTTCAAAAAAAATAACAAATAAATTAGACGGAATATTACTTTTCAGTCCATCAGCAGTAGAAAGTTATTTGAAAATGAACACTATAAAAGATGAAATGTGCTTTTGTATAGGTGAAACCACAGCAGAATCTTTAGAAAACAAAAAAGTAAAAAA
>NZ_JBMOGV010000139.1:0-4400 GCF_049318185.1 Flavobacterium sp. | reverse complement strand
CGCATCGTAACCCATTTGGATTACCGCCAAGTAATGCATGAATACGTTTTGGAAGTTTTAGAAAAGATGGTGTTTTAACCACCGAATTAAACAAACACTAACCCATTTTTAGGAAATGTTTTTGAAATACCTCGCCTTTTTTTTACTTGGCAGTCTATGTATTTTAAAGTTAAGATATACAATTAAAAAAAGGATGCCCACAAACATCCTTTTTCACTAAAATCAATAAACGTAAGTTACTACTAATTTATTGCTTTATTATTTTTTTACTGTAGTGTTTGCCTTCGGAGCTAATGTCTAACAAATAAATCCCAGCGCTTAGCGAACTTACATCAATATCTTTGGCAGTAACATTCATTAACGTTTTGCCAGTGATGTCAAATATAGTAGCTGTAAATTCTTTCTCTATTTCAATATGCAATATGTTTTGCATTGGGTTAGGGTAGGTGGTAATAGTATTGACTGAAAAATTTTCATTTGCAAGATTATCTGCCGTTAATTTTATAAGAAACCCATCACTACTAGTTGTATTATGATTTCCTGAAATGTCGCCATTATTTGAATAGGTCAATCCACCTGCCATATAGGTTTCATCAGCCAATTGAAAAACACCGCCACCATCATCACCTGTTCCTCCAAAACATTTGTGCCATTGAATAACTCCTGTTGAGCTAAATTTTATTGAACAGGCGTCTGAACCTCCTTGATTATCCGAAAAAACTCCTTCATTTGCAGCTGTTGACACTGACAATATCATACCTCCATCTAGAGTTTTCTGAATATACCCTCCTCCTTCACCACCAGGACCACCGTAACAATTTTGTTCTAAAATCTCCCCAGATGCATCTAATTTTACCACCCAACAATCGGAAGCACCATGGTTTCCAGATACATTACCATCATTAGACTCGGTTTGTATTGAAAAAATATAGCCGCCATCATTTGTTGCTATTAAGCCATTTAGACCATCCTCAATACCAGAACCGCCATAACATTTTTGCCATTGGATAGTCCCAGCTTGATTTATTTTAGCAACCAAAGCATCGGCTGCACCATGAAATCCAGTAAAACTGGCCAGTTGTGTAAGTCCAGCTGTAACATAATCCCCATCTGAAGTTTGCAAAATTCTAGAAAATTCACTTTCGGCACTGTCAGTATCATAAACCTTTTGCCATTGAATTACTCCTAAATCATTTATTTTAACAATCCAACCTCCAGCAGATGTATTTCCTAACACATCACCATTATTTATTGTAGAGGTGTACCCGCACATTATGTAGCCACCATCTGACGTTGCTGTGATATCCCCTATATAATCTTGACCATCACCACCAATACACCTTTGCCATTGAATAGTTCCGATTGCATTTATTTTAAAAATCCACGAATCCTCACCACCATGATTGCCCGAAACATCACCATCATTAGAATTCGTGCCTACAGAAATGATGTAGCCTCCATCGGTTGTTTGAATTAATTTTTCAATACTTTCTTGACCAGTACCTCCATAGCATTTTTGCCACTGTATAATTCCTGTTGCGTTTATTTTCATTAATGAAACATCCGCACCCCCATGATTACCTGTAATATCACCATCGTTCGAAAGAGTGACTAATCCTGTAAGATATCCGCCATCTGATGTTTCTGCTAAAGAAAAAATATAATCATCATTAGAACCACCATAACATTTTTGCCAAATCGCAGTTGGAGCTTGTGCATTTATTAATTGAATTGCTGTAAGCGCAAGTAGTAGTAAAAGTTTTTTCATGATATTTTTTTAATTTACTGCCCAAAAATACCTCAAAAACAAAATTGCTCTGAAAAGCAAATAAAGGCAAATAAAAAACGGCAACCAGAGGCCACCGTTTTGAAAAGAAAAATTTAATCAACTGAGTTTTTAATTTAAATTGGTTTTTTTCGTAAGGCTAGAAAGATAAGAGACTTTATAGCGTTGATTGGTGAAATTGAAAGGACTTTTGTGTAAGAAGTAATTAAGGTTTAATAATTCTAACATTTTCGTTGCTTACAACTACAAAATTACTTTCTAATTTATCAGAGTAATTTAAAATTAGTTTGGTAAGAACAATGATTTTTTGTTTGAAACTATTGGGAGTACATCGAATCAAAATGATGCCTTTATGCACTTTTTTGTTTTTATAAATCATTTCACCAAAATCTTTGTCTGAAGTGATTAGAATATAGTTTTCATCAAAACATTTTTGAAGTAACTGCTCATCAGAAGCACCACGAAATTCCTCAAAAACACAAAAAACAATATGATTTTCTGATTTTAAATGGGATGAAACGGTTGTGCCGACGCATTCATCAACTAAAAACCTCATTTAAGAAGCTATTTTATCAAGGTCGAAAGTAGTTGTTTTTTCTAATAAATTTTCAGCATATTGCAAACACGCTAATATGTGTGCTTTTTCTATGCCTTTGTATTCTACTAAAATTTCATCGATGCTAATGTCTTGAGAAAGCAAAGAAATGATGTGTTCAACTGTAATTCTTGTTCCTTTGATGACAGGCTTACCCAACATTATTTTTTGGTTGATTTCTATTAGTTCCATAATGCTAAAATTTTAAAAAACAAATTTACATATTTTATTCTTAACAATTTAAAATAGTTCCTTGAAAAAAGAATTTAGATTTTTATTAAGCATTGATTATCAAGTATGTAATACGAGAGTTATACTGCAGTCACCTTTTTATAAAAATGAATCAATCTTTAAAGTTGCTAGAATAAAAAAATGTATAAATGAAAAAACCGCCAGTTGGTGGTTTAATTATCTTTATAAATGCTATGAAGTCGGTGGACTTAGCAGAGCTTGGGGTGTATTTTTTTCATATTTTTTTAAAAAAAATCCCAAAATACCTCAAAAACAAAATTGCTCCGAAAAGCAAATAGAACAAATAGTTGTTATTTGAGTAATTGTCACTATTTTCGTGCTATGCCAAGATTACTTCAAGAACCCAAAGAAGAGCATTTAGCTTATTTGAAAGAACTTATTATTAATACGTTTTCTCAACCTATAATAACTACTAATGATTGCAAATTATTGGAAGAGGCTATTGTAGAAGCAATTAATCAACGCTTGTCAGTAGATACTATTGCTAGACTTTTTAGTATTAAAAAAAGTGATTCTTCTCCTTCTATTTTTACTTTGAATGTTTTTTCAAGCTATATTGGTTATCCTAGTTGGGAAGGATTAATAAAAAGTTATGTAGAGCAAAATATATTACACCAAAAAGCCATTTTGTTTGAAGTCATTCAAAACACCATTTCAATAGAGGATTTATTTAATAAACTCAACGCGAGTTCAAAATCTGCTCTTTTATTTGAAACCATAAACCAAATCATACTTTGCAAAGCACAACAAAAAGACGAAGTTTTCTTTAAAAGATTATTTGAGTTGCAAGTTGTTTTTGAGTTTTCAGAATCTTATAAATACGCCATTTATCATACAATTCATTTGTTAGGTAGTTTATGCAAACAAAACGATTGGCTTGCTGAAATTGCCATTGGCCATTATCATCATTTGCCTTTTGCAGAAAATTATTTTCTAGAATGGTTGGTGGTGCCCGAGCAACACTATTATTTACCGCTTTTAGAAAATAGTTATAAAAGCAATCCATCCATCGCAACTTTTTATCATTTAATTCATTGTACTCATTTTGCCGAAAACCATCAATGGGAATTGTTTTTGGAGCATTACAATAAAATAACCGAATCGCCAATGCATAATATGCTTGCCATGCGCTGGTTGGGGGTGCAACTTTATTATGACAAACATTTTGAAAATGGTTTGCATCACGATAAATTGGTTGATAAAATACTAAAACATGCTTCAACCAATGATAATGATTCAGGACACCGAGTGAGCAGTATTTTCATGATTAGTACGTATTTGTATGCCGTTGTAGCTTTCGAAACCATTATTGCGCTTGTTGAACAAAATGCAGCAAAACATACGGCAATCTTAGGTTATTGGGCAGAGTTGAATTACAATCAATTGAAAGTATATTATGCTTTTGCATTGGTTAAAAAGAGAAGAAAAGAGGAAGCTGTTTTGGTATTCAAGCAGATTAAACCCGATCGATTTGATTTAAATTTTAAAACTCGAATGATTGCGATATATAGTAGTTTGAATCAAAATTTAAATTAAAGTAATCCGTTGGGTACAATTGTTTGAAAAAATGATTCGTTTGTTTTTTTAAAAGTGATACTGAAAAAACAAAAAATAATTTTAGTCATTTTTCTTGTTCTCCATACCGTTTTTATCTCTTAAAAAATGATAATTAACCTCTGCCTTTTGTGTTTTTCTCACTTGTTTTCAATGTTAAACTCAAAAAAACTCCAAATAGGAATGTGGTCTGATATTTTTCGGGCTTCTTGA
>NZ_JBMOGV010000138.1:0-4459 GCF_049318185.1 Flavobacterium sp. | reverse complement strand
GTATCGTCAAACCAAACCTTTCTTGGACGCAAGGTGGATATTCCTTTTTCTTTAAGTTCTATTTTCTTGATGGGATATTTAGTAACTGTATTTCCTCTTGAAGCTCTTCCTTTAATCGCTATATCGGTAAAATCTAAATCCCATTTTAGTTTCTTTATGCTTCCCACTTGTCGTAATAATATAGTAACGACTTCCGCTTCACCATTTGGATTAGCAGAAAAATACAACACTTGTGAACCCGATTTTTCTTGTGTTAAATCGTAAAATTTATCGCGAGTAACTCCCGAAACATTGAATCTCTTGATAAATGTAGAACCATTTTTTCCATCACGATACATCATATTGTAAATGGTACGCTTGTCATTTTTATCAAAAACAGCAATATGGATAATATCTTTTCCTACGAATTTTTTATCATCGACTTTTGCAATCATTATTTTACCGTCTCTAAGGAAAACAATAATATCATCAATATCAGAACAATCAGCAACATATTCATCTTTCTTCAAACCCGTTCCAAAGAAACCTTCTTCACGGTTGACATATAATTTTGTGTTACGCAAAGCTACTTTTGTAGCTTCAATATTATCAAAACTACGAAGTTCTGTTTGACGTTCTTTTCCTTTTCCATATTTGTCTTTTAAGGTTTGGAAAAAGTCAATGGCAAAATCAATGATATGATCTAGATGATGCTTTACTTGTTCCATTTCAGCTTCCAACTTAGCAATAGCATCATCCGCTTTATCGGAGTCGAAACGCGTGATACGTATCATTGGAATTTGTGTTAATTTTTGTAAATCGTCGTCATTAATTTCTCGAACAAATGATTTAGAAAACGGTTTAAAACCCTCGTACATATAAACGTAAAGCGTTTCTCTATCAGAATACAATTTGAAATCGATATACATTTCTTCACGTATGAAGATTTTTTCCAAAGTCGAGAAATGCCATTTGTTTTCTAATTCATCTAACTGAATTTCCAATTCGCGTTTGAGCAAATCAACTGTTCTATGTGTTGAAATTTTCAACATATCTGAAACACCAATAAACAATGGTTTGTGGTTTTCAATCACACAACCCAATGGCGCAACCGAAGTTTCACAAGCGGTAAACGCATACAAAGCGTCAATAGTTTTATCAGGAGAAACACCGGGCGGAAGATGAATTAAAATTTCCACTTCGGCAGCTGTGTTGTCCTCTATTTTTTTTACTTTTATTTTTCCTTTTTCATTGGCTTTCAGTATACTGTCAATTAGAGTTGAAGTATTGGTTGAAAATGGAATTTGGGTAATAACTAAAGTCTGTTTGTCTAATTGTGCTATTTTGGCACGCACACGTACACGTCCGCCACGCACACCATCGTTGTAATTGGAAACATCGGCAATACCTGCTGTTGGGAAATCTGGGAAAAGTGTAAATGGCTTTCCTTTCAATATTTTGATGGAAGAATCTATTAATTCAACAAAATTATGTGGTAAAACTTTGGTTGACAACCCTACTGCAATTCCTTCTGCTCCTTGCGCTAATAATAATGGAAATTTTACTGGAAGATTTATAGGTTCTGCTCGACGACCATCATAGGACATTCCCCATTCAGTTATTTTTGGAGAATACAAAATATCGTGACCAAACTTTGAAATACGAGCTTCAATGTATCGTGAAGCTGCAGCACTATCGCCTGTGAGAATGTTTCCCCAGTTTCCTTGCATATCGATAATCAAATCTTTCTGACCAATTTGAACCATGGCATCTCCAATACTCGCATCCCCGTGTGGATGGTATTGCATAGTGTGTCCAACTATATTGGCTACTTTATTGTAACGTCCATCATCCAATTCTTTCATGGAATGCATGATACGACGTTGCACCGGTTTAAAACCATCCTCAATAGCAGGAACGGCACGTTCGAGAATTACATAGGAAGCGTAGTCCAAAAACCAATCTTTGTACATTCCTGTGACTTTGGTAATGGTATCTTCTGGATTTTCGTCATTTTCATAGAAATGATTTACACCCGATGATTTGATGTCTTCAAAACCATCTGCTATTGAATCTTCATTTGTTGACTCGTTCAACTCTTCGTTGTTCTCGTCTTCGTTTGGGATGCTATCGTCTTCTTCGTCTTTCATTTATGCTGAATTTATTTCAGTATCTTTTATATTTTAAAAAGAATATTTTTCTTTACAAATATGTTTTTGTGATTCTATTAAATTGCCGTTTGCATCCTTAGTTTTCATTTGTAATGTATTACATTCTTTATGATCATTACTTTTGATGATAAAAAATGTAGCCGAAAAACTAAAGATAAAAACAATTAGAACTAGTATGATGGTTTTCGTGTTCATATAAATTAACTTTTCTCCACCACATCCAATTCCACTTTCAAATTATTGATAATGAACGTTTGTCTATCAGGAGTATTTTTACCCATGTAAAATTCTAACAATGTCTCGATAGAGGTTGCTTTATCTAACATTACTGGATCTAATCGAATGCTTTCGCCAATGAAATTCTTAAACTCATCGGGTGAAATTTCTCCTAATCCTTTAAATCGAGTGATTTCAGGTTTTGGTTTTAATTTTTCTATGGCATTTACTCGTTCTTCTTCGCTGTAACAATAAATGGTTTCTTTTTTATTTCGCACACGGAATAATGGCGTTTGCAAAATATACAAGTGTCCGTCTTTTATCAACTCTGGAAAAAATTGTAGAAAGAAAGTAATCAAAAGCATTCGAATGTGCATTCCATCCACATCGGCATCAGTGGCTATTACAATATTATTGTAACGTAAATCTCCCATATCTTCTTCAATATCCAAAGCAGCTTGCAGTAAATTGAATTCTTCATTCTCATACACAATTTTCTTGGTCATACCATAGGAATTCAATGGCTTTCCACGCAAACTAAATACCGCTTGTGTATTCACATCACGAGATTTAGTAATAGAACCCGAAGCCGAATCTCCTTCGGTAATGAAAAGAGTGCTTTCTAGACTTCGAGGGTTTTTAGCATCAGTCAAATGAACTCTACAATCTCGTAGTTTTTTATTGTGCAAACTGGCTTTTTTGGCTCTGTCTTTGGCTAATTTTCGAATTCCAGATAACTCTTTTCGTTCGCGCTCAGCTTGAAGAATTTTGCGAAGCAGTAAATCAGCAACTTCTGGGTTTTTATGTAAAAAATTATCGAGTTTGGTTTTGATAAAATCATTTACAAACGTTCGTACTGAAGGACCGTTTGGTCCAATATCGGTAGAACCTAATTTAGTTTTGGTTTGACTTTCAAAAACAGGTTCTTCTACCTTAACAGCAATAGCAGAAACAATAGATTTTCTTATATCTGAAGCTTCAAAAGGTTTATTGTAAAACTCTTTTATGGTCTTTACAATTGCCTCTCTAAATGCACCTAAATGCGTTCCGCCTTGTGTCGTATTTTGACCATTCACAAACGAATGATATTCCTCTGAATATTGAGATTTGCTATGTGTCAAAGCAATTTCTATATCATCACCTTCAAGATGTATTACTGGATATTGCATATCCTCTTCAGAAATGGTTTCTTCTAGTAAATCTTTTAATCCAAATTCTGATATATATTTTTCACCATTATAATAAATCGTCAATCCACGATTTAAGTAACAGTAATTTTTGAGCATTTTAATAATATACTCGTTTCGGTATTTGTAATTTTTGAAAATGGTTTCATCGGCAACGAAAGAGACTTTGGTACCTCTTCGCTTGGTAGATTCAACTAAATCTTCTTCAATAGTTAGATTTCCTGCAGAGAATTCAGCTGCTTTATGTTGATTATCACGAACAGATTCAACACGGAAATAATTGGATAAAGCATTTACCGCTTTGGTACCAACACCATTTAATCCAACTGATTTTTTAAAAGCTTTGGAGTCATACTTACCACCAGTATTCATTTTGGAAACGACATCCACCAATTTACCCAGAGGAATTCCACGACCATAATCACGAACAGTAACCATTTTGTCTTTGATAGTGACTTCAATTACTTTTCCTGCACCCATGACAAATTCATCAATACAGTTGTCAATTGTTTCTTTTAGTAAAATATAAATACCATCATCGGGGGAAGAACCGTCACCCAGTTTCCCAATGTACATTCCGGGACGCATTCGGATATGTTCTTTCCAGTCGAGTGAACGGATATTATCTTCGGTATATTGATTTTGTTCTAGCATTTTGAAACTATCGATTTTGTGCTAATATAGTTGAAATCAAATATATTTTTAAATGTTATTTATCAAAGTTATTAAGAATGTTTTTGACAATTTATAAAAGAAAAAACAGGTTAAAATTTGGGAGTTTTTCTCTTTTCTTGGTTAAATCAGAATCTTTTAAATTAAAAAAACCGCAAAATTACTTTTGCGGCTTATCTATTACTATACTCTTTTTATATCTTCAAAATACTAAACATTAAAACGGAAATGCAT
>NZ_JBMOGV010000137.1:0-4525 GCF_049318185.1 Flavobacterium sp. | reverse complement strand
TTGGTGGTTTCCATACATTCTTTTGGAAGGAACGAATTGTTTTCTATTTTTTCCATTTCCATTTCATAACCGCTTTCACGAATAAGAATTAATATCTTTCGAGCTACATCTACACCACTTAAATCAATTTTCGGATCAGGCTCTGTAAATCCTTGAACTCCTGCTTCTTTTACTACATCGTGAAAGTTGTAGGTTTCGCTGAAATTATTAAATATAAAGTTCAAACTTCCTGATAAAACTGCATTAATTCTGTTCACTTTATCACCCGATGCTATTAAGTGTTTTAGCGTATCAATAATAGGAAGTCCGGCTCCAACATTGGTTTCAAATAGGAAAGGGGCATTGTATTTTCTAGATAAGTTTTTAAGGTTTTTGTAGTTGTTGTATTCAGAAGAACACGCGATTTTATTACAGGTAACTACTGCAACGTTTTGAGACAAAAACTTATCGTAAATATTGGCAATATCATAGTTAGCCGTAATATCAACAAAGATGCTATTGCGTAGGTTTAAGTCTTTTACACGAGCTATGAAATCAGCTACATTGGCATTTTCTCCTTGTGCTATAGTAGCTTTCCAATCTTTAAGGTTGATTCCTTCTTCATCAAAAACCATTTTTCGTGAATTGGCCATAGCAATAACGCGTACATTGATTTTCAAGTTTTCTTTTAGGAACTTTTTTTGTTGACTGATTTGGTCAATGAACTTTTCGCCTACATTTCCAACACCCATTACAAACAAGTTCAGCTGCTTGGTGTTATCTTCAAAGAAGCGCTCGTGTAGCGTATTGAGTGCTTTTTTAACGTCTTTTTCGTTAATCACAACTGATATGTTTCTCTCGGAAGCTCCTTGTGCAATAGCACGAATGTTTACATTATTTTTACCTAAAGTACTAAACATTTTTCCGCTAATACCTTGGTGGTTTTTCATGCTTTCGCCTACAAGCGCTACGATACATAAATCTTTCTCCACGATACATGGGTTGATTTTGTTTTGCGCAATTTCTAATTCAAAAGCTTTGTCTATCGCAGTTTTAGCTCTTTCGGCATCGGCATTTAGAATACCTATACATATTGAATGTTCAGATGAAGCTTGAGTGATGAAAATAACATTGATACTTTCATTAGACAATACTTCAAAAAGTCTTTTAGACGAACCTGCCACACCTATCATTCCAGAACCTTCAAGTGTAAGTAATGCAATTTTATCTATATGCGAAATGCCTTTAATTGGATTACTTGTAGCTTCTGGATTGTTAGAAATTAAAGTACCATAAGCTTCAGGTTCAAAAGTATTTTTGATAAAAATGGGAATACTGTCTTTTAAAACGGGCTGAATGGTTGGCGGATACAATACTTTTGCTCCAAAATGTGATAATTCCATGGCTTCTTGATAGGAAATAGTTTCTATCGGTTGGGCTTGTTTTACACTCTTTGGATTTGCGGTGAACATGCCGTTAACATCTGTCCATATTTCTAATACAGAAGCTTTTACAGCTGCCGCAATTATAGCTGCCGTATAATCGGAACCCCCACGACCAAGGGTTGTCGTATTGCCATCGAGGGATGAAGCAATAAATCCTGGGAAAAGTACCACTTGATACGCATTGTTTTTAAAATAGTCCGCAATTAATTGATTTGTGATCTCAAAGTCAACAGTAGCTTTACCAAAATTGGAATTCGTTTTAATTACTTCGCGACTGTCTTTGAAAGCGGAGTTGCTCACTTTTTGTTTCAGGGCAACCCCAATAATTTGAGAAGATAATAATTCACCAAAACCCGCAATGATATCTGCAGTTCTATTGGATATTTCGCCCAAAAGAAAACAACCGTCTAATAAGGTTTTTAACAAATTAATTTCATGGTTAATTTTTTCGATGATGTCACGCTGATCGCTCAAAGGAATTAATTCCTTTATAGCGTCTTTATGTTTTTGGTCTATTTGACTAACAATGTCATTATAATTTTTATCTTTTGACGCTGCTGTTTTACCTGCTAAAATGAGTAAATCGGTTACGCCACTAAAAGCAGAAACCACAACAGCGAGTTTGCTTTCTTTACTTTTACGTGTAACAATTGCTATAGTTTTTGAGATATTAGTTGCATTGGCTACTGAGGTACCGCCAAATTTTAATACTATCATAATTTTATTTTTTTATTGGAAATATAAGTCATTATTTTTTCTCTCTCGTCATGGAAAGAACCTAAAAGGGATTATATGAAATATTTATACCCCAACAGGGGTTGTAGTTGTTGTGGTAGCAATAGTAGTTACAACTAACGTATTAGTTATTGTTGCTAAAGAAAATATGTCCTTTTTGTACCACATAATTTTCAAAAATACTACTTTTTGTTTATTAAAAAAGCTTTGCTATTATTTTTATGAATATCGCAGTATAATAGATATCAGTCAAAAAAACTATTATTTTTTTTAGTTTTGATACGCTTTAATTATTGATTTCTCAATAAAATAGTAGTAACAAAACTTGTTTTTTAGCTATTGTTTATAGATTTTTGAGCTCAATTTACAAACATCCAATGGACCATTCGCATTATATCAGCACTGAAGTATTGAGTTTAGAGACTTTACAAGAAATTATTTCTCAACATAAATCCCTTTCTCTATCAGAAGAAGCTAAAATCAACATTCAAAAGAGTAGGGACTATTTAGACCAAAAAATGGCTTCCAACGATGCGCCCATTTATGGCATTAATACCGGATTTGGGTCGTTGTGTAATGTGAAAATTTCTAATGAAAATTTATCGCAACTGCAATCCAATTTGGTTAAATCACATGCTTGTGGCACTGGCGATGAAGTGCCAAGTGAGATTGTAAAGATAATGCTTTTGCTCAAAATTCAAAGTTTGAGTTATGGTCATTCGGGAGTTCAATTGCAAACGGTGGAGCGTTTAGTTGATTTTTACAACAATGCTATTTTACCCGTAATATATACGCAAGGTTCGTTGGGAGCTAGTGGCGATTTGGCACCCTTAGCTCATTTATCTTTACCGTTATTAGGAGAAGGCGAGGTGAATTTTGAAGGAAGAAAAATACATGCTTCCGAAGTTTTAAAACATTTTAATTGGCAACCTATTGTGTTGCAATCCAAAGAAGGTTTGGCCTTGTTAAACGGCACGCAATTCATGAGTGCATATGGCTGTTATGTTTTACTAAAATCGATGAAATTCTCCTATTTGGCTGATGTGATTTCGGCTATTTCTTTAGAAGGATTTGATGGACGTATAGAACCTTTCAACGAATTAATTCATTATGTACGCCCACACAAAGGGCAAATTGTAACCGCCAAACGTATAACCGATTTGCTAGAAGACAGCCAAATCATAGCACAAGAAAAACAACACGTGCAAGACCCCTATTCGTTCCGTTGTATTCCTCAAGTGCATGGCGCTTCCAAAGATGCTATTGATTATGCCAAAAAAGTATTCAAAACCGAAATCAACTCGGTTACCGATAATCCAAATATTTTTAGTAGCGAAGATGTGATTATTTCCGGTGGCAATTTTCACGGACAACCTTTGGCATTAGCCTTAGATTTCTTGTCAATTGCATTGGCAGAATTGGGCAGTATTTCCGAAAGAAGAACCTACCAATTAATAGCAGGTTTACGAGGTTTGCCTCCTTTCTTGATAGACAACCCCGGATTGAATTCTGGATTTATGATACCACAATATACCGCTGCCAGTATTGCGAGTCAAAATAAACAATTGGCAACACCAGCCAGTGTAGATAGCATTGTTTCTAGCAACGGACAAGAAGACCACGTTTCTATGGGGGCGAATGCTGCCACTAAATGTTTGCGCATCATGGAAAACTTGGAACGCATTTTAGCCATAGAATTAATGAATGCCTCACAGGCTATTGAGTTTAGAAGACCACTACAGTCTAGTAGCTTTATTGAAATGTTCTTGAAATCTTATAGAGCCGAAGTGCCTTTGGTGAAAGAAGACCGAATTCTGCATTATGACATAGAAAACTCGGTAGCATTTTTGAATACTTTTTATATTGATTTGGAAGACTAACCAATATATCCTTTGCCTGCCTATTGATCCTATCGCGTGGGCTTTCCTTTTTTTAATACCAAATACACTAGCACGAACCACTCGTGCCAACTTGCTTTTTGCCCCTCTTGGGCCTATTATTTTTTAAGCTGTATTAATTCATTTTTTAATCTAGATGAAATAGAATTAGTTAATAAGGTTATACTTTTAGCGAAGTTTATTTATTATAAAAAAAGTATAAATATCACGTGAGTAAATAAACCCTCGGTTGTGGTTTTGTATTAATAATTTGGGTTTCCGAACGCTAATTTTGAGGTTTAGAACCGCAAATTGGAAGAATGAACAAGGTAGCCGAAAACTGGGGAGCGTAAGAGGGAAAAGCAGTTAATTAAAAGACCATTTGATGATTTGTAAAAAAATAATACACAACAAATGTTGAGCATAGCTATATAAAATAGATGGCTTTGCTCAACTAAATAACAAAAAACTGAGTATATATACAAGTTA
>NZ_JBMOGV010000136.1:0-4678 GCF_049318185.1 Flavobacterium sp. | reverse complement strand
CGAACCCATTGCCAAACATCGGGGTGGAGTTTAACCCAGCAAGATCCTTTTAATAATGTAGCTAGAACTTGTATTGAAGGGGCAGCTGCAGCTTTTGGCGGAACACAATCATTGCATACCAATGCTTTGGACGAAGCTATTGCACTACCAACAGATTTTTCAGCTCGAATTGCTAGAAACACTCAAATATTTTTACAAGAAGAAACTAAAATTTGTAAAACTGTTGATCCTTGGGCTGGTAGTTTTTATGTGGAAAGTTTAACTAATGAAATCGCTCAAAATGCTTGGAAATTAATTGAAGAGGTCGAAGAACTTGGCGGAATGACCAAAGCAATTGAGGCTGGCATCCCAAAACTTAGAATTGAAGAAGCTGCCGCACGAAAACAGGCTAGAATTGACAGTAGTCAAGATATTATTGTTGGAGTTAATAAATACCGCTTAGACAAAGAAGATCCGCTACATATTTTAGATGTGGATAATGATATGGTGCGCAAACAACAAATTCAACGTTTGAATCTAATAAAAGAAACGCGAGATAGCGCAACAGTAAAAGCATGTTTAGCAAAACTAACTGAAAATGCTAAAACAGGTAACGAAAATTTATTATCTTTAGCGGTAGAAGCTGCAAGAAACAGAGCTACACTAGGCGAAATTAGTGATGCACTTGAAGAAGTTTTTGGCAGATACAAAGCACAAATTAGAAGTTTTAGTGGCGTGTATAGTAAAGAAATTAAAAATGACGGTAGTTTTGAAAAAGCAAAACAGTTAGCTGACACTTTTGCAAAGAAAGAAGGTCGTCGTCCTCGTATTATGATTGCTAAAATGGGACAAGATGGTCACGATCGTGGAGCCAAAGTCGTTGCAACAGGATATGCAGATTTGGGTTTTGATGTAGATATTGGTCCGCTTTTTCAAACACCTGCAGAAGCTGCTAAGCAAGCTGTTGAAAATGATGTTCATATACTTGGTGTTTCGTCTCTGGCTGCTGGGCATAAAACTTTAGTTCCGCAAGTGATTCAAGAATTAAAAAAGTATGTACGTGAAGATATTATGGTAATTGTTGGTGGTGTTATTCCTACCCAAGATTATCAATTTCTTTTCGATGCAGGTGCTGTTGCTATCTTTGGACCTGGAACAAAGATTAGTGAGGCGGCCATAAGTATTTTGGAGGTGCTTTTAAAAGATTAAATTAATTACTAAACAATTATCCTATGTATAAAAAAATACTACAATACTATTTATTTAATTGTAAAAGATAGCGGTACTAAATAGTTATAATACAATAAATTACGCAAATTAAATACTTACTCTTTTTTAATATGATAACTTAAATTAAACCTCCATTTTTGATTTGTTAAAGACTCTGGAATACATTTAAGAATGGAGGAAAGACTCCAAAAATTATAATTTAAAATATATCTTTACTAAAAATAAATATATGAATTTCTCAGCAAAAATGCTTCGTGATAATGCTTTGTCAGATAAAGTAATTGTAGTAACAGGTGGCGGAAGTGGTTTGGGTAAAGCCATGACTAAATATTTTTTAGAGTTAGGGGCAAAAGTTGCCATCACTTCTCGAGATTTAGAAAAACTAAAAATAACTGCATTCGAACTTGAAGAGGAAACAGGGGGAAAATGTCTTCCTATTCAGTGTGATGTACGCCATTATAATCAAGTAGAAGCCATGCTTGCCGTAGTATTGAAGACCTTTGGTAAAGTAGATATTTTACTGAACAATGCAGCTGGAAACTTCATATCTCCTACCGAGAGATTATCTGCTAACGCCTTTGATACGATTATTGACATTGTTTTGAAAGGTACCAAAAACTGTACTTTGGCTTTTGGAAAACATTGGATAGCTGAAAAACAAACCAATTGTAATGTTTTGAATATTGTTACTACCTACGCTTGGACTGGTTCGGGTTATGTTGTACCAAGTGCTACTGCTAAAGCTGGAGTTTTAGCCATGACAAGGAGTCTTGCTGTAGAATGGGCAAAATATGGTATTAGAATGAACGCCATTGCTCCAGGACCATTTCCTACCAAAGGTGCTTGGGACAGACTTTTACCAGGTGATTTTGCCGAAAAATTTGATATGGCTAAGAAAGTCCCCCTTCGAAGAGTTGGTGACCATCAGGAATTAGCCAATTTGGCTGCTTATTTAGTTTCCGATTTCTCTGCATACATAAATGGTGAAGTAGTAACTATAGATGGTGGCGAATGGCTACAAGGAGCAGGACAATTTAATATGCTTGAAAAAATCCCTCAGGAAATGTGGGATATGCTCGAGGCAATGATTAAGAATAAAGGAAGTAAATAAAAAGTTGTCGAAGTTCAAGTTTGATTTATTTTAGACTGTAAACTGAGACATATAACATAAACTCTTGATGGATAACTTTACCATATTGTTAACAAAAATCCCTTGCCAAAGCCATAAATAATTGTATTTTTACAGCCTTAAATCTAGATAAATTACATGGGTAAAATCATTGCTATTGCGAATCAAAAAGGCGGTGTTGGAAAGACAACCACTTCAATAAATCTTGCAGCTTCACTAGGTGTTCTTGAAAAAAAGGTTTTATTGATAGATGCTGACCCACAGGCTAATGCTAGTTCGGGTTTAGGTATTGATGTGGAGAATATTGAAATTGGTACCTATCAAATTTTAGAGCATAGTAATACAATCGAAGAAGCCACTATTTCAAGTTCAGCTCCCAATGTATGGGTAATTCCAGCGCATATTGATTTAGTTGCTATTGAAATTGAACTAGTAGATAAAGACAATAGAGAGTATATGCTTAAACAAGCCTTAGAAAGCGTAAAAAACCAATATGATTATATTCTTATTGACTGTGCGCCGTCATTAGGTTTATTAACCTTGAATGCTTTAACTGCTGCAGATAGCGTTGTTATTCCTATTCAATGTGAGTATTTTGCTCTAGAAGGATTAGGAAAATTATTGAATACCATCAAAAGTGTACAGAAAATTCACAATCCCAACTTAGATATTGAAGGACTTTTACTAACTATGTATGACTCTCGTTTGCGATTGTCAAATCAAGTGGTTGAAGAAGTACAAAAACATTTTAACGATATGGTTTTCAAAACTATTATTCAGCGAAATGTAAAATTGAGCGAAGCTCCAAGTTTTGGAGAAAGTATTATTAACTTTGATGCCACGAGTAGAGGAGCAACTAATTACCTTAGCTTAGCTCAAGAAATTATTAAGAAAAATAATTAATCCCTATGGCAAAAGCTATAAAGAAACAAGCATTAGGAAGAGGTTTATCTGCACTTTTGAAAGACCCAGAAAACGACATCAAATCTGTCAATGATAAAAATGCTGATAAAGTAGTTGGTAACATAATAGAGTTAGACATTAAGGTTATTGCCATTAATCCCTTTCAACCAAGAACAAATTTCAACGAAGATTCTATACAAGAGTTAGCTTCTTCTATTAAAGAATTGGGGGTTATACAGCCTATTACTGTTCGAAAATTAGATTTTAATAAATACCAATTAATATCTGGAGAACGCCGTTTGCGCGCCTCAAAAGTGGCAGGATTAAAAACTATTCCTGCTTATATTAGAATTGCCAATGACAATGAGTCATTAATCATGGCACTAGTCGAAAATATTCAACGACACGATTTAGATCCTATAGAGATAGCACTTTCTTATCAAAGATTGATTGACGAAATTCAATTGACTCAAGAACAAATGAGTGAACGTGTTGGAAAAAAACGTTCAACCATTGCCAACTATTTGAGATTACTGAAATTAGATCCAATAATTCAAACCGGAATTAGAGATGGATTTATCAGTATGGGACATGGTCGCGCCATTATTAACATTGAAGACCAAGAAGTACAAACAGCTATTTACCAAAAGATTGTAAGTCAAAATCTATCCGTTCGTGATACGGAAACGTTAGTAAAAAACTATCAGGTTAGCTTAAAACCTGTTGTAACAAAAGTTAAAAAAACAACCTCATTTGCTATAACTGATGAGCAAAAAAAATCATTTGCTATTTTTTTTGGTGCTAAAGTAGAGGTTAACATAATTGCAAATAATAAAGGAAAAATTACCATACCGTTCCACTCTGAAGAAGATTTTAATCGCATTATTAAACTTATAAAAGGTTAGTGAATAAGCAGTTTTACATACTTATTCTCTTTTTCCTATTAGGAAATCAAAACATTTTTTCTCAAGAAATAGGAAAGGCACTTATTGTAAAAGACACTTTGAAGTCAAAAGATATAGATCCACTTACCCCTTCAAAAGCAGCTTTTTATTCAGCTATTGTTCCAGGTTTAGGTCAAGCTTACAATAAAAAATATTGGAAAATACCTTTAGTATATGGTGCAATAGGAACAAGTTTGTATTTTTATATTAATAACAATAAAAAATATCACAGCTATCGCGATGCTTATAAAAGACGTTTGGCAGGTTATAGTGATGACCAATATCAATATCTTGACGATTCCAGATTGATAGCTGCGCAACGATTTTATCAAAGAAATAGAGATTTATCACTTTTGGTTAGTGTTGGATTTTATATTTTAAATATTGTTGATGCCAATATTGATGCCCATCTGACACAATTTAATGTTAGTGACAAATTATCATTTGCTCCCGATGTTTATCAAAATGAAATCAATGCAAAACCAAATATTGG
>NZ_JBMOGV010000135.1:0-4695 GCF_049318185.1 Flavobacterium sp. | reverse complement strand
CTATATTGAATACTATGTTATCAAAAGAAACACAATTAGCTGTTGAAAAAGGGGAAATGCTTCCGCTTATGGAAGAATTTTATACTATTCAAGGTGAAGGCTATCATACAGGAACTGCTGCTTATTTTGTTAGAATTGGCGGTTGTGATGTGGGTTGCCATTGGTGTGATGTGAAAGAAAGTTGGAATGCTGAATTACACCCACCTACAGCAACAGATTTAATTGTAAATAATGCAGCCAATTATTCAGATACTGTAGTGGTTACTGGTGGTGAACCATTAACTTGGGATATGACATTGCTAACACAGAAATTAAAAGATAAAAACTTAAAAGTTCACATAGAAACTTCGGGGGCCTATAAAGTAACTGGATCATGGGATTGGTTTTGCCTTTCGCCAAAGAAAAATAAACTTCCCGTTCATAGTGCTTATGAAATAGCCAATGAATTAAAAGTTATCATTTATAACAAACACGATTTTATTTTTGCCGAAGAACAAGCAGCCAAAGTAAATAACCAGGCTATTTTATTCTTGCAACCCGAGTGGAGCAAAAAAGAAGAAATGACTCCGCTAATCGTTGACTATGTCATGAAAAACCCAAAATGGCGCGTATCCTTACAAACGCATAAATATTTGAATATTCCTTAAAAGTTAATCTTAAACATTATTTCGGATTTTTATAAAGTCAATCTGGCTAAGTAGTCAAAATGTTCTCCTTCCAAAATCAATTCACATTGGAAGCCGTTCGCATAAGCAGCATTTTGCAAGGTGTTATAATCTAGATATAGCCAAGTGAAAGGTTCCTCAGTTTTTCCTTTATAGGAAATAGTAAAAATGAGTTCGCCATAATAATGGTCAGCAGGAACTGAGAAACATCCATCATCATTTTCATCAAACATATAAATGATATCGGAAGAATCAATTAGAATTTGACCATTTGGCGAAAGCAAACTTTTTAATTTTTGTAAATATTTTGAAGTTTCCGAAAGTGTTCCAAAAATTCCTGTTCCATTCATTAATAAAAGAATAGTGTCAAATTTTTGCTTCGCCAGTTCGCTTTCGCTCGTGTCAGTTGAAACTTCTAATAAATTCTGAACTCGAGCATTTTGCAATCCACGTAATTTACAAGCTTTTATGGCATTCTCCGATATATCTATAGCAGTAACCTCAAATCCTTTTTCTTGAAGATACAGGCTATGGCTCCCTGCGCCACAACCTACATCGAGAATTTTTCCTTTAGAAAGTTGCATGGCTTCCTTTTCTAGTTTGGGCATATCGTTGTAATTTCTAAAAAGATACGCTACGCTCATGTCATCCGCTTCGGAAATATTGGTTTCAGTCACCAAATCCTCAGGAGAATTATTAGTTTGAAAATCGAGAATGGCTTTGCCGAAAAGATCTTTCATTTATTCTGAATTTATTTCAGAATCTTTTTAGATTCTATTTTTATGTTATTTGGTTATTCGTTTTATGTAATTTTGCACTATGAGTATCATACCTTCCTTAATCGAAATCCAAAAGTTAGCCAAAGATAAGCATATCGAAAATAAAAAGTATTTTGATAAGCTGAAAAAGAAAACTCCAAAAAATTTGGATTATGTGATGCAAGATTTACATGATACCGAATTCAAAAAAACGAATTGTTTAGATTGTGCTAATTGTTGTAAAACCACTGGGCCGCTTTTTACTTCTGCTGATATTGAAAGAATCTCCAGACATTTGAAGCAAAAGCCACAGCAATTCATTGATCAGTATTTACGCATTGATGAAGACAAAGATTATGTTTTGCAAAGTGTTCCGTGTACTTTTTTAGATTCGGATAACACTTGTTTCATTTATGATGTTCGTCCAAAAGCATGTCGCGAATTTCCACATACCGATAGAAAAAAGTTTCATCAAATTACTGATTTAACTCTGAAAAATGTAGCCATCTGTCCTGCAGCTTATAATATTGTTGAGAAAATGAAGGAAAAATTGCCGCTTTAATAAATCAAATACTTTTTCCTCATTTCTTTAAATTCAATCAGCCCTTTATCCCAAGATTTCCTGATTTTTTCTTCCGAAATACCCAATTCTATTTGTTGTTGCAGTTTTTTTGTTCCGGCCAATTTGGTGAAGAAACTATTGAAAAACTTTGATTTTTCTATAGTTGAGTTGTATGCTTTTATCAACCACTTCAATTCCAATTTATTTACTTTTTCTATAGTAGTCAAATCATCTCCATAACATAATTGATTTTTATAAACGGGTTCTTTCGCACCAAAATTAGGAACGGGTGTGAAACTAAAATCGCCTTTAGGCAGAAACGGAGAGCCAAAAATTTGAAACTGTTTTTCGGTACCACGACCCACGCTTATATTGGTTCCTTCAAACAAACATAAACTCGCATACAAATTTATAGCTTGGTCGTTGGGTAAATTAGGCGAAGGTTTTACAGGCAAACTATAAGCCATTTCTCGTTTATAATTCAAACACGGAATTACAGTCAAGCTGCATTGAACGCTGTCTTTCAACCATTTTTCGCCGTTAATCATTTTGGCATATTCACCAATGGTCATTCCATGCAGAATAGGAATGGGATGCATACCAACAAAACTTGTAAATTCAGTTTCTAGTATTGGTCCGTCTACAATTACTCCATTAGGATTGGGTCTGTCTAGAACCAATAATTGAATATTATTTTCAGCACAAGCTTCCATAATATAATGTAACGATGAAATATAAGTATAAAAGCGTGCGCCAACATCTTGCAAATCAAAAACCATAACATCAATATCGGCTAATTGTTCTTTTTTTGGCTTTTTATTATCGCCATAAAGTGAAATGATGGGTAAACCTGTTTTAGTATCTTTTCCGTCGACAATATGTTCCCCTGCGTCTGCAGTGCCACGGAAACCGTGTTCTGGTGCGAATATTTTTTGGAGGTTTATTTTTTGGTCTAAAAGGAAATCAACAACACTTAAAGTATCTCTTTTTATAGCTTTAGCACATCCATTCGGGTCTTTTGAAGCATTGTAGAAACTAGTTACAATAATTCTCCCGGTTTGATTCGTAACGATTCCAACTTTCTTATCTTTTAATAAGGGTAAATAGGAATTATAGTTTTCAGCGCCAGTTTTTATTTCGGAAGATGTATTATCCATCGCAGCTTCTTTCTTCTTTTTTCTTTCTTCTATGCTTTTAACTGAAACACCACAAGAAACCATTAGCAAAACCAAGAATAAAACTGTATTTTTGAAAATCGAATTTGAAATCATACCATTGAAATTAGAATATTTTATAGCCAAACGACTCATTACTGCCAAAGACCATAAAAGTAGTATTTCTGCTCCAATAATAAAAATAGCTATTACTGCCATAGCACTTGGAATGATTATGATGATTGTTTCTATTGCTACAGGAAGGGGTTTACAACAAAAAATCCGTCAAAAAGTTTCTGCCTTCAACGGACATATTGTTATTTCAGGTTACAACGATAATAACTCGGATGTTAGTACAACTCCAATTTCAATTTATCAAAATTTTTATCCAAAATTTAAAACAGTCGACGGCATTACTCATGTTCAAGCTATTGCTAGTAAAGCGGGTATCATTAGAACAGAAAATGCTTTTGAGCCAATTATTTTTAAAGGTGTAGGTAAAGATTATCAAGCTGATGGTTTAAAAGAATATTTGGATCAAGGAAGAATGCCTGAGTTGAAATCCAATTTAAATGAAGAAGTTTTAATTTCTAAATATTTATGTAAGAGATTAGGATTGAAACTTGGAGACAAATTTGTGACCTATTTTATGAAAGAAAATAGCGAAGGATATAATCTTCGTAATTTTAAAATCGTTGGAATATATGATTCCGGTTTTCAAGAATTTGATGCTGGTTATGTTTTTGGCGACATTCGTCATGTGCAATTAATCAATAAATGGAAACGAGATCAAATAGGATCATTTGAAGTTTTTGTTGATGATTTTACCCAAATAGAACAAAAAGGACAACAAGTATATCAAGAAACATCTTCCACTTTAGATTCTCAAACCATTGTAGAAAAGTATTATTATATTTTTGAGTGGCTTAAACTTTTCGATTTTAATATTATTGTTATTTTAATAGTTATGATTGTAGTGTCTACTATCAACATGGTAGTGGCACTTTTGGTGCTAATTCTCGAAAGAATACAAATGATAGGAATTCTTAAATCTATTGGAGCTGATAATTGGTCTATCCGAAAAATATTTCTCTACAATGCAGCTTACTTAATAGGTAGTGGATTGCTTTGGGGAAATAGTATAGGAATTGGACTTTTATTAATTCAAAAATACTTGGGTATTATCAAATTAAACCCAGAAAGTTACTATGTTAACACAGCTCCCGTAGATATTAATATATTCTATATACTGCTTTTAAATTTAGGAACAATCGCTATTTGTCTTCTCGTTTTACTTATCCCGTCCTATATTATTACTAAAATTACTCCGTCTAAATCTATCCGTTTCGAATAGAAGCAAATCGCTTGAAATTTATTTATATATTCTATTTCAATTCACTTTTTATTAGATCCATACTAAGAGATCTAGTTGTTGTTTGTTGCTATTAATTTATTTTATTTGATACAAGTTGCAAGAAATCAATGTTTTAAAAAAGGATAGAAAAAGGCGCTTAATTTATTTGGATATGGTGTTATTATTTTTTTATATTTGCACC
>NZ_JBMOGV010000134.1:0-4701 GCF_049318185.1 Flavobacterium sp. | reverse complement strand
ACTTGAAAAAAGAAATCACAAAGATTTTATTCGATCAAGGATATATCTTAAGTTATAAATTTGATGACAGTTCTATTCAAGGAACTATCAAAATTGCTCTGAAGTATGATAAAGATACTAAAGAGTCAGTAATAAAAGATATCCAAAGAATAAGTAAACCAGGTTTACGTAAATATGCAGGTTCATCAAAAATTCCAAGAATCCTTAATGGGTTAGGTATAGCTATTGTTTCTACATCAAAAGGGTTGATGACAGGAAAACAAGCTAAGCAATTAAATGTTGGTGGAGAAGTAATTTGCTACGTATACTAATTAAAACAGTTAAACAATGTCAAGAATAGGTAAAAATCCAATTTCAATTCCTGCTGGTGTAACTGTTGAAGTTAGTGAAACAGTAATAACAGTTAAAGGAAAATTAGGTCAACTTTCACAGAATTACGCAGACGTAACTGTAAAAGTTGAAGAAGGTCAACTGCTAGTAGAAAGACCATCTGATAGTAAAGATCACAGAGCAAAACACGGATTATATAGATCATTAATCAATAATATGGTTTTGGGCGTATCTGAAGGTTTTACAAAAGAATTAGAATTGGTAGGTGTAGGTTATAGAGCTTCAAACCAAGGACAAAAATTAGACTTAGCTTTAGGTTTCTCTCACAATATTGTTTTAGAAGTTACTCCAGAAGTAAAACTAGAAACTATATCAGAGAAAGGTAAAAACCCAATCGTGAAGTTAACGTCTTTCGACAAACAATTAATTGGTCAAATCGCTGCAAAAATCAGAGGTTTCCGCAAACCAGAACCTTACAAAGGGAAAGGTGTTAAGTTTGTTGGCGAAGTATTAAGAAGAAAAGCAGGTAAATCAGCGTAAAAAGTAGTATTATGTCATTAACAAAAACTGAAAGAAGACAAAGAATTAAATTCAGAATCAGAAAGATTGTTAGCGGTACTGCTGCTAGACCAAGATTTTCTGTTTTTAGAAGTAATAAGGAAATCTATACACAACTAATTGATGATGTGAATGGAGTTACTTTATTGGCTGCTTCATCGAAAGATAAAGGGGTAGATACAAAAGGTACAAACATAGAAATTGCCGCGGCAGTTGGAAAGTTAGCTGCTGAAAAAGCAATTAAAGCTGGAATAACTGAAGTAACTTTTGATAGAGGAGGTTATTTATATCACGGTCGTATTAAATCATTAGCAGAAGGCGCTAGAGCCGCTGGACTTAAATTCTAATATATTATGTCTAAATACAAAAATGTAGAATTAGTAAAACCTAGTGGTCTTGAATTAAAAGATCGTTTGGTAAGTGTAAATCGTGTTACCAAAGTAACAAAAGGAGGTAGAGCTTTTGGCTTTTCTGCTATTGTTGTTGTAGGTGATGAAAACGGTGTTGTTGGACATGGGTTAGGAAAATCTAAAGACGTTTCTGAAGCTATTGCTAAAGCAGTAGAAGATGCAAAGAAAAACTTAGTTAGAATTCCTTTAAGTGGTCAATCCGTACCTCACGAACAAAAAGGAAAATTTGGTGGAGCAGCTGTATTTTTGATGCCTGCATCACACGGTACTGGAGTAATTGCTGGTGGAGCTGTTCGTTCAGTTTTAGAATCAGTTGGTATTCATGATGTATTGTCAAAATCACAGGGTTCATCAAATCCTCACAATGTGGTAAAAGCAACTTTCGATGCTTTATTACAAATGAGAAGTGCTGTTACTGTTGCAAAACAAAGAGGTATTTCTTTAGAAAAAGTATTTAAAGGTTAATTCAAGGAAATTATGGCTAAATTATTAGTAAAACAAGTTAGAAGCAAAATCAATTGTCCTCTTACACAAAAAAGAGGATTAGAAGCTTTAGGTCTTCGTAAAATGGGACAAGTTGTAGAGCATGATTCAAACCCTGCGATCCTTGGAATGATAAATAAAGTTAAACACTTAGTTTCCGTTGAGGAAGTTAAATAAAAATATAGTTATGAATTTAAGTAACTTACAACCTGCTGAAGGTTCGACGCATAATCAAAATAAAAGATTAGGTAGAGGAGAAGGTTCCGGAAAAGGTGGAACCTCTGCAAGAGGTCACAAAGGAGCTAAGTCTCGTTCTGGTTATTCAAAAAAGATTGGTTTTGAAGGTGGGCAAATGCCACTACAAAGACGTGTGCCTAAGTTTGGTTTTACAAATATTAATCGTAAAGAATACCAAGGGATAAATCTAGACTCACTTCAATTATTAGTAGAGAACGGTGTTGTTACCGATACTGTAGATTTTTCAGTATTTGTTGAAAATCGTTTAGCTACTAAAAATGAAATGGTTAAAATTTTAGGTAGAGGGGAATTAAAAGCCAAATTAAAAGTAACTGCTCACAAATTTACTGCAACTGCAAAAGCTGCTATTGAAGCTGCTGGTGGAGAAGCTGTAACTTTATAACAAGTATAACAATGAAGAAATTTTTTGAATCATTACGTAATGTTTGGAAAATAGAAGAACTAAAAAATAGAATCTTGGTAACTCTTGGTCTTTTATTAGTTTACAGATTTGGTGCGCATGTTACCTTGCCTGGTATTGATGCTAGTCAATTGAATAGCTTAGCTGGTCAAACGAAAGACGGAATTGGATCAATTTTAGATATGTTTACTGGAGGTGCATTCTCAAAAGCATCTGTATTTGCTCTTGGTATTATGCCATATATTTCTGCCTCAATTGTTGTTCAGCTAATGGGTATTGCTATACCTTATCTGCAAAAATTGCAAAAAGATGGTGAAAGTGGTAGAAAAAAGTTAAATCAAATTACTAGATGGTTAACTATTGGTATTACTCTAATTCAAGGCCCAGGTTATATCTATAATTTACAAAGAACATTACAGCCAGAAGCTTTTCTTCTTCCAGCCAGTTCATTTGCATTTTTATTTTCATCAGTTTTAATTCTTACCACAGGTACTATTTTTGCCATGTGGTTAGGAGAAAAAATTACAGATAAAGGAATTGGAAATGGTATTTCATTATTAATAATGGTAGGTATTCTTGCGAGATTACCACAGGCATTAATTCAAGAATTTACTTCAAAAGTTACTAATAATAATGGTGGTCCTATGTTGTTAGTACTTGAAATTATTGTCTGGTTATTAGTTATCATTGCATGTGTACTATTAGTAATGGCAGTTAGAAAAATTCCAGTGCAATATGCTCGCCGAACTACAACTGGAGATTTCGAACAAGACATTATGGGAGGAAACAGACAATGGATTCCTTTAAAACTTAATTCTGCTGGAGTTATGCCTATAATCTTTGCCCAAGCAATTATGTTTATACCAGCTGCTGTTGCAGGTCTTTCAAAATCTGAGACATCGCAATCAATTGCTGGAACATTCAGTGATATGTTTGGAATTTGGTATAATGTAGTTTTTGCTTCAATGATTGTAATTTTTACATTCTTCTACACTGCAATTACGGTTCCAACAAATAAAATGGCAGATGATTTGAAAAGAAGTGGCGGATTTATTCCAGGTGTTAAGCCGGGTGTTGATACTGCTGACTTCTTAGATAGAATCATGTCTCTTATAACATTCCCTGGCTCATTATTTCTAGCCTTAATTGCTGTGTTCCCAGCTATTGTAGTTAGTCTCGATGTTCAACAATCTTGGGCAATGTTCTATGGTGGCACTTCATTAATCATTATGGTTGGTGTTGCTATCGATACTATTCAACAAATAAATTCTTATTTATTGAATAAGCATTATGATGGGTTGATGAAAAGTGGTAAAAATAGAAAAGCAGTAGCTTAATTTTTTATGGCAAAACAATCAGCAATAGAACAAGACGGATCAATTATTGAAGCATTATCAAATGCAATGTTTCGCGTCGAGTTAGAAAACGGACATATTGTAATTGCTCATATCTCTGGTAAAATGCGAATGCATTACATTAAATTGTTACCTGGTGACAAAGTAAAACTAGAAATGAGCCCTTATGATCTGTCAAAAGCAAGAATTACTTATAGATATTAAAGATATTCAAAATGAAAGTAAGAACATCAGTTAAAAAAAGAAGTGCCGAGTGCAAGATTGTACGAAGAAAAGGCAGATTATACGTAATCAACAAAAAGAATCCTAGATTTAAACAAAGACAAGGATAGTTATGGCAAGAATAGCAGGGGTAGATATCCCAAAAAACAAAAGAGGAGTTATCGCTTTAACCTACATTTTCGGAATAGGTAAAAGTAGAGCAATTGAGATTTTAGAAAAAGCTCAAGTTAGCCAAGATAAAAAAGTTCAAGATTGGAATGATGACGAAATCGGAGGAATTCGTGATGCAGTTTCTTATTTCAAAATTGAAGGTGAGCTTCGTTCAGAAGTTTCATTACACATTAAACGTTTAATGGATATTGGATGTTATAGAGGAATACGTCACAGATCTGGTCTTCCTTTGAGAGGACAAAGAACTAAAAACAACTCTAGAACTAGAAAAGGTAAAAGAAAAACTGTTGCTAACAAGAAAAAAGCAACTAAATAATAAGTAATATGGCTAAAGCAACAACAAAAAAACGTAAAGTTATCGTTGAATCAACAGGAGAAGCTCATATTAGTGCAACCTTTAACAACATCATCATTTCGTTAACAAACAAAAAAGGTGAAGTTATTTCTTGGTCATCTGCAGGTAAAATGGGTTTCAGAGGTTCTAAAAAGAATACTCCGTATGCAGCTCAAATGG
>NZ_JBMOGV010000133.1:0-4741 GCF_049318185.1 Flavobacterium sp. | reverse complement strand
GCCATTTCTCGCTATGGTTCAGGTTCACATTTGATGGCTTATATCAATGCACAAAATCAAAATTGGAATACAAACAACCTGCAATTTGAGATAGTAAATACTATTGACGGTGCTGTAGAAGCTTTGTCAAATGGCAACGCAGATTACTTTATGTGGGAACATTTTATGACCAAACCATTAGTTGACAAAGGAATATTTCGTCGTGTTGCTGATTGTCCAACTCCTTGGCCTTGCTTTGTAATTGCCGTAAGAAATGTATTTTTAGAACAAAACAAACAAACTATTTCTCTTATTCTAGAAATAATTAACAATACTACTATAGAATTCAAAGATATTCCTAGCATTGATAGGACTTTATCCTTAAAATACGATCAACAATTAGAAGATATTCGAGCATGGATTTCAGTTACCAAATGGTCACAAAAACCATTAGAAGAAAAAATGTTAAACAAAATTCAAAAAAAATTGTTTGAACTTAAAATTATTGATAAAATAGGTACTTTATCTGAAATAATAAAAGCTGTTTAGATTTCGCAATCGTGACAATAAATAAACATTTTAAGAGTATTAGTGGAAATTATTATTCTAATGTAAAGTAAGAAATTACCATGCTATTTCTTTTTTTTCAATGCTTTTTAGGTAATCATTAGTTTTACTAAAATGCTTATTAC
The DNA here is from genome assembly GCF_049318185.1 of Flavobacterium sp. GTDB lineage: Bacteria > Bacteroidota > Bacteroidia > Flavobacteriales > Flavobacteriaceae > Flavobacterium. The sequence continues at coordinate 4,070 of NZ_JBMOGV010000133.1, read as the reverse complement.
CAAACCACAATCCACGATTAGCACTCAATGGCGATGGGTGGCCAGTTTCTAAAACATGATGTTTTTTTCTATCAATTTTTGAACCTTTCTTTTTGGCAAAACCACCCCAAAGGAGAAAAACAACATTTTCTTTTTCATCTGATATTTTTTGAATAACCTTATCAGTAAAAGTTTCCCATCCTTGATTTTGATGACTTCCTGCTTCGCTTTCACGTACGGTTAGTGTGGCATTTAACAATAAAACTCCTTGATCTGCCCAACGCTCTAAATTGCCCGAAATAGGAATAGGCAATCCTAAATCTGATTGAATTTCTTTAAAAATATTAATAAGTGAGGGTGGAAAAGTCATACCATCATTTACTGAAAAGCACAAACCATTAGCTTGCCCTAAACCATGATAAGGATCTTGTCCTATAATAACAATCTTTACTTTATCAAATGGACAATGTTCAAATGCTGCAAATATCTGAGTTGCTGTTGGGAAACACCTATGATTTGCATATTCGATGTTAATAAATTCCATAAGCGCTTTAAAATAGAGTTTCTCAAATTCTTGAGAAAGGACTTTGTGCCAGGAAGCATGTAATTTGATAAACATCTATTAAAAATTTAATCAAAAATAGTATTTTCTACTTCATTTTGGATTTTATACTTTGTAACTTTGAAGCAAAGACAATATTTTAATGATTTCAATCACAGATAAAACTTTACAAGATTTAGAGTTTACAACCGTTTTGCAAACTATTTCAGACCGATGCAATACAGAAATTGGTAAAGAAAAAGCACTTCAAATAGTTCCCCTTAATAATAAGGGATTATTGATGGATAATTTACTGCAAACATCAGAATACTTATCATCTTTCAGTAATAATAATACTATACCAAATCATGGATTTGATAATCTAACCAAAGACTTCAAATTCTTATCTATAGAAGATAGTTTTTTGGAAGTTGGAAGTTATAGAAAAATAGCCTCACTTTCGGAAACGGTAAATGTATTATTATTGTTCTTAAAAAAGTTTCAAGATTATTATCCAAAACTAAACGAAAAAGCTACTCAAGTTGAATATACCAAATATATCATTCAAAAAATAGATGAAGTTGTTGATAAATATGGAGAAATAAAAGATAATGCTTCTCCTGATTTAATCAATATTCGAAGAGACATGAGCGTTGTGCGGGGGAAAGTAAATCAGAGTTTTGGACAAGCCATGAGTCAATATAATTCTTTGGGCTATCTAGATGAAATCAAAGAAAGCTTTATTGAAAACCGTAGAGTTTTAGCAGTAATGGCAATGTATCGTAGAAAAGTAAAAGGTTCCATCTTAGGAAGTTCAAAAACAGGAAGTATAGCTTATATTGAACCCGAAGCTACATTGCGCTATTCAAGAGAATTGAGTAATTTAGAATATGAAGAAAGAGAGGAAATTACAAGAATTCTTAAGAAACTATCTAATGATATCCGACCTTTTATTGATTTATTAAAACAATATCAGGACTTTCTCAGTGATATAGATGTAATTGCTGCCAAAGCAAAATATGCCAGAAAAATAAATGCTGTTTTACCCAGTATAATTGAGGAAAAACGTTTGTTTTTCAGGGATGCTTTCCACCCTATATTATTTTTGAATAATAGTGAAAAGCAAGAAAAAACATTTCCTCAAACTATTGAACTAAATAGAGATAACCGAATAATAGTCATTTCTGGACCAAATGCAGGTGGAAAAACTATTTCTCTAAAAACCATTGGATTACTTCAGCTTATGTTGCAATGTGGAATTTTAATTCCTGTTCATGAGCGTAGTGAAACTTTTTTGTTTGATAGAATTTTAACTGATATTGGTGACAATCAATCCATAGAAAATCATTTGAGCACCTATAGTTATCGCCTGAAAAACATGAATTATTTTCTCAAAAAATGCAATGCAAAAACATTGTTTTTAATAGATGAATTTGGAACTGGATCTGATCCAGAATTAGGAGGTGCTTTAGCTGAAATTTTTTTAGAGGAATTTTATCATCGTGAAGCCTATGGAATAATTACAACGCACTATTCTAATTTAAAGATTTTAGCCAATGAATTACCATTTGCTAGTAATGCCAACATGCTCTTTGACGAAAAATCCTTGGAACCCATGTATAAATTGATTTTAGGTCAAGCAGGAAGTTCTTTCACGTTTGAAGTAGCACAAAAAAATGGCATTCCTTATGGATTAATTAATCGTGCCAAAAAGAAAATAGAAGGTGGAAAAGTACGCTTTGATAAAACTATAGCCAACCTTCAAAAAGAACGCTCAAAACTAGAAAAAACATCTCAAACACTCAAAGAGGAAGAAAGCAAAGCGCGTCAAGAAGGAAAAAAGATGGAAACCATCAATTCTAAGATACAAGAAAAATTAGAACGTTATCAAGAGTTATATGATGCAAATCAGCGTTTGATTTATATGGGCCAAAAGATAGATGATATTGCTGATAAATACTTTAACAACAAAGACAAAAAAGTATTGATTGGAGAGTTTTTAAAAATAGTTGAAATAGAAAACTCTAAACGCAAAAAAGCCACAGTTAAAGAAAAAGTTGAAAAAGAAATCATCAAAAAGAAAGTTATTGAGGAAGTAAAAGTGAAAGTTGAAGAAATTAGAGAAGTTAAAAAAGAAAATAAAATTAAAGCTCTAAAACTAGAAACTGAAAAACCAAAAGTAACCTTGAAAATTGGTGATCGTGTTAGAATGATTGACGGCAAAGCGATAGGAACTATTGATAAAATAGAAAAAAATAAAGCTGTAGTCAATTATGGCATGTTTACTTCAAAAGTAACTTTAGAGCTATTAGAATATGTACAAGCAAAATAAATATTCATGAATATTGAAGACTTACCAAAAGGCAAAAAAATAATTCTCTTTGATGGTTTTTGCAACCTTTGTGATGCTGCCGTGCAATTTATAATTAAGCATGATAAAAAAGATAGTTGCAGGTTTGTCTCTTTACAGTCAGAACTTGGTCAAAAAATCATAAAACATATTGGTATTGATAGTACCAAAATTGACAGCATCGTTTTATATGAACCAGGCAGCGCCTATTACCTCAAAGCAAATGCTGCTTTTAAAATTGCTGCATCATTAAATGGATTGTATCCATTATTAAATTCGTTTTCAATCTTCCCTAGTTATATAACTAATCTTGTTTACGATTATATTGCAAAAAACAGGTATAAATGGTATGGAAAGAAAGAACAATGCCTATTACCTAGTTTAGAAAATAACTCTAAATTTTTGGCATAAAAAAAGCCATCATTACTGATGGCTTATTTATCTAAAAGAATATATTATTCTTTAATTATTTTTTTGGTAGCTATACCTATGTCGGTACTAATTTTCATCATGTAAATACCCGTAGCTAAATCACTAATTGAAAATTGACCTTCAGTTGCATTAACTTTAACAGATTTTACAATTCTTCCGTTTAAGTCTAACATTTCAACTGAACTAACAATAGCATTATCTTGATTAGAAAAGTTAAGGATATCGTTTGCAGGATTTGGATATATAGCAAATTTAGAAGATAAGAAATCACCAGTTGATAAGTTAGTAGCAAAGTTTACCGTATCAATACGCATTGCTGCAGAAATAACAGAATTAGCAGCATTAGAAATATCATTAAATGCAAAATAGTAAATACCAGCAGAAAGAAATTGATACTCTGGAGCAGTAATTTGTGTATAACTATTATTTAATAAAGCTGCATTAGAATATATTACAGTTGTTTGAGCATCTGGTGAAGCAGCATTACCTACTGTAAGTCTCAAATTTCTATTCCCAGCAGTAGTACCATTTCTTTCCCAAAAAGAAACTATAACTTTTTCATTAGCTTGTAAAGAAATAGCAGGAGAAAATAACCAGTTATTTGAAACTGATCCAACAGTATCATTAAAAATCCAATATTGAGTTCCTGCTTGAGCAAATGAAGAATTCGTACCTGGCCCATAAGCGCTATTTCCATATGTAGTCCAACCAACAAAATCTGTAGTTGCATTATCAAAACCTGAAGCATATGGCAATATTTTTGCTGTT